>NZ_CP028472.1:0-300000 GCF_003047105.1 Celeribacter baekdonensis
TGCTTTTGCTGGCCCTGCGCGTGCGTCAGGCGTTGGCCTCAGGCGAGAAACATCGACCACAAGTTCTGCCGGGGTTTTTGATCGGATTTGCCGTACTGGCCTTGCTCAACTCCCTTGGCGTGATCCCAGACGTGCTGCGCTCGCTTTTGACCCAACTGTCCGGCTGGGCGCTTTTGGTTGCCATTGCGGCCGTCGGGATAAAAACCTCACCGCGTAGCATCATCGCCGTGGGAGGCACCGCCATCATGATGATCGTGGCCGAAACCGTTTTCCTCGCACTTTTCGTGCTGGGCGTGGTGATGTGCCTCTAACCTGGCCGCCCCTGATAAATCAGGCTCCCTGAGCCAGCCAATTCCGTGTGACTTCGCACACATGGCCCAAAACCGCCTCCGGCCCGTCCGCAGAGACCATAGGCACCTCAAGCGACAGTGGCAGATCGTCAGGCAAAGCCTCCACAAAAGCGCGTAGATCAATCTGGCCCTCGCCGGCGCAAGCCGTGCTTCACGCGCAGTGAACAGCAACTCATCGGTTGTATAGTGCTCGGCCACAAGCGCATCACACAGATGCGCAAAGGGAAGACGCTCGGGCGAAATCGCCGCAAGCTGAGCAAGCGAGGAGCCTGAGCGGTCAAAGTGCAAACTGTCGACCAGGAGATGGACCTCAGGTCCGGCCGCCTCCACCACCCGCAACGCGGTGGCGAGATCGGGCACATTGGTCCAAGGGAAAAACTCATGAATGATCGCCACGCCGCGCGATGTACCCGCCTCCGCCAGCGCAGACAGCGTGTCGGACATCGCGACAGATCAGGGTCATAAGGGGCAGTGATCAGGTGATGCGCCCCAAGGTCCGCCCCCACGTCAAACCACTCATAGTCCGCAACCCGCGTGTCGGGCGTCACCTTAAGAAACTCGATGTCCCCGACCGTGAGCCCAGTGGCCGCCATCGCAGCCTTGGTGGCACGCAGCATTGCGAGATCGTCATACAGCGGATAGCCGGGGGAGGTGTCCGTCACGCGCAACAACCGCAGTCCCCACGCCATCAAACCCGGCTTTGGCGGCGGCTTCGATGAAATGCGGCGGGTCAAGGTCGATGGCGGTAAGATGGGCGGCATTTAAGGGACGGGGCATGATCAAATCTCCTGTGTGGCGGCATGACGCCCGGCCACAAAACCAAAGGTCATGGCAGGCCCAAGGTTGATCCCACCCGCCGGATAAAACCCTCCAAACACATTCGCATTGTCCGTGCCTGCCGCGTAAAGCCCCGTGATGACCTGCCCTGCGCGTCCAACACGCGGGCTGATCCATCGGTGCTCAGGCCAGCAAAAGTGCCAAAGCTGCCCGGCACAACCTCCACCGCATAAAACGGACCCTGCTTGATCGGGGCGACATTCGGATTTGGGGTGTATTCGGGATCGCCCTGAAGGCGCATATAGGCGGTGCTGCCGCGCCCAAAGGCCAGATCTTCGCCACGCTGCGCGCCCTCATTCCACTGCGTCACCGTTGTTTCCAACCCGGACGGATCAATGCCACAGGCTTTGGCCAAGCTGGCAATCGTCTTGCCCGTTTTGAGGTAGCCGGATTTGACCCAAGCCAAAGGGCACCGGCGCAGGCCGCACGACACCTAGCCCGAAACGACGCAAGAAACGATGATCACAGACCAGCCAAGAGCGCGCCGGGGCATCGGCCGCGACCGCATCCATCATGGATGTCACATAATCATGATAGCCAAGGCCCTCGTTGCAAAACCGGTTGCCATTGGCCAACACCCGATCACACCGGGCTTTCCGCGATCAATGATATGCGGAAACGGGCCTTTGGACCCGTCCGGCCACACAACATGCGAAACCGGACAATAGGCGGTGGCGCTGGCCAGATTGAGATCCATCACGGCGCCGACAGCTTCGCCAAGCCGCAGCCCGTCGCCCGTTGCCGCGGGCACGGCGAGGGTCAGGTTTTCGTCATTGCGCTCAAAGGTTTCCGCGCGACGCGCCAGATCGTGACCGTAACCGCCACAGGCCAGAACGACACCACATTTGCTGATCAGTATTGGCCCATCCTTCAGGCGCACGCCTGTGATGCGCCCCCCTTCAAAAACCAAATCAGAGACGGATTGAGACACGCGAAGATCGACCCCTGCATCCTTGGCCGATTTCATCAAGCGTCCAATCAAAGCCGCCCATTGCGCAGATCCATGCCGCGTTTGTAAAGCGCGAGATCGCGAAAATGTCGCAACACCCGGCCAGTCACATAGGCAAAGGATTTGACGGAGCGCGTCATGGTCATAAAGGCCTTAAGATCAGGGCCGGATTGAATCGTCATGCCCTTTGAACGAGGTCTCTTTAAGAGGCTTGCGCAGGATGTTCACGCTCGCGCCCAAAGCCCGCGCATCAAAGGGTTTGGCAATCACCGATCGCCCGCCCATGCCCGCACCCGGCTGATGGCCATAGGTGTCGGGGATAACCAAGCCGCCGTCAAATTGCAGGGCGGTGTTGTCTTCGAAAAAGGCGACCATTTTCGGCGCTGCATCAAGAAAGGCCTCGACCTTTTCCTCTTTGTAATAGTTGCCCGTGACGGCCTTAATATATTGACGCGGCGCGTCGATATCTTCGACGATGCCCGCGCGTTGTGCCACGGATTACGGGGTGCAAAAATCCATCCGCCAGACCAGGCCGAGGTCCCGCCCATCACGGGCTCTTTCTCAAGCACGACAACGGAGCGCCCCATGTGCGCGGCGGTCACGGCGGCACTCAGCCCGCCCGCACCGGACCGATCACGATCAAATCGAAGGTCTCTTGGGAAGGGATCGCGTGAGCAGTCATGATATTTTCCTCCAAACTGGAAAGACTTTTCATACTTGCATGAATTAACGTCAAGTATCATGTATATTTCAACATTAACATTGTGTTATTCATAGCCTAGCGTCAGCACCCGATGAGGACCCATCCATGCGTGATATCACCCTGAGACAAATCGAAGTCATTCGCGCCGTCATGTTGCGCGCACGATTATGGGCGCGGCGGAGTACCTCGGCGTGTCGGCACCGGGCGTCAGCCGGTTGATCAAACACACCGAAGAAACGCTGAACCTGCGGCTGTTTGAACGCCGCTCCGGGCTTTTTGTCCCCTCCGTCGAGGCGCAGACCGTGTTCGACCAAATCCGCGCCGTATATAAAGGCGTTGAAAACCTGCAACTGTCTCTTGAGAGCCTGCAAAAAGGCGAAAACGTTCAACTCGCCTTTGCTCTGCCCCTTCCGTCGCCCAGTTCATCGCCGCCCGTGCTCTGCGCCACGTGCGTTCCCGCTTCCCCGATCTGTATATCGATCTGAACATTCTCAAGATCGAAGAGACCGTCGACTACCTTTTGTTGGAACGCGGAGAGTTTGTAATCATGAGTTCCAAGGTCGACAACCCGGGCATCGAAACCGAAGAAATCGCCGCGACCACATTGGTCTGTGTGCTGCCTGAGGGGCATCCTTTGGCGGAGAAAGACGAAATCTCGGTGCACGATCTGGTCCATGAACCTCTTGTTGGGTCGATCCCGATGACCCCTATGGTGCTTTGCTCATCAAACCGTTTCTGGATCACGGGATAGATATGCAGCACAGTATGCGTGGGCGCTTCGCCCAAACCGTTGTCAGTCTCGTGCGCCATGGTCTTGGCGTTGCGTTGATCGACCGCTTTTCTGTTGCCGAAGTGTACATGCCAGGAATCGTGCGCCGCCCTCTGAAGGAGGCCAGTTGCATACGCAGCTACGTGGTCAAAAAGCAGGGGCGCGTTTTATCCAGCTTTGCCGAATACGCGATAACACAGTTTCGCAAAGAACTGGTGCTCGCAGCGACTGAGCCGCTAAGCTCCTAAGATCACACCACTTTTGCGCACAAAACTGTGCGATGGCAAATATAAAATAACAGTATGTTAATAATATCAAAGTTTCGGTATTTGACGTTATTCACAATTTGCATATCTGTTATGCATAGGGAGCCAAGGACAGAGGCTCTGCAAAACATTGATGGGAGGACATCTATGAAACGTTTTTTGATCGGCGCAGTCTCTGCACTGAGCCTTATGTCTGCTGCGGCCGTGGCACAAGAATACCAGCTAAGGAAATCCAAGGGATCATCCAATGGGGAGCCGGTGGTTCTACAGACACAGTGATGCGCGCTGTGACGCCGCATGCGGAAGACATCTTGGATGGCACGATCGTGTTGCAGAACATGACAGGTGGTGTTGGCGCAATCGCGTTGAACCATGTCGCAACCGAAGATGCCGATGGCTACAAAATCTTGATGGGTGCCGAAAACCCGCTGTTGTACAAAGTCATGGGCTTTGGCGACAAAGATTACTCCGACTTTACCCGATCAACATTCTGGCCCGCGGCACGCCCATTCTTGTGGCTGGAACTGATGCGCCGTTTGACGATTACGCCGGCATGATCGCATATATCAAAGAGCATCCGGGTGAAGTGCGCCTTGGCTCCACAGGTCCGGGCGGTGTGCCCTCTGTTGTCACCGCGATGATCGAAACCGTCGAAGGTGATCTGGACGTGATTTCTGTGCCTTACGATGGTGACGGCCCGGCATTGACCGCCTGCAAGGGGGCGCCATCGACGTGATGCCTGCGGTTTTGGGAGCTGCAATTGAAAGCGTGCGCGCCGGTAAAATCAAGGCCCTCGCCGTGGTCGATGTGCAAGAAAACGAATACCTTCCGGGCGTTGCTCCGGTGACGCAAACCAATGAAGGCTTTGCGACCTATCTGCCCTGGGGCCGTTCTTTGGCGTTTTCGTCAAAAAAGGCACACCGGATGAGATTGTCAAAAAACTCGAAGGCGCTTTTGCCGTGGCCGCGACCAACCCGGACTTTACCGACCTGATGGAAACCCGTGGCTTTACCTTGATGAGCATTTCGGGCGACGAAGCCGAGGCCTTCCTGACCAAATGGCAGCAAGGCACCACGTGGTTGCTGCAAGATGCTGGCATGACCAAATCTTCACCGGAAGAGTTCGGCATCTCCCGTCCGGGCGAATAAGCACCAGACGTCCAAAACACGTTCGGCTTTGCCGAACACTGGCACCGCCCTTTCCGGTAAGGGCGGTGTTTCAATTCACAGCAGACAAACTCTTGGAGGAGAGATGCAAGATCACGTTCATCATCATGACTCGACACGGGACGGTTCATCTGACGCCACCCCTGGTGGCATCGTCGACAAACGTCGTCCTGGCGAGCTTGTCTTTACCGCATGTCTCGTGATCTTCAGCGGTGTTCTGCTGTGGAACGCCTATGGAATCTCCGGCTTTGAGGCGCTGTCCGGCGCGGGCTCTGTCCCCATGGCCACAGCGGCCGTGATGCTGATCAGTGTGGTGATTGTCTTTTGGCGCACTGTAAAACTGTCGAAAACAGAAGACGAAACCGTGATGGAAGACATCACGCCCCCGCTCGTTATCATCCTTGCCCTGTTTCTCGTCGCCTATGGCATCCTCTTGAAACCGCTTGGATTTTTGCCAACATCTGCGCTCTTCCTCATCGCGTCGATCAAACTTCTCTCCAAACGTAGCTGGGGCTTCACCCTGCTCGTCTCGCTGGGCAGCCTGCTCGCGATCTATTTGGTGTTCCGCATCGTGTTCACCGTGCTGATGCCCGCAGGCATCGTTCCCGAGGCTGAAATGCTTCAGCTGTTGCGCAATCTTTTTAAAGGAGGTGCATGATGGACGCGTTCATGGCATTTCTGACGATTTTCACCCATCCTGAGCTGTTGTTGCTGGTTGGCGTGGGCACCTTCGCTGGCGTTTACGTCGGCGCGATCCCCGGCCTGTCTGTGACCATGGCCGTGTCGATCCTCATTTCCTTCACCTTCTCATGGGATGTTTTACCCGCGATTTCGCTGATGATCGGCATCTATATGGGCGGCGTGTACGGCGGCTCGCGCACGGCAATCCTATTGAATATCCCCGGCGCGCCCTCCGCCATCGCCACCGCGATGGACGGCTATCCCATGGCGCAGCGCGGCGAAGCCGGTGAAGCCATCGGAACCACCACTGTCATGTCATTTTTCGGTGGTTTGGTCGGGATCGTTGTGCTGGCCGTCCTGGCCCCGGTTGTCTCGGATTTCGCTCTTAAATTCCAACCGCGTGATTATATGCTCTTGGCCGTTCTCGGAATTTTGCTGGTCGGCTCTTTGTCCTCTGGGTCGTTAGTCAAAGGCATCTTTGCCGGCGCTCTTGGGATTGCCATTGGCGCGGTCGGCATGGACCCGTTGACCTTTACCGAACGTTTCACTTTTGACATCCCGTTGATGCGCGGTGGCATCAATTTTATCGCCGTGATGATCGGCATGTTTGGTGTCTCTGAGGCGCTGATGCAGTTGCATCACGTCGATACCCCCGCGATCCGCCAAAAAATCAACAGGATCGTTCCCTCCTTTGGCACGATCCGCAAACACTTGCCACTGTCACTTCAGACCTCGACCATCGGGGTTCTGATCGGCGCACTCCCCGGAACCGGCGGCGATATCGCGGCGCTGATGGCCTATGACCACGCCAAACGCGTCACCAAAAACCCGTCGCGTCCCTTTGGCGAAGGCGCGATTGAGGGTCTTGTGGCACCTGAAACCGCCAATAATGCCGCCGTGGGTGGCGCCTTTATCCCGATGATGACGCTCGGCATTCCGGGCGATGCGGTGACCGCGATCATGATCGGCGCACTGTTCATTCACGGGTTGAACCCCGGCCCGATGCTGATGGTCGAACAACCCGATATGTTCTGGTTCATCGTCGGCGCTTTGGTCATGGCCAACTTCTTTATGCTGCTGTTTGGCCTCACCGGCATCAAACTGTTCACCAAGATCGTCGAAATGCCGCGCGCGGTGTTGATCCCGTTGATCCTGCTCTTGTCCATCGTCGGGGCCTATGCCGTGAACAATTCGATCACCGATGTCTATTGGATGCTTGGCTTTGGTGTCTTCGGCTACTTCATGCGCCATTATGGCTATCCGCTTGGTCCCGTGATCCTCGGTGTGATCCTGTCGCGCCTTTTGGATGACAACTGGCGGCGCGCCATCATCTCTGAACGCGAAGATTTGGGTCGGTTTTTCCATGGCATCCTGACCAGCCCACTGTCGCTCGTGCTGTTTGTGGCCGTGATCCTGATCTTTGTATCGCAAACCCCGCTTTGGACCAAATTCCGCAAGAAAGAGACCGCTTCAAAATGAGTGCTCCCGACATCCTCCTCGGCCTGATTGGTGACAATATCGCCGCCTCCCGCTCCCCGCGTCTGCATGAGCTCTGCGGCGCACAAAACGGCAAACATGTCCGCTATGACCGGCTTGTTCCGCATGACATCGGTGCAAGTTGGGAGGTGATTTTCGCGGGGCTGGCGGCCAAGGGCTATCGCGGCACCAATGTGACCTATCCCTACAAGGAAAAGGTTGTGGCCAAAGTCGAGATCGACGATCCGCTGGTGCGGGCCATCGGCGCGGTCAATACCGCGATTTTCGAGGGCGGCCATGCCAAAGGCTTTAACACCGACTATTCCGGCTTTGTTGCCGCCTACACACGCCAGCGCGGCGAGAATCCAACAGGGATCACGCTGATGATCGGCACCGGCGGTGTTGGTCGCGCCGTGGCCTTTGGCCTCATTGCCCTTGGTGCGGCTGAAATCCGTCTGGTCGATATGGACCGCAGCAAAGCCGAGGCCCTTGCCGCCGATCTGCGCAACGCCGCGCCCGACACCACGGTCACGGTTTTTGACAGCGCAGTTGAGGCTGCCAAAGGGGCCGCCGGTTTGATCAATTGCACGCCCGTTGGTATGGTCGGCAAAGAGGGAACCCCCCTGCCCGCCACGGCGATGGAGGGGGGCGAATGGGCCTTTGATGCGGTTTACACACCTGTCGAGACCGAATTTTTGACCGATGCCGCGGCCCGTGGCCTCGACATCATCTCGGGCTGGGAATTGTTCTTTTTCCAAGGCGTTCATGCCTGGGGGCTGTTCACCGACCTACCGCTTGACCAAGACCGCCTGCGCCAAGATCTTTTGTCCTAAGCCGTCCAAGGAGTCCTGCCATGAAAACCTCGATTGCGACCGTTTCTGTTTCCGGCGATTTGCGCGAAAAACTCGACGCCATTGCGGCGGCAGGCTTTGATGGGATCGAGATTTTCGAACAAGACTTCATCGCCTTTGACGGCAGCCCACGCGATGTGGGAAATATGATCCGCGATCACGGGTTGGAGATTTCGCTGTTCCAACCCTTTCGCGATTTCGAGGGCCTACCCGAACCGCTACGCGCCAAGGCCTTTGACCGGGCCGAACGCAAATTCGACCTCATGCAGGAGCTTGGCACCGACTTGGTGCTGGTCTGTTCATCGTGCCATCCGCAGGCTTTGGGCGGGATTGACCGCGCCGCAGCCGATTTTCACGCGCTGGGTGAACGGGCTGCCAAACGCGGTTTGCGTGTCGGCTATGAGGCGCTGTGTTGGGGCAAACATGTGAACGATCATCGCGACGCATGGGAAATCGTGCGCCGGGCTGATCATCCGAACATCGGTGTCATCCTCGACAGTTTTCACACCCTGGCCCGCAAAATTTCGCCCGACAGCATTCGGTCGATCCCCGGCAACAAAATCTTTTTCGTTCAGATGGCCGATGCGCCGATGATCGACATGGATCTGCTCTATTGGTCGCGCCATTTCCGCAATATGCCCGGCGAGGGTGATCTTGATGTGACGGGCTTCACCCGCGCCGTCATGGCAGCGGGGTATACGGGGCCGATTTCTCTGGAGATTTTCAACGATCATTTCCGTGGCTCCAACACCAAACAAGTTGCCAATGATGGGTATCGCTCGCTCATCGCCCTGATGGATGATGTGCATCGCGCCGAACCCGGTCTCAAACTCGATCTGCCCAGCCTGCCCCAACGCGTGAAGCCCGAAGGCGTGTCCTTCATCGAATTCGCCTCCCGTGGCAAAGAGGCCGAAACCCTGGGCGAGCTGCTCAAAACGCTCGGGTTTGCCCACGCCGCCACCCATCGCAACAAAGCCGTCACACTGTGGCAACAGGGCGACATCCGCCTTGTCGTCAACGAGGAAACCGACGGCCATGCTGCCCATGCCTATAACGCGCGGGGCACGACCGTTTGCGATCTTGGCATCTTGGTCAACTCCGCACAGGACGTGATCACCCGCGCCACAGCCACGGGGGCACAGAGTTTTTCCCAAGACCTCGACATTGGCGAATTGGACATTCCGGCGATCCGGGGCCTTGGCGGCTCCGTGATGCATTTCATCGACAAAGAGACGGGTCTGGATCGGGTCTGGGAGGTGGAATTTAGGGCCGAAGAGGCGCCCGATTTGACCGGGGTCGGTCTGATGCATATCGACCATATCGCCCAGACGATGAGCTATGAGGATATGCTGAGTTGGACCCTGTTCTACACCGCCATTTTTGATGTCGAGAAAAGTCCGATGGTCGATGTCATCGACCCGGACGGGTTGGTGCGATCACAGGTGATCGAAACCCGCGATGGGGCATTTCGGATCACCCTCAACGGCGCGGACACGCATCGCACTTTGGCGGGGCGGTTTCTGGCCGATACCTTTGGCGCTTCGGTGCAACACATCGCGCTGGCAACGGCTGATATTTTTGACACCGCCGCGAGATTGGCAGAGCGCGGCTTTGCGCCCCTGCCGATTTCCCCCAACTATTACGACGATCTCGCCGCACGGTTCGATTTCCCGCCGGGCCTTCTTGAAAAAATGAAAGCCGCGCATGTGCTCTATGATCGCGATGAGACAGGCGAGTTCTTTCAGCTCTATTCCGGCAGTTTCGCCGGTGGGTTGTTCTTTGAAATCCTTCAACGTGGAAGCTACATGGGATTTGGCGCGCCGAACGCGCCGTTCCGTATTGCCGCCCAAAAACGGCGCCTGCGCCCCAAAGGTATGCCGTTGCGCTGACCGATCAGCTCGGCAGGTTGTTCAGCCCTGTCGCCGACACGCCGCCATCGGCCAAAAGGGTCTGGCCTGTGACATAGGCGGCACCGTCCCCGGCCAAAAAGGCGACGATGGCGGCGATGTCTTCAGGCCGCCCAACCCGGCCCAAAGGCACTCTTTGCGCGCGGGCTTGCTCCAACCCTTCCTTGGCATAGATTGCCGCCGTCAGAGGCGTGCGGATCATCCCCGGGGCCACCGCATTGACCCGAATGCCATCGGACGCCCATTCCATCGCCAGATTTTCCACCAGTGAAATTACCGCTGCCTTGGCGGGGGCATAGGCCGCCTGCCCCAAATGCGCTTGCATCCCCGACATCGACGCGACGACGACAATCGTGCCCTTGGACGCCTTGAGCGCGGGATAAAACGCCTGTGCCAGAACGAAGGTTGAACGCACATTGAGGTTGAACATACGGTCCCATTCCTCAAGCGATTGCTCGGCCAAAGGCGCGGGTTTTCCGGCCCCGGCGTTTGAGACGAACACATCCAGCCCGCCCAAAAACCCAAGCGCCTTTGCCGCAATATCGCGCGCGACAGTGGCATCACCCAAATCTCCGGTCAAAAACAAAACCTCGGCCCCGTCATTTTCAAGATCGGCAATCAGTGCTGCGGGGGCGGGATTGCGCCCCGATGCCGTTGTCACAATCTTTGCAGGCGTGCCCGCAGCCTGCGCCTCCCGTGCCATTTGGCGCAATGTCGCGCCACCAATACCTTCGCTTCCACCTGTCAACATAATCCGCATGATCGTCCTCCCAGTCGCGCGTTTACGGCAGGATTTCAATTCCCCGACGGGACCGCAATGGACATTTCCCTAAGAGCCTTAAACCCTTCGTAAATATCCAAGATTTTTCACGCCCCGTGCATCGCGACCCCCGTCAAATCCCATCAACATGTCCCGGTCATATAGGAGAGGCATCGCAGATGAATTTCACAGGCAAGACGGTTGTGATCACCGGGGGCGCGGCCGGTATCGGTTGGGCCAGCGCCACACTTTTCGCCGCGCGGGGTGCCCGTGTCGCACTGCTTGATCTAAACGGCGATCTGGCCCAGCACCGCGCCGCAGAATTGGGACCGGATCATATTGGCCTTGGGGTCGATGTAACCAACGAGCAGGCGGTGATCTTGGCCTTGAGTCAGATCGGCCAGATCGACATTTTGGTCAACAACGCAGGTCTCGGCGACGTCAACACAGCCACGGTCGACCAAACCCTCGCCCATGTCCGGCGCTTGCTCGACATCCATCTTGCGGGCAGCTTTTTGATGAGCCGCGAAGTGGCACGGGGCATGATCGACAAAGGGTGCGGCGGGGCCATTGTCAACCTCGCCTCCATCGCAGCCCTCACTGGCTTACCCCGGCGCAATGCCTATGGCGCGGCCAAGGCGGGGCTTGTGGCGATGACAAAATCCATGGCCGCCGAATGGGGTCGTCAAAGTATTCGTGTCAACGCGGTGGCCCCAGGCTATGTCGCAACCGAGCTCGTGCGCGGATTGATCCGAGATGGGCTTTTGGCGGAAGACAAAATCCTCAAGCGCACCCCTTTGGGCCGGATGATCGACCCGTCTGAAATTGGCGAAGCGATTGCCTTTCTCGCCTCCGATGCCGCCTCTGCCATCACCGGCACCGTGCTTTCGGTCGATGCCGGTTGGATGGCCTATGGCGCCGCAGATGATCTTTAGCGCAGGGGGGAAACCGCAATCGGGCGCAGGATTTCGTGACGCGTCGCGCCTTGTGATGTGGCCATCGGATCGCCACCCCACAGCGTGACGGTATCGCCCGGTGTTTCACCGGAAATGACCCGCCAGCGGGCGACCAAGGGCTGATCGCTTTGCACCTCATTGCCAAAAGTCAGACTTTGAAGACCCGGCGCAAACAGCGGGCCGATCGCGTCATTCGGGTGCTGGGTTTTGCGTCCCGCCTCTGCCGCGTCCAAGGCTGCGCTGCCTTGCAATCGCGTCATCATCATATTGCGCTGCGTGACGATGAGCGGAAAGCCATATGGCACGAACCCCTCGGTCCAGTCACGATTCGCCGCAAACCCGACCCGCGCTGCGGCGCGTTCTTCAAGACTCTCGTAAATCCACAAATGGTAAAGCCGGTTGAGCGCGCCAGTGTCGGTCAGCCAATATCCCGCCATCGGCAAATGTGAGGTCAGCGCCTTCACCCCGCTACGCATCAGCAACGCCAAATACTCTGGCCCGGTGCCGGGTTTGAGGTCATAGACCCGCAGCTCGTAAATCATATCACCCTCCATATTGCGCCTGGACAATTCCACAGGAAACGACAGCGCAAAATGCAAAGAGCGCGGTTTGCCTTGGACGATTCATGCCTTTTTCCGCTCTGATTGATAGGTCTCACGATAAGCGCCGGGCGGCACCCCAACACGTTGCGAAAAGAAACGCGAAAAATAGGCCGGATCTTCGAAGCCAAGATCATATCCCACCTCAGCCACGGTCATCGTCATGTAGATCAAACACCGCTTGGCCTCGATCACCACCCGCTCATGCAAAAGCTGTGAGGCGGTTTTGCCCACCCGCGCTTTGCAGGCCAGATTGAGCCGTTGGATGGAAACACCCAGTTGAGAGGCATAAAATTCAAGCCCTTTCTCGGATTTGAAATGGGTCTCTAAGATTTCGCGATATCTGCACAGGAGATCATAATCACGGTCCACGCGCTGGGTTTCCTCGGCCCCGACCTCAAGCCGCAACCGCATCAGCGCCACGAGGATACGCTCGAACTGGGCCTTGATCGCCAAGCGCCGCCCCGGCGCAGTCCACGTATATTCGCGGCGCATCCAGTCGAAACTCTCGCGCAAGGTGCCACAATTTGGGTCACCCTCCGCCAAAGCATAGGCTGCGGGATGTTCCAAAGCATCGGCAAAGCGGGCATCGCCTTGGGTCGTTGCCTTGGCGTAGCTGCACGCGGCGGTGATCACAAAGCCATCCGTGCCCGGCAAAAACCGGATTTCATGCACCATCGCCACCGGGACGACCACCATTGCGGGCACCGGGATTGCATAGGTTTGGGATTCGATTTGAATCTCCCCGCCTCCCCGCTCCACGAACAAAAGTTGGACGTGATCCGGGTGGGCATGGGCGCGAATTGTCCAATCATTGGCCCCGGACCGATCGCGGATCGGTTCAACGTGAATGAAGTCAAGTTCCACCTCCGCAAGGGTATCCCCGTAAAGATAGTAGCGCGGAATCGGTTGATCTGCTGAGATCAGCATGGGTTGTATCCTCCTCTTTGCTCCCAGTTCCTCCTCCGGAAGCACTTGTGAATAGTGCAATGAATATCGGCGTCCGTCCATTCGCGCGACACAGGGCATTTGCCATATCTCAACCATGGGAGGCGGCTGATCCGCGCCGCACAATAGGAGGAGATACTATGCAAACGCGTCTCAGGGATGGCACAGAATGCGATGTCCTTGTCATCGGGTCGGGGGCGGGTGGGATGGCCACCGCAATCACCGCCGCCAAACAAGGACTTGATGTCATCATCATCGAAAAAGCCCCCGTCTTTGGTGGGACAACCGCCTTTTCCGGGGGCGTTGTGTGGATACCCGGCAACCCCAATTGCCCGCCGGGCGACATCGCCCGAGCGCGCGAGTATATGAAACACGAGACCGGAAATTTTTATGATGAGAGCGCGGTGAATGCCTATCTCGAGACCGGTGCCGAAATGCTTGCATTTTTTGAACGCGAAACCGAGGTCAAATTCAGCCCCTCGCTCTATCCCGACTATCACCCGGAAGCACCCGGCGGGGTCGACGTAGGTCGCTCCATCACGGCAACGCCCTATGACACCAGCGCGTTGGGGGAAAACCTCAAACGCCTGCGCCCGCCGCTGTCGACCATCACCTTCATGGGCATGATGTTCAATTCCTCGAATGCCGACATCAAACATTTCTTTAACGCGACCAAAAGCATCACCTCTTTCGCCTATGTCGCCAAACGCCTTGCCGCCCATGCCGCCGAAGTGGTCCGCTATGGTCGCGGCACGCATGTGACCTCGGGCAATGCTTTGGCGGCGCGGCTGGCAAAAAGCTGTTTTGATCTGAACATTCCAATCTACACCGACAGCCCCGCGCGGGAACTTTTGACCGAGAAAGGTGCCGTTGTTGGCGCAAAGATCAAAGGCCAGATCGGTGATGTGATTGTGCGAGCACGCAAAGGCGTGGTCTTGGCCGCAGGTGGCTTTGCCCATGACATTGCGAAAATCCGTGTGGCCTATCCACATCTCAAACGCGGCGGCGAACATCTCTCGCCCGTACCCGAAGACAACACAGGCGACGGCATTGATCTTGGCCGCACTGTCGGGGGCCAGTTTGAGGTGCGGTTCCCGGAAACCTCCGCCTGGATGCCGGTCTCGAAAGTGCCAACAAAAACTGGGTTCAAACCCTTTCCACATCTGATTGATCGTTACAAACCGGGCATCATCGGCGTGTTGAAATCCGGCAAACGCTTTACCAATGAAAGTGCCAGCTATCACGATGTCGGTGCCGCGATGATCAAAGCCTGCGAAGGTGAAACAGAGACCGCGTGTTGGCTGATTGCAGACCGTCCGACGATCCGCAAATACGGTCTTGGCTTTGCCAAACCTGCCCCGGTGCCACTCACGCCCTATCTGAAGAATGGCTATCTTGTCTCGGGCAAGACGCTTGAGGACTTGGCTCGAAACGCAGGGATAGACGCCAAGGGGCTTGTGGCAACGGTGGCCGCCTATAACAAAGATGCTGTGCGCGGCGAGGACCCCGAATTTGGCCGCGGAGCGACCAGTTTCAACCGCTATCTTGCCGACCCCGACGTACGCCCAAACCCCTGTGTCGCGCCCATCACCGAGGGGCCATTTTATGCGCTCAAACTCGTCATGGGCGATTTGGGCACGTTTGACGGGCTGGCCACCACGGTCGAAGGCCAAGTGCTCGACACCCAAGGCACACCGATTGACGGGCTTTATGCGGTGGGCAATGACCGTGCCTCGATCATGGGCGGTAACTACCCCGGTGCGGGGATCACGCTCGGCCCGGCGCTGACCTTTGGTTACATCACGGGCCGTCATCTGGCGGGAGTGGCCTGAATGAGCTGGATTGATTTTACAGGAAAAATCGTTGTCGTCACTGGCGGCTCGGGCGGGATTGGCCGGGCCATGTTGGACGCGTTCAAAGCCTTGGGGGCCACGGTGGTGGCCCTCGATTACCGCACAGAGGATGCCGAAGCGGCAGCCCATGCGGTTGGCGGATATGGCTTTGGCTGTGACGTGTCCGATCTGCGCTCTGTTGAGGCAGCGGCAGATCACATCGCCAAACTCGGTGGTGCGGATGTGTTGGTGAACAACGCCGGTATCCTGCGGCCCGGCCCGCTTGAGGATCTGGCGATTGAGGATTGGCAAGCCATGCTCAAGGTCAACTTGGACGGGTGTTTCATCACGGCTCAGAGTTTTGGCAAACAGATGATCGCCAAGGGCGTGGGCGCCTTGGTTCATGTCGCTTCGATTTCTGCCAGTCAGCCCCAGCCCTTTTCGGGCGCCTATTCGCCCGGTAAGGCCGGTGTAGCGATGCTGTCGCGGGCGCTGGCCTATGAATGGGGCCCAAAAGGCGTGCGCTCGAACGTGGTCTCTCCCGGTCTGGTTCTGACCCCGATGTCCGAGCCGTTCTATGCCAATCTTGAGGTCAAAGCCGCACGCGAGCGCCGTGTGCCGACAGGCCGCATTGGCACTGCACAAGACATGGCCAATGCGGCCGTCTTCCTCGCATCGGCGCGGGCATCCTATATCAATGGCCAGGAGATTGTGGTGGACGGGGGGTTGAGCCAAACCTTGATGGGGAGTGTCCCCCGCCCAGGATATACGCAATAGCGTCAAAAGTTGGGGGTGGCGATTACGCCACCTCCTCCATGTGACCACCGAGGAAAAGCTGGCCCACTCTGGGATCGTTGAGCAAAACATCGGCCCGCTCATGCATCCGCATTTGCCCCAGTTCCAACACGATCCCATCATCCGACATCGCAAGTGCGGCTTTGGCGTTTTGTTCGACCATCAGGATCGTCACGCCTTCGTCGCGCAGGGTTTTGAGGGTTTCAAACACCTCCTGCACCAGATTGGGCGACAGACCGATCGACGGCTCATCAATCAACACAAGTTTCGGGTCTAGAAGCAGAGAGCGCGCGATTTCGAGCTGCTTTTGCTGTCCGCCCGACAATTCAATCGCCTTACGGTCTTTGAATTTGCGCAGCATCGGGAATTGATCCATGACCAGTTCCATCCGGCGTTTCACGCTCGGTTGATCGGAGGAGGTGATCCCGCCCATTTCCAGATTATGCCACACAGAAAGCTGCGGGATGACATTGCGGCCTTGGGGAACATAGGTGACCCCATGACCGATCATCTGTTTCGGAGTCGAGCGTGTCACATCCTCACCATCAAACATGATAGAGCCCGATTGAATATCCAGCATCCCGAAAATGGCTTTGAACACCGTCGACTTTCCCGCACCGTTCGGACCAATCACCGTGGTGATCGTGCCACGCGGGATAGAAAACGTGGTGCCATTGAGAATGGTGATTTTGCCATAGCCCCCGTAGAGGTTTTTCAGTTCCAACATTGCCGACATGTCAGCCTCCCAGATATGCGTCGATGACGTTTTGGTTTGAGCGAATGTCTTCGGGCGCGCCTTCAGCAATGATTTCGCCTTCGGCCAACACGATGATCCGCGTGCACAGCGACATCACGAATTCCATGTTGTGCTCGATGACCACAAAGGTGGTGCCATGTTCGTGGTTGTATGTGATCAAACGCTCTTTGAGATATTGCAGCATGGTCAGATTGACCCCGCCCGCGGGCTCATCAAGCAACACCAGCCCCGGCCCCGCCATAAACGCCATGGCCGCGTCCAGTAGCTTTTGTTGGCCATAGGACAAAGACCCCGCCATCTCATCGCGCAAATGCCCGAGGCGAAAAAATGCGATCATATCCTCAGCAGCCCCCGTCAGCCCCGCGTCCGATTTGCCAAACAGCCGCGTCAGCATCGTGCCGTGGTGTTCCTGCCCCGCCATGATGATGTTCTCGATCACCGACATTTGCGGAAACACCGAAAGCTGTTGGAACGTGCGGCCAACGCCAAGCCGGTTGAGATCATGCGCCTGTGCACCTGCGACAGATTTACCATTGATCTGCACCGTACCTGAACTGGGCGCCAGTTGTCCGAGAATACAATTGAACAGCGTCGATTTGCCGGAGCCATTCGGGCCAATAAGACCCAGAATTTCGCCCTTTTGCACCTCGAATGAGACACCATTGACGGCTTTGATCGGTCCGAAATGTTTGGTCATGTCTTTGACCGATAGAACGGTTTCCGTTTGCATCACAACTGTGCTCCCTGTTTGAGATCGCCGCGTTCTTTACGAGGTTTCATCGCGATCAGGAGTTTACGCCCAAGGCCCAAAAGCCCCTGCGGTGAGAAGATCATGACCACGAGCACCAAAAGCGCGTAGATGATGAGGTAATAGCCATCGGTAAAGCGCAGCATTTCCGGCAGCAGCACGACAAGAGCCGCGCCGAGGATAGGACCAAAGAAGTAGCCAGAGCCGCCGACAATCACCATGAGCAAGATTTTGAGCGACAGGATCAACGTGAACGAGCCGGGTTCGATGAACTGCACCAAGGGCGCTTGCAGCGCGCCAGCCAGACCGGCCATAGAGGAGCCAATCGCAAAGGCCAAAAGCGTCATACGGGTGGTGTTGAGACCCAAGGAATTGGCCCGGATCGGATTTTCGCGCAGCGCTTTGAACGCGCGGCCCCAAGGCGAATGCAACATCCATGCCATCGCCCCCGCCGTCACCAAGAAACACACAACCGTGAAGTAATAGAACGGCAGTTGCTTCATCGTATCGAACGGACCAAACACCGGACGCGGGATGCCAACGAGGCCAAGCGAGCCACCCGTAAGCCAATCCTCATTGCGCAAGACAAGAAAGACGAGCGCATTGAATGCAAGTGTCACGAAGGCAAGAAAATGGTGTTGTACCCGAAGCGCCGGATAGCCCAAAACCAGACCGATCAAGAACGTGGCCGAGATCGAGCAAAACACCGCAACGAGCCAATGCACGCCTGCCATGGTCAAAAGGGCGGTGACATAGGCCCCGATCCCCATGAACGCGGCCTGCGCCAAACTGATTTGGCCCGCGTAGCCAAGTGTCAGGTTCAGCCCCATAGCGGAGATCGAAAAGATCAACCAAGAGCACAGGATGTAGATGATGTAGTTGCCCTGCCCCATCGGTGCGAGCAGGAGAGCCACACCAAAAGCAATAAGGAAAAGAATGCGAAAAGCGGTCATACGGTCCTCCCTTCGGACGTGCCCATGATGCCTTGTGGGCGCACCATGATGATGACGATGAGTAGGATAAGCGGGATCGCCGAGCGATATTCGGCGGAGATATAAACGGCGGCGAGATTGTCGAGCACGCCGATCAAAAGCCCGCCGACAAGCGCGCCCCTGATTTGGTTAAACCCGCCAACGATGGCCGCGATAAAGGCAATCATGCCAAGCGTTTCGCCGTTGGAAAATTTGGCCAGATAGACTGGTGAAATCAGGATGGACGCGATGGCCGCCAAGGCGCCGTTGATCAAAAACGTGTACATCACCATTCGTTTGACATCGACGCCAAGGATTTCGGCCACGCGCGGATCTTGCGCGGTGGCTTGCATGGCGCGGCCCGTGCGGGTGCGTTGCAAGAACAATTGCAGGGAGATGATCGCCGCAAAGGCCACGGCAAGGTTACAGAGATCCTGAACCGACACCGACGCACCGAAGACATTCATCACATGCTGCGGAAACAGCGGCGGAAAGGGCTGACCTTGGGCGGAATAGAATTCCTTGACGCTTTCTTTCATCAAAAGCCCCAAGGCGATGGTGGCGATCACCAAAGGCATTGAACCATGCGGCAGCATCGGCTCAACCACCAGCTTTTTGAACATCGCGCCAAGGATCACAATTGACATCACAAAGGCAGTCAGGATGGCCGCCCAAAGCGGCAATCCAAACAAGGTCATCCCCGCCAACACGAAGAAGGCAGGCAACATGACGAATTCGCCCTGCGCGAAGTTGATGGTTTGCGAGGCCTGCCACAACAGGGTGAACCCCACGGCGGCCAAGGCATAGATCGCACCAGACGACAGGCCCGATATGAGAATTTGCAGAAGTTCGGCCATCGCCATTCCTTCCCAATTGAGTGTTAAAAGACCCTCTGCTCCGATGGAACAGAGGTCGCGGAGCGGCCCCGCATGCGTTGCGAAACTCAGTTTGCGGGGAGAACTTCGGAGACCGTTTCGCGGCCATCCTGAACTTCCACCATGTAGCTTTTGCGCGACACCTCACCGGCATCATCCCAGCACATGTCGATCAAAATGCCGGGGTAGGTCTTGGCATCAAGACACAGCCCGTGCATGACATCGGCAAGTTTTTGACTGTTCACTTCGCCGACCATTTCCGTGCCGTATTTGATTGTATACGCGCCGATGTAACCCTTCATCCCGTTGTAATCGGGGCTATAGCCAAACCGTTCAGAGAACTTTGTGGCAAATTCGTGCACCAAAGGATCATCGGCGGCGATGGTGAGTGCGGCGTGGCTTTTGGCGCCGTTGGCCGCCGGACCCGCAAGATCAATGACCTTCTCAGAGGTCAAAACACTGTCGCCAATGCGCGGGATGTCGAGGCCCTGTTTGACCGCTTCCATCAAAAACCGCGCCGCTTCCTCTTGCGTGAGGTAAATAAAAACCGCCTCAGCGCCGGAGTTTTTGATTTTCAAAACATCGGCGGAAAAATCCGCTTGACCTTGTTCTGAGGGCACATCCGCCACAACGTCCAAACCGACCGCCTTAACGTTTTCAACGAAACTGTCATGGCCACCTTTGCCAAATTCCGTATTGGCCCAAGCAACGGCCACTGTGCTCACCCCCAGCTGATCCTTGAGATAGGCCGCAATTTTGGGCATCCCCTTTTGCGCACCCCAATTGGTTCGAAAAATATAAGGGTTGCCCTTTTGCGTGATCGACGGGGCCTCGGAGGCGGTGAATTGTGGGATGCCGTTTTGTTGCGCGACCAACATGTTCACCACGGTCGACGAGGAATACACCGTCCCCAAAAGCGCAAAAGCGCCCTCATCAATGGCCTTTTGCACCAAAGCCCGGCTCACCTGTGGGTCGGTTTGTGTGTCGTATTTTGACATATCGACCTGCATACTAAGGATTCCACCATTTGCATTGATCTCGTCAATCGCAAGATCCACGCCATCGGACCACACCGACCCTGCGGCAGCCCCAGGTCCCGACAGTTCCGCAATATTGGCGATTTTCACCGTCTCAGCATGCGCGGACATCGCCATCATCATGACGCTCAGGCTCACACCCGCAATAATCCTGCGTTTCATATCCATTCCTCCCATTTTAGTCCTCTGATGATCCATCAGAACGGTGCGTCCGGCTGGTGTCATTGCGCACCCTTGCCAGACACCCTGAACCCGCGCGTCACGGGTACAGGGCTGGTGGCCTGTCTCAGTTCGGCGGCAAAATGGTTGTGATTTCCTGTGCGCCGTTTTTGACTTCAACCATGAAACTTTCGCGAGACACTTCGCCGGTTTCATCCCAGCAAATGTCCATCAAAACGCCGGGATAGGTGGCTGCATCCAAACACGTGCCATGCAGTGCATCCGTCAATTTTTGGCTGTCCGCCTCGCCAACGATCTCCGTGCCGTATTTGATCGCATAGGCACCGATGTAGCCTTTGATCGCGTTGTGATCGGGGCGATAGCCAAACCGCTCGGTGAACTTCGCGCTCATTGCCTGCAACAGCGGCACGGGGGCATCAGCCGAAAGTGCAACATGACCCAAGGCACCCTCAGCCGCTCCCCCGGACAGATCAATGACTTTTTGCGATGCCAACACCGTGTCGCCGATCATCGGAATGGTGAGGCCTTGCTTCTTGGCCTCAATCAAAAACCGCGCGCTTTCCTCTTCGGTCAGATAAATAAACACGGCTTCGGCGCCGGTATTTTTGATCTTCAGAATATCGGCAGAAAAATCGGCCTGTCCTTGCTCGGAGGGCACATCAGACACAACCTCAAGCCCCATCTCTTTGGCCACATCGACAAAGGCATCATGGCCGCCCTTACCGTATTCCGTATTGGCCCAAGCGATCGCCACTTTGCTCACCTCAAGGCCGTCTTTGAGATAAGCACCAATTTTCGGCATCCCCTTTTGCGCGCCAAAGGTGGTACGGAAAATATAAGGGTTGCCTTTCTGCGTGATCGAGGGAGCCTCGGAGCCGGTGAATTGTGGGATGCCGTTTTGTTGCGCGACCAACATGTTCACCACGGTCGACGAGGAATACACCGTCCCCAAAAGCGCAAAAGCGCCCTCATCAATGGCCTTTTGCACCAAAGCCCGGCTTTGCAACGGGTCGGTTTGGCTGTCGTATTCCGACATATCGACCTGCATCCCAAGAATGCCGCCGTTTTCGTTGATCTCATCAATGGCCAGATGCACACCATCAGCCCAAACCGACCCGGCGGCGGCCCCGGCACCTGATAGTTCGGCAATATTGGCAATTTTCAATGTGTCCGCCTGCGCGGCCCATCCCAGACCTGCGGCAAGCGCGGTCCCTGTCAGAAGTGTTTTCAGCATAGTATCCTCCCTGATTGATGCTGGTCGTTGAAACGGGGCTATGTGTTTTGTTTTCCCGCTTTCATTCCTGTCATGGCGTTCACCAAAAGATCCGCTTGCGCATTGAACATCCCGAGCCCGGGCATGGTGGCGCAGCCTTTGGCCTGCGCAATCGCAAGCTGCGGCGTGATTTCTGGTTTGGTGATGCAGTCGGCCACGAATTGGTGACTTTGATATTTGGCGGCCTCAATCGGCAGCGGATCTCCATCCCGCATCCCCACGGGCGTGGCATTTCCGATGAAATCATAGCCTGTCGGGTCTGCCGATCCGGCCCCCACCTGTCCGGGGAACCGCGCGTCGAGTCGTGCAATCGCGGCGTCTCGGCGCGCCTCGTCCGCATCGTGAACCGCAAGATAAGCGGCACCGCGTGCGAGAATTTCATAAGCAATCGCAGCGCCCGCGCCGCCGACACCAACCAAAAGCGCGCGTTTGCCCGCAACCTCATAGCCACAGGCCGCAACGCCGTTCAGATAGCCCTGACCATCGGTGTTATCGCCTTCCCAAGTGCCGTCCTCACGTTTGTGCATCACATTGACGGAACCCGCGAATTCAGCGCGCTCGGTGGGAAAATCGCACAGCGCGAGCGTGGCTTGTTTATGGGGCACAGTCGCGATCAAGCCGCGCACATTTCGTGTCGTTTTCATCGCCGCCACAAAGGCCGGATACGCCGCCGCCGTCACATGCGTCGGGATAACAAGCCCATTGATCCCGCACGCCACAAGGATGCCCGTCAACAGGCCCGGCGATTTCACCTGACCAATCGGATCCCCGGCGATCGGAAACAACACGGTCTCCCCCGTAAGCGTCACGTCCATCCCATCATCCTCCCTGACGCGCATCACGCTACGTCACCTGTCTCTCAAAATTGCAATCCTTCGCCGATTTAAGAATGGACGGCGCTCCATATAACTTGGACAATTCGCTAGACCCCAACGCCGAGGCCATCGCCTTCTCACTGACACGCAGCCTATATTTCAGAAGTCTTGCGCCAATGGCTCAAAGTCTCGGCAATCCCTTCCTCCAAAGAGGTCACCCGCAGCGCATCAAACCAATCTGAATGCCCCCCACCTTGGAGCAAAACCGGCGTTTTGAGCCGTGGCCCCGTGCCCGAAACCGCAGCATCCGGCACCGCCCGCCTGAGTGCTGAGATAAAGCCATCAACCGTGGCCGAAACCCCATGAAGATCATAGACCTGTGCCCCCTCCCACGCGTCAAAAAGCCCAGCCACAAAGGCCCGAGCAACGTCTGAGACATGGACAAATCCCACAGGACCGGAAAACTGAATTGTGGCGGATTGTCCAAGAGCGGCAGCGCGCAATGCAATCGACGGCCCGGCTGCAATGCCCCTGCTTTCACCGGGGCCATAGACGATATAGGGGCGAAATCCGACGCTTGGCAGGCCGTGATCCAGCCACGCACACCGCGCCATGCCCTCAATCGCCAGTTTGTGCACGCCGTAAAGGGTCTCAGGATTTGGCAAGATGCCCTCCCCTGATCCGTAGACCGCCGAGCTGGACGCGTAGGCCAACCGCTCCGCGCCATTCTTGATCGCCAAATCCATCACCGTTTGACTGCCGATGAGATTCACCTGCGCAGCGCGGAGCGGATCAACCTTGCAATCGACGGTCATCAGTCCGGCCAGATGGACAACCGCGCCGCAGCCGTCCATCGCCCTTGCCACATCCTCGTGCTGCGTCACATCACCCGCAACGCCCTCACAGCTCTGCGACAGGCCGCCCCGCACAAAATCAAGCGTCTCGGCGTTGAGCTTTCGATCAAACACCCGCGGACGCAGCCCCTGCGCGACAAGCTCGCGCGCGACAAAAGCCCCAAGGAATCCGGTCCCGCCGGTCACCAAAACTGGCTTGTCTTGCCAGCGGCTCATGAGGCTATCCGATCTGCGCGGGCGGTCTTGCGCTGTGCCGCATGGGTCGCCGCGATCGAGCCGAAAACAATGCCCGGACCGATGGTGATACCGGGGCCGGGATAGACCCCTCCCATGATCGAATTCATATCAGCGCCTGCCGCATAAAGCCCCTCGATTACGGTGCCATTTTCCGTCAGCAAACGGGCGTTTTCATCGGTAACAAGACCCTGAGCCGCGCCAATATCGCCCGGATACAGTTTGACCGCATAATAGGGACCCTTGCCAAGCGGGCGCAGGGTGGGGTTTGGCCCGTCATGGGTGGCATCACCATTGGCGCGCTCATAGACGGTTTCACCCCGGTGAAAATCCTGATCCACGCCCTGCTTTGCCATCTCATTAAACCGCGCCACGGTGGCGCTCAGGTTCGTGCCATCTATGCCAAGTTGCACGGCAAGATCGCCCAGATCGCGCCCCTCGGTCAGATAGCCTTCGGCGATGTACGGTCCAAAATCCTTGGTCCCCGGATGGATCATGCCCATGCCGTATTTGCGCGCCGCTGGCGCGTCGGCGATGAGGAACGTCGGAATATGCGAGCCGTCCTTGTCGGCCGCATACATGGCGGAGACAAATTCATGATAGCTGCGGCTTTCGTTGACGAAGCGTTTGCCGTCGCGCCCGACCGAAATGATCCCCGGCTTGGAGCGGTCCAACACGAAATGCGGAAACGCGGCCTCTGTCCCGTCCGCGCGTTTACGGATCGACACCGGTGCCCAGTAACATGGCTGCGCCGAACTGTCGGAATAATGCGCCCCAAGCCCTAGGACAATGTCGTGCAACTCGCCCGTATGGCCGGGAGCCGCTGGCGACACACGCGGCGTCGGTGCGGGCATCATGGTTTGACGTTTGACAGGGTGGCGCGCAAAACCGCCGGAGGCAAGCACCACGCCTTTGGTTGCTGTGACGTCGAAAGACTGCCCGCTTTGCTCCAAAGTCAGCCGATACGCCCCCTCTTCGAGCGGCGTCAATCCCGTGGTTTTGGTCTGTGTGACAATCTCAACCCCGCGCTTGCGTGCCTCATAAAGAAACCGCCCGATCAACGCATTGCCCATCAACAGGCGTGTGTCGCGGCCATGCGCCCATTTGCGTAAATAATAGCGCGCGATGATCCGGATCGAATAGGCCAGCGAGCGTGGGCTTTTCTTCATCTTGAGCAAATGCGCGATGTCATCACGGTCAATCTGCATCCCGCCCAAAATGGTGAATTCCGGGATCGGTGGACGCACGAGCTTTAGGTCATCGCCCAGCAACGCGCCATCAAAGGGCACAGGCTCAAGCGCGCGACCAAAGGCGGTCGAGCCTTCGAGCTCAAACAAGTAGTCGGGATGGAAAGGACGGCCCCGGAACCGGACGCTGGTCTCATCTTCAAGGCGATGGATCGCACATGGGCCGCGTTTGACAAAGGCTTCGCGCAAGGCACGCGGCGCACGGTTCCCAACGGCACGATCTAGAAAGGTTAGAACAGTCTCTTCACTGTCTTTCGCCCCCAGCTCATCACGAAACCGGGTGTTTGGCACCCATGTGGTTGCTGCCGACAAAGCCGAGGTGCCCCCGAGGAATTCTGTGCGCTCCACAAGCAAAACGCGCGCGCCCTCAAGAGCCGCAAACACGGCCGCAGACAGACCCGCCGCCCCGGCCCCAAGGACGACCACATCGTAGCTGGCGCCATTTTTGAGCTCTGCACGAGAGCGCGATTCTTTTGACATTTCTTCCTCCCTAAGCGTTTAAGTCTTTCATTTATCAAGACTTTTATACCAAACGCTCTACTCTTTCTCTCAGCATGTCCTAAAATAGAAACTCTTTCAACTTTTAAATCTTGTTTTATTTTTAACTTTGATTGATATAATTGATCAAAGGACAGGCAGCCCGAAAGGGAGGCCTAAAGGAGGATGCAATGACACAGACACGATTGGCCATTGTTGGGGGCGGCATCATTGGGCGCACCCATGCTGATGCGATCCGTGCCTGTCCCGGCAGCGATCTCATCTCCATTGTCGATCCATTTGAGACGGGAAAATCTCTCGCCAAAGATTTTGAGTGCCTCCATCTGGAAACGCTTGCAGCATTGATTGAGTTGCGCCCAGACGGGGTGATTATTGCCACGCCAAACGCGCTTCACGTGCCGCAAGCGATGACATTGATCCGCGCGGGGATTCCCGTGCTGGTCGAAAAACCCTTGGGCGACACGGCCCAAGGCTGCGCGGCTTTGGTGGCCCTGTCAGACCGCACAGGGGTGCCGGGACTTGTCGGCCATCACCGCCGCCACAACCCCATCGTTCAAGCCGCCAAAACGGCCATCACCGAGGCTCGATTCGGCACATTGGTCTGCGGCACAATCTCCGCCACACTTTACAAAGACGCCCGCTATTTTGATGTCGCTTGGCGACGGGAACCGGGCGCAGGGGGCCCGATCCTGATCAATTTGATCCATGAAATCGACCTCGTGCGGCATTTGTTTGGCGAGATCACAGAGGTCACGGCCCTCACCGCAAACAGCCAGCGCGGCTATGACGTCGAAGACACCGCCGCAGTGATCCTGCGCCTTGAAGCCGGCGGGTTGATCACCATCTCGCTGACCGATGCGGGCGTGGGACCTTGGTGTTGGGACACGACCGCAGGCGAAAATCCAGCGCGGTTTCCAGCGATGCCCGCCGTCTCGCATATGTTTGCCGGGACACAGGCCGGGATGAGCCTACCTGATCTGTCGTTCTGGACCCATGAGGGTCCGCGCGATTGGACCGTACCGCAGACCAACCATCCGCTCGATCTGGTCACAGCAGACAGCTATGTCGAACAAATCCGCCATTTTGCCGCCGTGATCAAAGGAGATGAAACCCCACGTATCACCCTGTCCGATGGTGCACGCAACATTGCGGTGATTGAGGCGATCCGTGAGTCCATCACACAAAGACGCCCTGTTCCGCTTGGCTCACAACGGATAAACACGTCCTCAAAGCCAAAAGCGATGATGGAGTAAGCAATGTCCGGTGTGATGGAGAGAACCCTTTCGATCCTTGAACTTCTTGGGAAGCATCCCGAAGGTGTCCAAGTGAGCGCGATCGCGAGCGAACTGGATATGCCCGCCTCTGCAGCGCATCGGTTGCTCAAAGAACTGTCGCAATACGGCTATGTGCGACAGCTCAGGAACCAAGGCGATTACGCCCTCACCATCAAACTCGCAGGCATCGGGTTGGCGTTTTTGGCCCGCACCGGCGTGCCCGATATTGCCCAGCCCATCCTTGATCGCTTGGCGGCGGACTCGCGCGAACTTGTGCGCCTGTCGGTGATTGATGGCGAGGATCTTGTCTGGGTCGGCGTGGCTCAGGGCGCGGTTGCAGGCCTGCGATACGACCCCGGTCGCGAACAGGGGATCAAGGTGCATTTGGCTGGCTCGGCGGGGGGACATGCCTGGCTGTCAACAATGACGGATGAGCAAGCGCTTGATAAAATCGGCACTCAAGGGTTGCGGGCGGAATTTGCCATGGGACCGGGCGCGCCTGCCTCAATTCCAGAGGTGCTGGCCGCGCTCGCTGACACCCGCAAACGCGGCTACGCCACGATGTCCGACAGCTATCATGCCGGAATGGCCGCAATGGCTGTTCCGATTTTTCGCAGCGAAGACAATGTGGTGATCGGCTGCCTGTCCATCGCCGGACCGGGAGTGCGTGTCACGCCCGAATTGATGGACCAATTCCACCCGCTTTTGCGCGAAGCCGCCGACGAAATTGGCGGGGCGTCAGAGGCATCCTTCTTTTTCAACCGCAACCGGGCCGTGCCCGCAGAGACCGAAACCCGTCAGGCTGGCTGACCGCAAGGTCCTGTCATCTGACCCGAATGCGCAGACGTCTTCTGCGCTGTGAAACGAAAGCAGGACAATGGACAGCGAAACGGCGGGCGGCACCGCCTGCGACGTTCTGATCGTTGGATCAGGCGCAGCGGGATTGTGTGCCGCGATCACGGCAGCACAGGCAGGGCTTGATGTCATTGTGGCCGAGAAAACCGAGGTTTTCGGCGGCACCTCTGCATGGTCCGGCGGCTGGCTTTGGATTCCACAGAACCCACAGGCCATCCGCGCCGGGATCGTCGAAGCTGACACCGAACCCCGCCGTTATCTGCGCGCACTTCTGGGCAATCGCGCCAATGATCCGCGGCTCGAGACGTTCTTGCAAAACGGTCCCGACATGCTCCGCTTCCTTGAAGAGGTCGGTGTCATGACTTGGGTTGATGGCAATCGCGTACCTGATTTTTACGTCCATGATGGCGCCGCCGAAGGCGGGAGATCTGTGACCGCCGCGGCTTATGACGGGCGTGAGCTTGGGCCTTTGATCACCCGGCTGCGACCGCCGCTCGATGTCGTGTCGCTCTGGGGCATGGGCATTGGCAGCGGTGTGGATATGGCGCATTTTTTCAATGCAACCCGCTCCCCCGCCGCGTTGTGGCATGTCACCAAACGTTTGACCAAACATCTCTATGATCTGGCGCGTTATCGACGTTCGATGCACCTTGTGGGCGGCAATGCCCTTGTGGCGCAGCTTTTGAAAGGCGCGGCAGACAGCGGGGTTCAGCTTTGGCATGACAGTCCGGTGACCAGCCTGCACCATGATGAGGGTCGGATCGTAGGTGCGTCCGTGACGAGACAAGGGACACCAATGCGCATCACCGCCCGCAAAGGCGTGGTGCTTGCGGCGGGCGGCTATCCGCATGATGTCCTACGGCAAACACTCAGCTTTGCCCATACAGACACCATCGCGCATGCCTCCGCCGCCCCCAAATCAAACACTGGCGACGGGGTGCGTTTGGCCGAAGGAATAGGTGCCGCGCTTGACACGAGCCTTGCTGAACC
The DNA here is from genome assembly GCF_003047105.1 of Celeribacter baekdonensis. Lineage (NCBI taxonomy): Bacteria > Pseudomonadati > Pseudomonadota > Alphaproteobacteria > Rhodobacterales > Roseobacteraceae > Celeribacter > Celeribacter baekdonensis. The sequence continues at coordinate 28,454 of NZ_CP028472.1, forward strand.
CGCGGCTTGGGCACCCGTGTCCCGCGTCCCGGATGGTCAAGGCGGGTTCAAAAATTTCCCTCATCTCATTGATCGCGCCAAACCCGGATTTATCGCGGTAGATATGAGTGGGCAGAGGTTCGTCAACGAGGCCGACAGCTATCATGAGTTCATGAAAGCCCTGTTTGCCGTGACACCCAAAGGGCGCGCGCCAGAGGCTTGGCTGATCTGCGATCATCGGGCTCAGAGGCAATTTGGCATCGGCTGGGCAAAGCCCTTTCCCTTCCCGCTCACCCCCTATCTGCGCTCCGGCTATCTCAAACGCGGGCGACGGATCGAAGATTTGGCGGTGCAGTGCGATCTGCCTGCCGAGGCCCTCGCACAGACCATCACACGGTTCAATGACGGCGCGCGCGCAGGTCACGACCTAACGTTTCACCGTGGCGCATCGCTTTACAACCGAGCTCAAGGCTGGGCCAAACACAAAGGTCCGAACCCGGCACTTGGGCCTTTGGAGCGCGGGCCGTTTTATGCGGTCAAGCTCGTGCCCGGTAGCCTTGGCACATTTGCCGGGATCAAAACTGCCGCCGATGGGCAGGTGCTTGGGCAAGACGGTGCGCCGACACCCGGGCTCTATGCCATCGGCAATGACGCCGCCTCAATCATGGGCGGGCACTACCCGTCTGGCGGCATCACCCTCGGGCCGGGCATGACCTTTGGCTACATCGTCGGACGCAGACTTTCAGGCCAACCGCTCAAAGGCCTGACCCCTCCTCTTTCACACCACACAAAGGATGCATGACATGCCCTATTACGAAATCGCAACGCTCAAGACCGTGATCTTCGGCGCAGGAAAGGCCTCGGACGGGCTGCAAAACTGGCTCGCGGCAGGTAAAGGCACGCTGCTCGGGGCGTTTGGCACCGACATTGGAAACCTCAACGAGGTCTATGTTTTGCGCGGCTTTGACACCCTGGATGAGATGATGGACGAACGCGAACGCACGGTGATGTCCGCCAATCCGATGGGCTGTATGGAACATTTGGTTGACCTGCGGTTTGACAGCTACAAGCCCTTTGATTTCATGGCTCCAATCACCCCCGGCACCTATGGTCCAATCTACGAATTTCGCACCTATAAGGCCAAGTTGAACGGCGTGTCCGTCACCCAAGACAAATGGCGCGACGCTATGCCGGCACGTTCGAAATATTCCCCGCTCACCATGGCGATGTGGGGCCTTGATGGTGCGCCGCGTATCACGCAAATCTGGCCCTACAGCTCGCTTGAGGCCCGCACCAAAGCGCGCAGCCAATCGGTCGCAGACGGCAAATGGCCGGCCAAAGGCGGACCTGACTGGCTCACCCCGGTGATGACCAGCGCCATCGCCCTTCCCTTGCCGTTTTCACCGCTGAAGTGAGTGCCATGCCCCATAAATTCTCTCTCGCCTTTTTGACCACACATGAGGTTCCGCCGTATGAGGCCGTGCGCATTGCGGCGGCCACGGGGTATGACCTTGTGGGGCTGCGGTTTTTGCCCGCCGCCCCAACCGAGGCCCCCTATCCGATCCTGTCTGATCCGGCAGTTGAAGCTTTGGTGAAAGCGGCCCTTGATGAGACTGGGATCGGCATTGCCGATATTGAAATCGCCCGGCTTAAACCAAACACGGATGTCGGAGATTTCCGTGATTTTCTAGCTCTTGGTCAAAGGCTTGGTGCCCGCAACGTGCTTGTTGCGGGCGATGATACCAATCACGATAGGCTCACCGAAACCTTCGCGGCCTTTTGCGATCTTGCCGCCGAATATGGCCTGACCGGGGATCTGGAGTTCATGCCATGGACCGGGGTTAAAACCCTTCCTGAGGCGCAACGCATCGTTGAAACAGCGGGGCGCTCCAACGGCGGCGTTCTGATCGACGCGCTGCATTGGGACCGGGCGGGCGGGACGATCGAGCAGATTCAAAACCTGCCCCCTGCGCTCATTCACTACGCTCAGCTTTGTGACGGACCGAAACCATACGATCCGACCGATGCCGGGATGATCGAGATTGCCCGAGGCGCACGGCTTTTGCCCGGCGACGGCGGAATTGATCTGATTGCAATGGTGCGCGCCTTGCCGCGTGACATTGTTCTGAGTGTCGAGGTGGCTCAGATTGAAAAGGCCAAAACCGTGGATGCCCAGAGCCGCGCCGCAAAGGCACTCGCACGATCTAAGGCGCTGATCGCCAAAGCCCACCCTGCGACATAGACGGGAGCAATCCGTCCGTCAAAGGACGATCCGCCCTTGGCAAGCATAGCCCAGCCCAAAAGGATGGGCTATGTGCCGCCACACTTAGACCATGCCGATGCGGAGGCGAAATTCGTAACCGCTCGATTGCTCCCCCGGTCCTTTGTCCTTGACGCGAGCAATGATGTCAGTGTCTGACACGAAGTCTTTGAGGACGTCTGTCATTTTGGGGCGGACCTCGGCGCCGAGGATCATTTCGCGCAACTCTTCGTTGCCATGACCGGCAACAGTCGTGATGGCCTCATCCGTTCTTGTCAGCTCATGACCAAATCAAACTTCGAAAATACCTGATGGACACCAAAAATGCGCCTCTACGATTGGCCGCAAAAACCGCGCTTATACAAAGACGAGGGACCCAATCGGTTTGCCTTCCAAACGCAGACGGCGCAGCGCCTGATAAACCCGGATGTTTTCCTCGACCTCATCGGGCTTCATGTCCAACAACAAAGTCGCCCGCGCATCGTTGTCACGCCCATCCAGACCATAGACCAGGGCGAGATTGCCCCGAACATATGGCGCGGCCAGCGGATCTTTGACGAGTTCCTGTAAAATCGCCGTCCCTCGGATGATGTCCCCCGACAGCGCAAGCGACAGAGCATAATTGCTGCGCAGGATGAAATTTGTCGGGTAATAGGACAGGCCGTCCTCATACACACCCTGCGCCTGTTTGTGCCGTGACAGCGTGTCCAAGGCGACACCTTTCCCGGTAAGGGCAGACACGTTCCGTTGATCCACCCGCAGCGCTTTGTCATAAGCCTCCACGGCCATCTGCGAACGATGTTGGGCCAGATAGACGCGCGCCAACGTTGTCAGAACTTCGGCATTGCTCGGTGCCAGCTCATGTCCCCGTAACAGGACCGCCTCGGCCCGGCTGTTTTGTCCCATCCGCGCATAGCTGTTCCCTGCGCCCAACAGCGCAGGAACCGAAACGGGGTCGGTGACCAGAACTTTCTCGAACAATCGCGCGGCGGTCTCATTGTCGCCGGCCTCAGAGGTCGCCTGTGCAAGGCGCAACGTATCCGCACCTGCCGTGGTCCTCGCAGCCCCGTCGCGAGACAGGTCCATGGTGCAAGCGGACAAGCTGAACACGAGGAGAACAGGGACAAGGGCGCGGGTGATGTGAGAGAAAAAGGGCAATGGTTTACTCCGGTCGAGCTGATGAGGGCGGGTGTGTGGGCGGGCGGGATCATGCATCATCGGACAAGGACAACCTTGCCGCAGGCGACGCCATCAAGGGTGAGGTCGGCCTGACCGATCCCGACACCAAGCAGGTTTAAAAGGCCATCGAGCAAGGCATCAATCGGCGTCAACAAAGCGCCAAGCAATTTCCCCGGCAAAACGTCGAGCACAGTGTCCACAAGCGCGACAACCGGTGCCAACAAAAGCGACAACAGCCCGCCAAGTAGGGATTGGCTTTGACTGCTGATACTGATCTCCAAATTGTTGGGGTCCAGCAAAGATTCAATCGTTGAGGTCAGCAGGCTGCCGGAGCCAACAGTTTTCGGGCTACCCGAAATATCGGACACGAGAAAATCAATTTGCGGCTGTAACGCATTGCCTGTCGCGGCATGGGCTTTCAATTGCAGGGTGAAGAGATCAATCGTGATCAAAGCGAGGTTCAGCTCCAAATCTAAGAAGTCCGCAGGGTTAAGGTTGGCCGCGTCAAGCGGGGTGGTCGTGTCCTCAAAGGTTGGGGCATCGAATTCACCGATGAACAACTCAACCACATGCGTGCCGTTTGTCCCGGTGAAAGGGGTAAGCCCGGTGTCAAAACTGGCGATCCGATCATTCGGGCCGCCCGCATCACAGTAAAGATCCGTCAATGTCACCGTTGCACTCGCGATTTCCGCATAAATCGGCACGCGTAAGGACAAGGCGGACACCCCCACCCCAAGCCCGCTAAGCAAAGATGGAGACAGATCAACGTCCAATTTCAGCCTCACCTGCGCGGTGTGAAGCGTCGCTCCGCGTTCGCCAAGGTTGATCCAACTCGAATGCGCCTCCCGCTCGCCCACGACAACCGCCAAATCCACATTGCCCAGAACATTTGGAATGGGCAGGCTGACATCGGCCTCGATCAGACGGTTTGCATTAACGATGTCGAGCGTTGCTTTCAGCACATCAAGCGCCGACACAGACACCGTTCCAAGGCGATCTTCCAGTTGAATCGCCACGTTATCTCCAGATATCCCGATCAACTCGGAGGCATTAAAAGACCCGCACGCTGTACAATTCAGGATCGCCGTCAGCACATCTGTTGAGCCTGAAACAAGCCCGGTGTCCAATATCGCGCCCGCCACATCGAGCAGGTCGATCTCCGAGGTGAGTATGTCCGCATAGTCAAGCGCAACAAGATCGGCCCGCACCGCCAGCGCGTCCGTAAAGGTCAGAAGATCAATCTGTGTATCCAACAACGCTTGGTAATCCAAAAGAGAGAGCGACACGTTGGAGCCAAGCGCCGCGCCGAGCAACGCGTTCAAAATGCCGCCATCCAAGTCGAGCAATCGCGATCCAAGGCTAAAAGATGCAAAATCAAATCGTGCCGCCGTCGCAGACGCCGAAAGAGGGGTGCTGTCCGTGTCCAAAAACGTCTGAGAGAAAAACAACGGTGCCGCATCTTTCAAAACGACCTCTGCCGCATTGACATCCACATCGGACAAATCGCGCGTTTCAAACCTATCCTCTGCCGGAAGGGCGCTGTCATAAATGTAGCGACCGTATTCCAAAGACGTCAGAGCCAAAGCGTCGAGTCTGTTGCCGATGACGGTCGCCTGAGCATGATCATCCGGCGTCCCACTCAAGTTCAAAACGGCACTGATTGCCGTCATATCCGCCTGTGTTTGCAAAGATTTTTGCCGAAAATACAGAGAGCCGAGGTCGATCCCGATGGCCATAAAGCCCACGGCAACTGTCAGAAAAAGCGCGACGATGATTGCCACGGCACCGCCCTCTTGAGAGCTGTATTTGCGGAAACAGGTTTTAATACGCAAGGTAGCTGCTCCGCGTAATATCCGTAATCCCGATGCCAAGAAAACTGTCCGCGACCTCAACTGCTGTGCCACTGAGATCATAGGTCAACGTGATCTGAATGGCCGGCATGGTGCCCTCAATCATGTCGATATCGGCGGAAATATGGCTGCCATTCAAAAAGGAAAACCGCCCGCCCGGCGAGGTAAGAAAGCTTATCGCACGCCCTTCCCTATCGGCAAGAAACGGTTCGCTGACAGAATACCGCGCCGCTTCGGCGGCGAATTGCTGAAGGCTATTGGCGATAGCGAAATACTGGCCAAAGGTGATGATCCCGAACAGGATGCTCAGCAACAGTGGTAGCACAAGCGCGAATTCGACCGCCGTCGCGCCGTCGTCTTCGCACCGATATCGTTGCAACCGTGTCACGATCACGACCCTCCATTCATGAGGTTGTCCAGAATGCTCAGAGCCGCCGGACCAATCAGCACGATAAAAAGCGCAGGCATAATGAACAGGATGAGTGGCACGGTCATCAAAGCCGGGAGACGCCCCGCCTGTTCCTCTAATCTCAAAAGCCGTTGAGCCCGTGCATCCAACATCAAAGAGCGCAACGCGCCGCGAAAGGGCGTGCCGTAGCGACCGGCTTGTGCCATCGCATTGGCAAACACGGACACCTCTGGCAAAGGCAGTCGTTCCTCCAGATTTCGCCAGGCCTGTTCGCGTTCGGGCAACACCCCAAGTTCAACAACCAATTGTTGTAGTTCAATGGCAAGGTCTGGACAGGCCGCATAGACCTCTCGCGCCACACGGCCGAGTGCGGGGACGGGCGCAAGCCCAGCTTCGCTTGTGATCACAAGCAATTCAAGCATGTCCGGGAAGCTGCGCCGCACTCTTTCAAGCCGCCGCTTCCGCATGTGGGACAGGATGACATCCGGTGCCCGAGACAGGACCAAAGCTGTCGCGCATACCACAACAATCGCAGTGAGGGGTTTGATCCCATCTTCAGAATTGAGAGCCAGCCAGAGTACAGACAGGATCACCGCAGCCACAGGCAGGACGAGCTTTAGAAAGGCGTAAATCAGATGCGCATCACGGCTGCGAATGCCCGCAGATTTCAAAAGAGCCGCTGAGGTTTCCGCCTCATCCCCCTTGACCACGGAGACGCGTTCCGCAGTCACCGCCGCCATCCGTCTCAGAACCTCTCCAGCTTTCAAGGATATAGGTTGAGAGACGACATCTTTGGTTTTTTTGCCCGTCGAACTGATGCAGCGCTCCAATCGGCCACGCCGTTTACGATGGTCAATCAGAGCCAAGGCGATCAGTTGCACAAGGCTCAGCCCAAGAATGAGCAAGAGGAGCAATATGAGACCCAAATATCCCATATCAGACGTCAATCCGAGAGAGTTTGTACATGCTAAATATGCCCAAACAGAGGCTCAGACCCCCAACCGTCGCAAGCAAGATGCCGCGAGCGTCTTGGATCAATGGTGCAAGATAGCCAGGGTTGAGCACGAAGATAATCAAGCCAATCCCAAAGGGCAGGCTGGATAAAATCACAGCGCTGACACGGGTTTCGGCGGATAAGGCGGCGGCTTTCTTGCGTAGCTTCCGCCGATCGCGCAATAGCACGGCAAGGTTCTCCAACGTCTCCACAAGATTACCGCCCGTTTCCGCCTGCAAATTTGTTGCGACAGCGATAAAGCGGGCCTCGGCCGTTGCGATACGGTCCGCCATACTGGCAAGTGTCTCATCCAGCGGCCGACCGACACGGTGCTCGTCGCGGCACCGCAGGAACTCTTCTTGCGCAATCCCGGAACTGTGATTTGCGACGAGCCCCAAGGCCTCGCTCAGGGGTTGTCCCGCACGCAATCCACGCGCAAAAACATCAAGACAATCTGGCAATGCCTCGGTGAAACGCCTGATCCTGCGGGCGCTCAGAACATCGAAAACAGCATTTAAAACGATCCATCCACTCCCAACTGAGATCAACCCCACCAAAGGCATAGAGAGCGGGGTTGTCATGGTAAGACCCACACATGTCAGTGCGGCGATGAGGCCCATGACAAGAAGGCTGGATAGGGGTGACATGCTCAGACCTGCCTCACGCACCCGCCGTTGCAAGAGCCCCTGAACCCCGGCCTGCCGTTGCTTTAGCGCGGCTTGGGCAACGGTATTGGTGGTTTGCGACACTCTTTTACGCACCAGCTCTGAGGTCGCTCCCGGATGATCTGCGGAATACCTCACAAGGCGCGCGCGCCGAGTGCGGCGGCGTCTGTCGGTGAGCATCACCCCAATCGTGCCGACCGTGAGGCACCCGGTGAAAATCAAAAGAAAAAGGGCTGCGGAGGCCATTTTAGACGCTCACACTCTGGCGCAGCTTGCCATCGAGACCGTGCTCAACGGCGCGATCAATAAAGCCCGGCGTCAACCCGCTGGACACAAATTGCCCCCGAAGCGCCTCGCGCCCTTGTGTGGGTTCGGGCATAAAGCGGAACAACTCCTGAAGGCTGATCACCGACTCTTCGCCCCCAACAATCTCCGAAATGGATGTCACCCGCCGCACCCCGTCCCGCATGCGCGAAATCTGGACGATCAGATGGATGGCATCCCGAAGTTGTTGCCGCACGAAAACCGTCGGCAAGACAATCCCTGACATGGCAATCAAATTTTCCATGCGAGTCAGAGCTTCACGGGGCGTGTTCGCGTGCAGCGTGCTCATAGACCCATCGTGGCCCGTGTTCATCGCCTGCAACAAATCAAACGCTTCCTCGCTGCGCACCTCGCCGATGATGATCCGGTCAGGCCGCATCCGCAGGGCATTACGAAACAGGGCGCGCATGGGCACCTGACCCGTGCCCTCAATATTGGGCGGGCGGGTTTCCAAACGCACGACATGAGGCTGCTGCAATCGCAGTTCGGCCGCATCTTCAAGCGTGACAATCCGCTCATTCGCCGGAATTTCACGTGAAATCGCATTCAACAGCGTGGTCTTCCCTGACCCTGTCCCGCCCGAGACAAGCAGATTGAGGCGCAATTGCGCGGCGATATGCAGAAAGTCTGCCATCTGACCAGAAAGACTGCCCCGGCCAATCAAATCGGAGAGCTTTAAGTCGTCTTTGGGGAATTTTCGAATGGTCATGGTTGGCCCATCAATGGCCAACGGCGGGATGGTCACATTGATCCGGCTCCCATCCATCAGGCGGGCATCCACCAAAGGCGTGGTTTCATCGACACGGCGTCCAACAGCGCCCACGATCCGCGTCGCGATTGTCAAAACATGATCATCGTCGCGAAACGAAATATCCGCCAATTCCAACTGACCCTGGCGTTCGACATAGACCTGCTCTGGTCCGTTGACCATAATCTCGGAAATGCTGTCATCTGCCAAAAGCCGTTCGAGCGGCCCCAATCCGAGCATGTCATCGACGACATAATCGACGAGTTCCGCACTTTCGACACCATTTAGATCAAACCGTTGCGATTTACTGACAGACATGACCGCATCACGGATCGCGCCCCGTTGGGCCGCATATTGCAATCCGGCAAGCGCGCGCAAATCAAGAAGGTCCATGATCTCAGGCGCAATTTTCGCCCCCAAACGCATGACGCGTTTGGTGAACTCTGGTTGATAATGGGCGCGCGGCCGGGCGTCTTGCCCCGCCTGAGGAGTGGTGTCCTCTGGCGCCTCAGACAAGGGCACCAGATGTCTCATCAACTCGCGTTGCATCTCCCGCGATAGGCTCTGTTCGGTCGTGTCCTGATACCAATCAATCGCCGCACTCACGGCATACAGACCCGTGACCACACCATCGGCCTGCAAAGATCGCACCCGGGCCTCGATAACGGCGCGCACGATTTCGATGTCAGTCGGGTGTGAAACGGCCTCACTCATTGCTTACGCCCTTTTCTTCCACCAAGACATGTGCCGCACTTTGTCCGCGTCATGACCGTTGCAGATAGCCTGCGCGAGGCGCACCACACGGCGAGAATAGGCACTGTTTGGGGCAAGAGATTGCACGGGCGTGCCTTTCACATAGGCGCGCGCAATATCGTTCACCGACAGTGGCAACTCGACAGAGACCGGTAGATCAAGAGCAGCGGCGACCTCCTTGGCACTCAGGCCAGCATCTCGGCGGGTCTGTGACAGCGCCAACCAAACCCGCGGCGCTGCCCCCGCCGCATTCCGATTGATCACATCCACCAAACGCCCCGCAGATCGGACGGCGCTAAAGCCGGGAGCCAAAACCAAAATGAGATCGTCGACGACATCCAAGACCGGGTTTTTCTCGGCAATCAACCGACGCGGGAGATCTATCACAGTGGTTGAAAACGCCTCTTTCATAGAAGTCACAAGGCCGGACAGGCCCATTTCGTAGCTTGCAAGCAAAGAGATATTTTCGATCTCAGCGGAATAAACCGACAGCCCCGGCTGTACCTCATGCATGGTTGCGTGAAGAAAAGTACTATCCACGCGTTCTGGTGTTGAGAAGGCTTCAAACAGACCTGACGTGGTCTCGATGTCCAGATCAACGGCCAAGGAACCAAAGGTCAGTTCCGCATCCAGCAGCCCGACGGTCGGGGCCATCTCGCCAGCCTCATCAGCGCGGCATGCCACCGAAAGATTGGCGGCCAGCAGGCTGGCACCTACGCCACCGGAAACACCGCAAACGGCAATGGCCCTTCCATGTGTGCGTTTCGCCTCCGCGGGAGTGATCTCGGACGTCAGAATATCCGACAAGGGACCCGTCGCATCCAAAGGCAGCACAAGGTAGTCCTTGGCCCCTGCGGTCAAGAACGTCCGATATGTTGCCACGTCATTCTCGCGGCCCAACAGGATGACTTCGGTCCCGTCCGCGACGATATCACGAACCGCTTCGATATTGGTCGCGAGCGAGGTCTCACCAAGCTCTGCAATCATCACATCTCCAAATGTGGTCATACCTGAAAGGCGCGCCATGGTTTGAAGCGTGCCCGTGTGGACCGTCGCATTGCTTTCCAGTGCCGCCTGTCGCAGCAAATGGACCACAGCATCGCGACCCTCTTCTGTCATGACAAACGCTTCGACGCGGCGCTCGGTCTTTGCGGGCTGAAACATCTGACTCATTGCAGATTTCCTGACACCGGCGCATCCCCACGGGCCATGAAGGCGGTCATCTCCGGTTCAAGGACATCGCCCGGCTCATGAAGCATCGCGGCAAGGTTCGAGGCACTTGCACAGCCCAAATCGGTGATACTCGGCTTGCAATCCACGCGGAGACCTTGTGTTCGCGTGGCTCGAATGATGCCAGTTTGCCGGTAAGGTGAAGGACGTGATCCAAAAGATGTGTCCATAAGATACTGCTTTTTCGCTGCCGAACGTGCCAAAAGCGATTGCATCACAGCCTGACGTTCCGCATCAATTTTGGGTTGGCCGCTCGACGGGATCGTCACGATCAGAAAATCCCCCTTTTTCAACGCAAGCTGCTTGAGAAATCGGGCGATCCGTTCGCGTTCTTGTGCGGACAATGAGGATGCTCCAGAGGCGAAACGGAATTGATGCTGCGCTTCGACATAGGGGGCGGACACACGTTGGGTGACACCAATTTGTGGCGATGGCGCGTCACAAGCGGCAAGGCATATAACGGCCAGGCCCGCCAGGATGGTTTTGGCTTTGGTCACAGTCATTGCAAAAGGAACCCCGCATTCCCGTTAATGTTTTTGACGGAGACAGGGGCATTCCCCTCAATTGGCTCTCCGGCCGAAAAGGCCCCCAACAAACTCCGATCAAGACTGTTCGCAGGCGCAAAGTGATCCAATGGGGTCTTGAATTTGTCAGGCGAAGCGGGTTCCACGATGTAGGGCGTCACAATGATGACCAGTTCAGATTCACCTTTTTGGTAGCTCGTCGACCGGAACAAGGCGCCTAAAATAGGGATGTCGCCAAGGCCCGGCACATCTTTGACATCCTGTTGCGTTGACGCGCTGAACAATCCGGCGATGGCAAAGCTCTGGCCGCTGCCAACTTCGATCGTTGTGCTCGCGCTACGCTCAAGGATCAGTGGAAAGTTTTGTGCGTTTGTCTGACTGCCGTTGGAAAAATCCAACTCGCGGATTTGCGTCCGAACATTGAGTTTGATTTGATTGCTGCGCAAAACTTCGGGGAGGAATTCAAGCTCGACACCATAGGGTTCGAATTGAACTGTGGGGACATCTTCTGCTGTTCTCGTCTGGTAAGGAAAGCGCCCACCGGCAAGAAAACTCGCCTTGTCACCCGAGCGCGCCGTTAGATTGGGCTCCGACAAAATGGTCACCAATCCCTCACCTTTCAACGCCTCAAGCGTCACACCGATGTTGGTCCCGCCTTTGCGAATATTTCCTGCAATCGAATAGCCGCCGCTGACCGTTTCGCCACCGGAAATGCCCTGCCCCGACAATGTCGACCACGTCACACCAAGATTTTCTGTGACACTGCGCGACACCTCAGCAATGCGCACTTGCAAGTTGATTTGCGGCGGGGTTTCAAGCGCGAGGTTGTTGATCAAAGCGGTCTCGGTCCCCGCCAGTTGTCGCACCACGGATTCAATCTGTTCCGCATCCGAAATCGTGTTGACCTTGCCGCTCAAAACGACCGCGCCACCCACATCGGAAACTGCGAAATTCCCCGATGGGAGGGCGGCATGGGCAGCTCGGCTCATCGCATCCATGTTGAAAGAAACCTTCACGACACTGCTCAGGGTCACCTCTTCCTGATCGTCGATGACAAAAAGCGTCGTTTCTCCAATCCCCTTGCCATAGATATACAAAAGTTTAGGGGACTTGATCTCAATATCGGCGACGTCCGGGTTGGCCAAAAACACCGTTTCCGCCGGGTTCTCAAGTTTGATCAATTTGCCCTGCCCAGCAAAGAGAGTAACGTCACGGTTGCGGGTTTCTACCAGCGTTTGCGCGGCACTGGGCGTCGCAAAGCCAATTATGAGTGCGGACAGGCACATCTGACGAAGGCCCCAGCACATGCGTTTCAAAATTTTAGGCGCTTGAAAGAAATGCATTAATCACCTTGCATGGAGGGAACGGCGACTATGGTCGCCTCTGAAGTGGGCAAGGACCGAGCGATCTCGCCCGGCTCAATGGCGTCCGAGACGGTGAGGACATTCATCCGGCTCTCTGCTCCGCGCACGACCGAAACACTACGACTGTTGATCGGCGGCAGAGGTTTCGTGGTTTCACCCGAAATCTGAGAGGAAAAGATGGGGGTGTCGTCGGCGATGATCGGCGCATTCCCCTCTTCTCCGCTGCTCAAAACCAGCATCAGATCGCCCATCTTCTGGGCAAGGACCAAGACCTTTGCTCCGTCGGGCGTGAGTTCAAATGTAACGATTTTGGGCGGCGCTTTGGGTTCGACCGGCTCGCTCTCTGGGGCCTGCTCCGGGAGTTGATCCGTGGCAATAATCCGCACATTGCGCAAAACGGTACGGATTGCGATCAGATCGTCTTCCAATGCGTAAGACAGCAAGATGTCGACCCGGTCACCATTCCGGATCAACCCTGCAACAGAGGTTTCCGCCGTCACCGGCAGAGCGATCGCGCGCATGCCTTCAGTCAGCCGAAGGGCCGAGGCGCTCGTGTGCACTTGTGGAGCTGCAACAAAGACTGCCGCTTCCGGTGCTATCAAATCTTCGGCCACAAAGGGCGTGCCACTTGGGACAGTCCGCGCCACGGTCAACACGGCAAGAGCCGCCTGATTGGCGGGGCTGTCGACAAGAAACCCATCGTGGACTTGATCGGATGCCATCTCTGTAAATGTGTAGCCTGCGGGCGTGACTTGTGTCCCGGCAACAACGGTATGAGCCGCGACCAAGACACGTTCGGTCTTGGTTTGAGCTTCCATTTGGGGGAGTTGCGGCGCGACGGTTTGGTCTTTTTGCAAAAGCCCAAACCAGACCGCCGCGCCCGCCACCAAAGTGGACGTTGCCAAAACCATGGTCACGCGCCCGGACAGTCCCAAGCGCGACATCATATCAACAACCGTTGGTGCCAGTCGCGGTGCCAGCAGCGTCACAGAGTTCGCTGTTTACACTTTCAAAACCCGAGTTCACGTTTTTGCCAATATTGCTGACAGCCACGATAATGACGGCGGCGATCAGAGCGGCAAACAGGCCATATTCGATTGCAGTTGCGCCGTCTTCTTCACGAGTGAAACGTTTTGCTAAGGCTTTTGCAGGCTTAAAGAATTTCATTTGTGCGGTCTCTCCGAAAGTCTTATCGGCTGGGTGATTCATGGATTTATGTTCACCACATTGATGTTTTTGATCATGGAAATGTCGAAAGGATTAACGACACGCCATATGAAATAACTTTAGAGATTTAAGACCATTCTTTTGCAAGTCATAAAGCAATGAAATTTCAATTTTTAGAAGCTCTGCGCAATAATACATATTCTTTATAATGTATCTATATGACTTTTAGTTTATAACAATACATCACTAAGAATTGATTTTTCGTGACGCATTGCAAATAAACCTAGCGCCATTCGGCGCAAGGCCCCCTACACAAGGCGGGTATACCTATCCTGATTCTGCACCATATGGCTCCCAACCGCAGCTAAAGTTAGATCGCAAAGTCGTCGTTTTTCGATCTAACCTGTCCAAGAGCTTATCAATGCCAGCTTACAAAGCCTTACAAGTATTAAGCCAAAGGGACAGGTCACCAAAGTCTGAATCCCGGCGCGATCCCTTCAAGAGGATGAAATCCCCCTCTTTCACGGCGTCTTTGAGAGTGGTGAAAAGCGCGGGCGCACTCGAAAAATGCGGCCCCAGAACGGCATCTGGCAACCTCTTTCGCAAATGCCGCATCTCTTCCCCATGTGTCAAAACAAGCTCCACCCCCGACGCCATCAATGGCGCAGCAAGCGCCTCGTGCAGCTTGGCCGCTTGATCGCCGAGATGAACAATCCGACCGAGCACTGCGATTTTCCGGCCCGCCACCTGCTGTCGCTCAAGCTCAGTGAAGGCATTTAACATCGAAAGGACTTCGGCGTTCCAACTGTCGTCCAACACCTGCACCTTATGCCCGCCTAAATGACAGGCATACTGAACCAAACGGCCCTCGTGCGGCGTGTATGCCTCCAACCTCCGAGCGCTGTCGTCCAAATCGCGCCCAAGCGCATGGGCGACAGTGAGCGTTGCGACTGCGTTGCTCAACATGCCCTGACTGACAAAGGGCAGCGTCACCTCATGGGTCTGACCCGCCAGCACCACCGTGAGCCGGGTCGATCTGCCTTCAGTGGCCTGGTCCAGCACCCGCAAATGGGCGTTCGGGCTGGGCCCAAAGGTCAAGACCCGGCTTGCATGTTGGATTGCCTTGGCGTGGATGGTCTCAAAATGCGCCAAATGTTCGCCGATCACGGCAATCCCACCCGGCATCAGCCCATCGAAAACCTTCGATTTCCAACGCGCAACATCCTCAGTTGTCTTGATCATCCTGTTGGTTTGCGACAGGCCGATCTCTGTGATCATGGCAATGGTGGGGCGCACCGATCGGGTGATTGGACCGCGGTTCATCCAAAGCGCAGATTGTGCAATTTCAAGCAAAGCGGCCTGATGGTCGGGTGCAAGACTGGCCAGTTGTATCGGCACGCCAACACGCGAGTTATAGTTGTCCACGCTTTTCAGAGCACATCCGGGATCGAACAGCGTTTCGAGCAACCCGAGGGTTGAAGACTTCCCAACCGTCCCGGTCACGGCGATCACCGGACCTTGAAACCGCTGCCGGGCGGCAAAGCCCAGTTCCATATGGGCCTTGATCGGATCATCGACCAACAGTTGTGGGAAATCACTTGGCACATCTGCAATGGCTCTACTGACGATCGCCCCCGCCAAACGGTGGATATTCTGCGCCACCACCGGATGGCGGTCCCCGATCGTTTTGATCGGCTGGGTCGTGCCTTCGTGAAATGCGCGCTCGCGATTGGTGTGGGCGACAAACAGGACCGGGGCATCTCGCATATCAATGTGTTTTTGACCATTGACCACAGAACGCACAAACCAGCTTTTTTGCGGCGTGGTCAGCCACCGACCCCCGGTGATCGCCTGAAGCTGTTCCGCCGTCCATGTTTGACCCGAAGGGCTGTCAGACACCAGATCAGGGAACTGGGTCTGGTAGGTCAAGCTCAGCGAAGTGTCCGTTTGTGTCAGCTGCACCGAAACCAGTTTTGGATGGAGATAACACTGCGTATTCGGCGCTCGCCCCAGCACGCGAATTTCCAATTGTAGCGGCGCGTTGCTCAGGTGTTTCAACGGCGGCGGACGCAGACCAAAATGGTCTCTATAAATCCGTCCGGGAACCCAGCGACGGGTGGGAAGCATCCAATCGCACGGATCATGATCCATGCCGCGCCCCCACTCCATCAACGCCCCCTGCCCCCGGGGAACCGCCGTATAGCTCAACCGAAGATCGTCAGAAACCGGGATGTCACTGGACCACCAGGCCTCAACCCAAAGCATCCGCCGATGCGTGATATGTTGCGGGGTCAGGCGCACTCCTAATAGCGTCAAACCGTTTATTTTCACGGGTTTGATGCGTGCCTCTTCGGGCACATACGGAGCCTGCCCATACAGTGAATCGGCCTCATAGGCCTTCAAAACCTCTACCGGATAGCGCCGCGGTGGCGCGTCCGTTTGAACCACAGGTTTGTTCGCCTCTGACCGTGGGACAAGTGGCAAATAGGCCCGATCTTCATGGCACGTTAGTGTCGTACCGATACTTTGGCATTTGCTTTGAAACCTCTGTATCACACCATGTGCGGCATCACTGCGCAGACGCTGGCTAAAGCCAAAGCCAACACCGATGGGAATAAACTCAACCCAGCTCACACCCTCTGCGCTCAAGCCCAGCCGGAACACCCCGCCGTCAGAAAACTGACTGCGAATGGAGTCGAAGAGTAGATCACCCGCGTCATGGATGATCGGCTTGGATTTGTAGACTTCGATGCCTTGCAACCGATGCGCCGAGGCACCAAGCACGGCATCCGCCCCGGCATCAATCAACGCATGTCCAACAGCGATTTCACCGTCATCTGGCGTGGGCGCATTGTTCGCACCCCAATGCACGGCGACTATGGCAAGATCGGCTTGTTTTTTGGCCTCGGCGATGCGCGGTTCAAACGCCACTCGCCAGACGTGTGGATCATCCAACGGCACATAGGCGGTGCCTGGCGTCTCATCTGTTGCGGCAAACCGAGGCTGGGTCGTATCGACACTAAACAACGCCACACGCACCGCGCCAGCGGTACAAAACGTGGGACGAAAGGCCTCGGCTCGGGTGCGCCCGCTGCCAGCGTAGGCAATGCCAAGCGCGCGCAGGATGTCCTGTTGCTGCATCAACGCCTGAGGGCCGTAATCCCCGCTGTGATTGTTGGCCACGGCCACCGCGTCGATGTTTGCCGCCATCAAGATGTTCAACATTTCAGGGCGGGCGCGATAATAATACGGCCCCCCCTCGCCCTTGATCACACCTTGTGTGCCGAGCGAGCTGACAACGCATTCCAGATTCACGATCGACAGATCCGCCGACTTAAGCTCGGGAATGTCGAGGACCTGATCATACCCCAGCTGCTTTGATCTGTAATGTTGACGACGCCCCAAATTGACGTCGCCCCCCCAAGCCAAAATGGCGGGGGCGCTCAGGGGCGGCGTGCCCTCCACGTCTTGCACATGCTCTGCCTGTTTTGACCGGTCCGCCACCTCTGATGGGCGCGTTTCTGGGCGTTCTCCATCTCGCAAATAGTGCAAAAGATAGGCCGTATAACCCGACAGATAATGTTCAACATCGTCGATCCTGACGCGGAACCCGTGATGGCGAATGAAAAAACTACCCAATATACGTTGGGGATTTTTGAAATACATCGCGATTTCCGGCCAGAAAAACCCGTTCATCAGGTAATGCGCACGCGTTTCGAGAGCCCGGTAGAACTTATCCAGATCAAGATGTTTCAAAAGAGGGTGGTGCGCCTCACTGCCTTGCAATCGCACAATCATCTTGTGCGCGGCCATCATCAATTCAAGCAGGGTGGGAAAGGTCGTGATGCGGTCAATCACAAAATCCAGATGCCCGACCACGTTTTGGAGGCCAAACCGGAAATAGCGCTCCTCTGGCCGATAAAGTGTCAATTCGTTGACGCAATAGCTGAGCCAGTGATCGTGACTTTTCCAATGCTGTTGCGCGATAAAGTAATCGAACGCCTTTTCAACCGTCTGCAACCACCGCGCGTCTTTGGTCAAACCATAGAGCCGCATCAACCCAAAGGCGGCCTCCCCGTCATAATATATGATCCGAAAGGTTTCTTTGACGCTCAGATCGGTGGAATTGAGCACATGGTGCAACTGCCCGGTCTCTGGGTCTTGGACCCGTCGGATGCCCTCCGCCAAGTGGTCCAACAGCGGCAGGTGGCTCTGATCGCCCGTCAATTCGGTGTATTTGACAAGCGCCAGAAGGGCGACGGCACTGCCGCCCAGCTTGAATTCATTGTTCAGGTCTTGCAGATACGCGACCTCCTTCCCATCCGGTAAGGTAAACCGACGAATGAGGTTTTGGGTCATGAACCGAAGCGCGCGGTCAATCGCGGCCTTGACCTCCGGGTCCCGCGTGACCTCCCACGCCTCCAACATGGAATAGATCGTGCTGGTGTGGCGCAGGGTGTTATAGGCCTTAATCTCCCGGTCAAAACACGGATGCAGCCCATAGACAAACTGGCCCTTTTCATCGACTTGCGCCGCCAAAAACCGACTGGATTGCGCGACCATGTTTTCCACAGTGGTTTCATCGAGATCCGTCACAATCCTGCGCCCAGTGTCCCGCCCTTCAGCACCGCCGCTAAAGCCGTGCAACCGGATCGGACCATGACCCGGTTGCAAAAGAAAGGCTTGGGTTGAAAACAGACTGATCTGATGTGCGGGGTCTTGAGGCAATTGGAACCCCGCGCCAAACCGTCGGCGCGCATAAATGTTGAAATTCTTTTCGTTCACACCAGCATTTTCGACGGTGCCGCCAAGATACAACATCGCGTTGGCATTCAGTTCCTGCTCTAAAAACGCCTGCTCAAATCCACGATCAAGCGCGAGCCCATAGCGAAAATAACTCCGCTTGCTGTTCTCAAGCGCCAATTGGCAGTGGTGCCACGTCAGGTCCCACGTTTGATCGACCCAATCCACTCTCAGCCAGCGCATTGGCGGGTTGGGATTGGCCAAAGCCTCCCGCCATGTCTCTACTTTTTCCCAGATGTCCGCCAGATCCCGGCCAACGAAATGCACAACATCTGCGCGTTTGGTGCCGTCACTGAGGGAGAAAAAGAGGCGCAGCGGAGCTGACGGTGCAACGTCGGAGGGCTGCAACGCATAGGTCAAAGCTGCTTTGGCCTGTGCCAAAAGCTCGATCAACGGCGCTTTGGGACGGTGTGCAAGAGACGCCATCACCGTATTGGATTTGTCGCTCTGTCCCCGTCGTGTGTCTGCTTTTGACAGATGCCGAGACCGCTTTTTCTTGTCCATCGCATAGGCCTTCGTATGGGCTGTCACGCACAAATCTAAACGGCACAACGGTGAAAATCTAACTACCACATGGACCAGAGGGCGTCCTCTCACGGTCGTTTGGGAAAGCACGCCGCCCTGAGTCAATAACCCGCCCCGAACGTTTCATCGGTTCGGGACGGGTTATTTCAGGATGTCTTGCGCCATGAGACACCTGTCTTTGTCGAGATCGGGCCACGTGTGCCGCCCGACCCCAGAGTATCATCGTCCCTTAGAGGGCAACATCGTCGGTCAGGCCGGTCAGCCCATCCAGCAACCCGCCATCCAGCAGCCCATCCGTCAAGCCGCCCAAAAGACCGCCAGACGCATCCGCATTGCCATCCGTGATCAGGCTCAGCCCCGTCAAATCCGACACAACACCGGCATCGCCAATGACCTCACCCAAGACGCCATCATTGCCGGTCACGTCGCCCAACAGACCGCTGTTGCCCGTCAGATCGCCCAGCAGACCACCGTCCGACACAACCGGATCGAGCAGGCCATTCGTATCCGCCAAGCCGCCAAGCAGATCACCGCCGAGCACGCCGTCAAGAAGACCACCGTCGCCACCCAACAGACCATCGGTCAGCCCGCCAAGCAGGTCGCCACCAAGCACGCCGTCAAGCAAACCACCGTCACCGCCCAACAGGCCATCGGTCAGACCGCCAAGCAGATCACCGCCAAGCACGCCGTCAAGAAGACCACCGTCGCCACCCAACAGGCCATCGGTCAGACCGCCAAGCAGGTCGTCAAGCAAACCACCGTCACCGCCCAACAGGCCATCGGTCAGACCACCAAGCAGCTCGCCGCCCGTGTCACCCGCGCCAGACGCGTCTTCGCCCAGCAAGCCGGTGCCAATCAAACCACCAACAAGCCCATCAGAACCCGTCAGCCCGCCAAGCACACCATCGTTGAGAAGCAGGTCGCCGAGAAGACCATCAGACCCGGTCACATCGCCCAAAAGACCGCCGTTGCCGGTGACATCCCCAAGCAAACCGTCGTCCGAAATCAGACCGTCCAAAAGGCCCGTCTCGCCACCGTCCTGAACACCGTCGCCGAGCAAGGGTTGTCCCGTCAAAGCCGTTCCCAGATCGCCCAAAGCGCCCGAGTCCCCAAGCAAACCACCCAGAAGCCCGCCAGATCCGGTCACATCCCCGAGCAAACCACCATCGCCGGTCAAACCGCCCAACAAACCTCCCGTTCCAACGAGGGGATCGAGGAACCCTTGATCGGCATCCGCATCGGCATCCGCGTCAGCATCAGCATCCGCGTCAGCGTCCGCATCGGCATCCGCGTCAGCATCCGCGTCGGCGTCAGCATCAGCATCCGCGTCAGCGTCCGCATCGGCATCGGCATCCGCATCAGCATCGGCGTCAGCGTCCGCATCAGCATCGGCGTCCGCATCAGCATCAGCATCGGCGTCCGCATCGGCGTCAGCATCCGCATCGGCGTCGGCATCCGCGTCCGCATCCGCGTCAGCGTCAGCGTCCGCGTCAGCGTCCGCGTCGGCATCCGCGTCAGCGTCAGCGTCCGCATCGGCATCACTGTCGTTACCACCGCCGGCTGCCAGAGCCGCAAGACCAATCCCACCGAAAACGGCAGCAGCTATGCCCTCTTCAGAGAACCCCATGCCCAGCCCAGCCGTTGCGGCAGGATCGCCAGTCACGCCGCTGTCCGTTCCATCACCAAAAACCAAGCTGTGAAGCGACTGGTTTTCTGCGGGCGTATAAAAGTCGTTCACAACAATCTGATCGCCGCTCTTAAGATCGATGATCAAATCGTCTCCGTTTTTAGAGTAGCGCAGCACGTCGTCCCGCATCACGTCGATTTTGACACTAATTTCAGGACCCGCCTGAACGGAGGTGGTTACCATCGTTAATCTCTCCCAGTTTCCAAAAGGCCTAGACGCCCACCAAATACATTTACATCTTATTACTGTATATCAAAAACTAAAGGATATTATCCAGCCCATTATTATAAACTTTAGGACTATTATTTTACCGCCCGCAAGGGCAGTCACCGCTCCGCGGAACGCCTGAAACGCACCGGCACCCCGCGACAGCAGATTCTAGATTTAAGTGGCCTTAAGTTTGGGGGCCGACACGTTACATTGGAGCAACTTGTTCTGCTCTAACGCAACCTGTCTCAACGCATAGGCTGTTGCGCGAAAATCAGAAGATTGTGCAATCAAGCTTGCGTAAAGGGCCTCAGCCACCAAATCTCTTGATTCGCGGCTAAAAATCTCTAAATAATCTTGATTATCATTCATTCTGTATTCGCTTTTCTCGAATAAGGAGAGAGGCAGATCATGCTGGGTGAGTGGGTGATGGGGGGTCACATAACCCGCCTCTCAGGTGGTAGAACGCCACGTTTCCGAGGCGCCCCTTTTCGGAGCAGCTTGTTGGGCGAGCTGCTCCTACGCGCTCCCGTCAGCTGAAGCGCGATTTCAGGATGTCTTGCGCCATGAGACACCTGTCTTTGTCGAGATCGGGCCACGTGTGCCGCCCGATCCCAGAGTATCATCGTCCCTTAGAGGGCAACATCGTCGGTCAGCCCATCCAGCAACCCGCCATCCAGCAGCCCATCCGTCAAGCCGCCCAAAAGACCGCCAGACGCATCCGCATTGCCATCCGTGATCAGGCTCAGCCCCGTCAAATCCGACACAACACCGGCATCGCCAATGACCTCACCCAAGACGCCATCATTGCCGGTCACGTCGCCCAACAGACCGCTGTTGCCCGTCAGATCGCCCAGCAGACCACCGTCCGACACAACCGGATCGAGCAGGCCATTCGTATCCGCCAAGCCGCCAAGCAGATCACCGCCGAGCACGCCGTCAAGAAGACCACCGTCGCCACCCAACAGACCATCGGTCAGCCCGCCAAGCAGGTCGCCACCAAGCACGCCGTCAAGCAAACCACCGTCACCGCCCAACAGGCCATCGGTCAGACCGCCAAGCAGATCACCGCCAAGCACGCCGTCAAGAAGACCACCGTCGCCACCCAACAGGCCATCGGTCAGACCGCCAAGCAGGTCGCCACCGAGCACGCCGTCAAGCAAACCACCGTCACCGCCCAACAGACCATCGGTCAGACCACCAAGCAGGTCGCCGCCCGTGTCACCCGCGCCAGACGCGTCTTCGCCCAGCAAGCCGGTGCCAATCAAACCACCAACAAGCCCATCAGAACCCGTCAGCCCGCCAAGCACACCATCGTTGAGAAGCAGGTCGCCGAGAAGACCATCAGACCCGGTCACATCGCCCAAAAGACCGCCGTTGCCGGTGACATCCCCAAGCAAACCGTCGTCCGAAATCAGACCGTCCAAAAGGCCCGTCTCGCCACCGTCCTGAACACCGTCGCCGAGCAAGGGTTGTCCCGTCAAAGCCGTTCCCAGATCGCCCAAAGCGCCCGAGTCCCCAAGCAAACCACCCAGAAGCCCGCCAGATCCGGTCACATCCCCGAGCAAACCACCATCGCCGGTCAAACCGCCCAACAAACCTCCCGTTCCAACGAGGGGATCGAGGAACCCTTGATCGGCATCCGCATCGGCATCCGCGTCAGCATCCGCGTCGGCATCCGCGTCGGCGTCAGCATCAGCATCCGCGTCAGCATCAGCATCAGCATCAGCATCCGCGTCAGCATCAGCATCCGCGTCAGCGTCAGCATCACTGTCATCACCACCACCGGCTGCCAGAGCCGCAAGACCAACCCCGCCCAAAACAGCGGCTGCGATTCCCTCTTCAGAGAAACCCATCCCCAACCCTGCCGCAGCGGGATCGCCATCAACAGTCATGTCATTGCTGTAAACAATACTGTGCAAAGACCCGTCTGCCGTTGGCACGTAATAGCGCTGAACGGTAATCGTATCGCCGTTGCCCAAATCGATAATTAGATTGTCTCCCGATCGGCTGTATGTTTCCAAGCCAGTTTGGTCGATACCTAAGTTGACGCGCGTCTCCGTGGCGGAGACTAAGATCGTTTTGTTTGCCATGGTTCCACTCCTGTTCCCATTTCACCCCTCGCAAGCCTGACTGAAAGTATATATCAAAGGCAATCGAAAGACTTAAGTATGTATGTTTATATCCATTGTGATGGATGTCAATATATCTATGAAAAAGAACAGGCGTAATTTTCATCACTTGCACAAGCAAAGAGACAAGCGTTTCACGATTCAAAAGGGCCCCACCGGTTGGCGAGGCCCTTTTGATTTTTCAGTCAGCTGGCGATTATATCAGAGCGTCTTCACCGCCAAGAAGCCCATCCAGCAACCCGCCATCCAGCAGCCCATCCGTCAAGCCGCCCAAAAGACCGCCAGACGCATCCGCATTGCCATCCGTGATCAGGCTCAGCCCCGTCAAATCCGACACAACACCGGCATCGCCAATGACCTCACCCAAGACGCCATCATTGCCGGTCACGTCGCCCAAAAGACCGCTGTTGCCCGTCAGATCGCCCAGCAGACCACCGTCCGACACAACCGGATCGAGCAGGCCATTCGTATCCGCCAAGCCGCCAAGCAGATCACCGCCGAGCACGCCGTCAAGAAGACCACCGTCGCCACCCAACAGACCATCGGTCAGCCCGCCAAGCAGGTCGCCACCAAGCACGCCGTCAAGCAAACCACCGTCACCGCCCAACAGGCCATCGGTCAGACCGCCAAGCAGGTCGCCACCGAGCAAACCGCCTTCCCCGCCAAGTAGCCCTCCCAGCAGGCCATCATCGGCACCAACAAGTCCGCCCACGAGGCCGTCGTCACCAAGGAGGCCGCCAACCAAACCGTCTTCACCGAGAAAATCGCCGACCAGACCATTTTCACCAAGCAGACCGCCCACAAGGCTGTCGCCACCGAGGAGACCACCGACAAGGCCATCTTCCGCCAAAAGTCCGCCCACAAGGCCGTCTTCGGTTAACAGCCCTCCAACGAGTCCACCCGCTGCCAAAAGTCCACCAACGATCCCGTCGGACCCGAGAAGCCCATCCGTCAACCCTGTGCTGCCGAGCAAACCTCCAACCAAAGAGTTTTCCCCCAGAAGGCCCTCTGTGAGGCTGCCCAGCGGATCTCCGGACCCCGCCTTATCGCCAATGAGTCCTGCGCCAAGGAGTGAGCCAACAAGACTTTCCTCTCCAGTGATCGCACCAAGCAGACCTTCGTTGCCCACCAAAGTTCCAAGCAACCCATCAGAGCCGGTGATAGCCCCCAGACCACCTTCGTTGCCTGTCAGAGTGCCAAGCAGACCATCATCGGCAAGAATGGAATCCAACACACCGCTTTCAACGGCAGGTTCTGGCGTTGGCTCTGGTTCCGGCTCAGGTGTCGGCTCTGGCTCCGGGGTCTCGTCAGAGGAAGATCCCCCGAAAGCGCCGCAGCGCCGAGACCTGCGAGGGCCGCAAGACCGGCTCCGACCTCATCAAGAGTAAACCCACTCCCAAGTCCCGCGACGGCGGCGTCTTCGCCAAACGCGCCCTCAACACCGCTAAACGTACCATCCGCCAAAATAAGGCGGTGCGCATCGCCGTTCCCGGCTGCGTCGTAGAAATTGCTCACACGGATGCTATCGCCATTGACCAGTTCAACCACCAGATCAGAGTTAGATTTCACATATCGGCTAATGCTCTCCCTGTTCACATTTACCTGAACATCAACAGCATCGCCCGCAACCAGTCCACTCATCGCCATCTTATCATTCCCTCTACCGCGCAGCACCCAACGGCTGCGAATAAAAACAAGGGCTCACCCCCATGCTTTTGGTTATCAAACGTATGTATTGATATCAACACTTTGGTAAAATATTATCCTTTAGGATATTCGCAGAACCTCAAGCTTGCAAAAACACAACAGTTCGTGCTGAATCTGCTTTAAACTCGCTGAAATTATCGGCAAATTACCCCAACGCGTTGCAGACGACCCCGTGCGATGACCGAACTCACACACGGGGCGCGCCCCTGACATGAAAGAGACGTCCGGAATGGTTTCTAAGGCTGCTTTCACCCCTTCAGAGACCGTAGGCACGGCAATGCGTCCCGTCATCAATACCATCGCTCGATTGATTGCGACGGATCGCCGGCCCTCCATCTTGGCCAGTGAAAGCGGCAAGGTTCTCTTGGCCAATGCTGCCGCACAGCGCTTACATCTCGATCGGCCCGGGATTCATGATGCGCTAGACTGGCCCGCTCTCTGTCTACAGGCCCACCGCGCGGGCAGCACCGCAGCCTCTCTCTCTTTGGGGTCCACTGAATTGGAGGGAGAGGTCGTGCATGTGTCGCTGTGCGTGGGAGACGGCTATCTTTTGCGCCTGTCCGAAAATGACCTCGAAGCGACGTGGCTGCGCAATCGGGCACGGGCGGCCACTCTTATGAGAGTGGCGCATGACCTACGCACCCCGATCCAATCGCTGCTCGCAACCGCCGATAACGTGCTCAGTGATGACACTCACGAAACGTCCGCTGATAAAACCATGGCCCGTCAAGAGCTTCACAACTCGGCCGAACTGGCACTGGATCACATCAGCAATATTTTAGGTGTCATTCGCGGCGAACAAAGTGTCACCGGCCTTCGACCGGATGAAACGTTCAACATCACCGAAGAGCTGCGCACTCTGCTCACGATGATCGCCCCAATTGCCCGCAAACAAAACGTTGACCTCAAACTGTGGCTTGACCCGCATGAGGACATTTGGGTCCATGGTCCAGTGCGATTTGTCCGCGCACTTTTCCAGAATATGATTGATAATTCAGTGAAATATGGCGGTAGCGCGGTTGAAATTGGCCTCTCCTGTCATCCCCTCCCAAGCCCAACCGACGACAATGACCGCCTTTTGATCACGCTTATCGTTTCTGATTTGGGCGGCGGCCTCCCGCCGGAACAGAAAACACGCCTGTTGGAAGCGCTCGGCCAAACTGAGTCGCGCCGACCGGGACTGACGGAGGCCACTGTGAACACGCGCCCTTCCGCGGGCATGAATGTTCTGGCCCATGCATTGCGCCAGCTCGGGGGCAAAATCCATGTCTCTGATAGATATGCCGAGCCTGACTCAACGCAGGAAGACACCGAGCATCGCCCTGTGAATGGCACGACGATGCGGGCGACTTTCACGTTGCAAAAAAGCGAGCAACCAAATCGGTTGCAGGCCCCCACAACTGTGCAGCCTCTTTCAGACGCGCCACTCACGGGCATCTCTATGATCCTTGTCGAGGATAGCCCCTCTAGCCGCGATTGGATTCGCCACATTCTTGAAAGTGCGGGCGCGCGGGTCTGGGCGACAGGCAACGGAGTTGAAGCGCTCTCTCTTCTTGAACGGCCAGAAGTCACTCAAACACTGGATTTGATCCTGACCGACATGACCCTCCCGTATATGTCGGGGATCGAATTTGCTCAGCGCCTCCAACAACAGGGCAAAACCCATTGGAACGGCCCCATCGTCGCGCTGACCGCACATGTCGCTGATTCGATTCTAAACGCCTGTTCCAAAGTGGGCATTGTCCAAGTGCTTGAAAAACCAATTCAGCCAGCAGAATTGCGCAACGCGCTTCTGCGTGTTCTGTCGACTCACTCAGAGCCCGATGCGCCACAGCAAAAAGCACCTGCCCCACACCACGACCCCGAAGCGGCAGGTGGCCCCTCAAGGCTCGCATCGTCGATGATCTACTCTCGCAACTGGGTCGAGGCGGGGCGATCTCCTTTATGCAACGTGCCCATAATGAAGCGGCAAGCGTCCTTTCCAGTCTGAAACAGGGTGGCGTTGGCCCTGATACAGGTCGGATGCTACATGCCGCAACAGGGGCCTGTAGCCTGACAGGTCTTGGGGATTTGGAATCTTGCCTGCGCGCAATGGAACTCGCATTTGACGCCGGCGCGCCCCTTTCACCCTGTGAGCAACGCCTCGAAGCGGCCCTGGGCCGAACCAAGGACGCCATCGACGCCCTAAACTGACCCCCGCACCTTTTAAATACGTGATTTCTTCTAAATTTGCAGATATTCAGAGATTCAATATAGTATTTTAGATGTAATTTACTTGTTTTTTGTGCATGTTACGCTAATTGCCCTTGCGTCATGGGGAATAAAGCAAGCACCAAATCCGGTGAAGGCAACAAGAAGGGAGAAGCACGCGATGGTTGCTCAATCCACAAATCCGCCCGAAGCTACGGCAATTCGCGTTTTGATCGCAGACGATCATGCGATGGTGCTAGAAATGTTCGAACATTTTTTATCAAACCTGCCAGAATTCGACATCACAACTGCGCCTGATCTTAACGTGGCACTTTCGATCATGGAAACGGCAGGCCCGTTTGATCTGGTTCTCGTTGACTTGAACATGCCCGGTATGGACGGTGTCTCGGGCCTGAGTAAAGTCCTTGAAAACAATGGCGGTCGGCCCGCAGCTCTGTTGACCAGCGCCCCTAGCGCACAGGTCATTTCGGAAATTTTGGAAAATGGCAGTGCAGGGGTGATCCTCAAGACCGCCTCCCTGAAAGATCTCGCCAATGAAATCCGATTTATGGCGGCAGGCGGGCGTTATATCCCTGTGGAGCTGATTGATCATCAGAGACTAAAGACACGCGACACCACCAAATCGCCTCTCTCTGGCCGAGAAATGGAAGTGCTTGCGCTATTGGCCGAAGGCCTCCCGAACCGCGAGATCGCAGAAGGGCTCTCTCTCGCTGAGGCCACAGTTAAAATGCATGTCAAATCAATCTGCACGAAACTGGATGCCAACAATCGAACTCAAGCTGTAATTGTCGCCCGCGACATGAATATCATGTAAGCGACAACTCCGGCGAAAGGCCTCTTAATTCAAAGTGGTAAGTTTACCCAGAATTGCCCGCTGACCACATTTAGCGGGCAAAATTTCTTGGCAAAGCCCGAAAGACGCCAAAACGGATTCACCTTCCCACATTTCACTTTCAATCGCGATAATATGAAGATGGGGTTGAAAGCGGCGAATTTGGATACAAGCGTCCGCCGCAGCTTCTGGTGAGCCAAAAAAATCCTCATCAACGATGAGAATATCCGGCGCATGCTTGAGTTGACGCAGAATATCAAGCGCACGATCACAGTCCTGTCCCGCCATAAGCGACACGCGGAACCTTTGATCCGGGTGACAGAATTCGCAAGGCAGATGATCCCAATCCACCAATGCAAGAACACTCAGCTTTTCAGTTTCTACGCTGCGTGGAACCGCAACAGCACCTGAGGTTTCAAAACTCTTTTGCAGCATGTAAATCACCCCTTTGCCGTTTGTTCGGACGCGTCGAGCAAACGAATTGGTGTGACAAAATCGCGAATCGCATGAAGTTGAGCCCGCAATCCAAGAAGTATGTTGAACATATTGTGTTGGCGCGACGTGTCGGACACCTCGCGGATCATCTTCCGGCTCAGGAATGCGGGTTCAAAAACACGGCGATTCACACGCAAAAGATCTATGACTTCTGAATAGGAACCTTCAGCGTGGTCCATTTCATGATCAAGGCGATGGAAAAGCCTGGTTTCGAGGCTGACGCGTTTAGGGTCCGCCTTAGACTGAGAATTATGGTCACTAGAACCGTTAAGAATGCTCATCCCTGCCATCTCATCGCGCTCCCTGTTCTCACCGGCGACGACCTTCGACACCTGAAAGATATGATATTTTGGCAAACACGAGAGGTTCTATGTCTGCGTCGAGTCACGGCACCAGCAATGCCAATATACATACCTTAGGATGGAAAATGCCAACAGATCAATACTAAAGATTCTAAGTATTATAATAAGTATAATACAATACATACTCAAAGCCCGGCCTCGTAACATCGTGGCACTTTTGGAATGCACAATACGTGCAACTGAGGTGCCGGCCTTTAGACGCCTCAACTGCCCATATTCAAACTGTCATGTTTTAAATTCACCACACCGAGAAAGACCGCCTTCCTCTCGGCCTGTGGATTATCTCACGGCATTCTCATGCCGCCCTCGTATTTCGACACACATATCCTGCCTCAAAACGCTGTGCTAAGACGAAGTCCAAACACCTGTTCTTTGTCTCCGTCTTGCTTGTCAAAGGGCTTGGCAACAAACAGTGAGACAGGCGCGCGCCCAACTTCGAATGCAAGTGAAAGACCGACTGAACTGCGCCGATGAAACCCATCATCAATCGCGCGCCCGAGGGTGTCATCCAACGCCCAAGACGCGCCAGTGTCAACAAAAACGCCGCCAACCAAAGGTGCGTTCACAAGACCCTCGAAATTGCCCTGTATTTCGATTGAAGAGACGGCAAATGTATTTCCGCCAAGGGCGTCGCCATTATCATGCGGTCCGACCCCACGCGGTGCAAACCCACGGAAACTGCCGGCCCCCGGCGCAAAGCGGTCTATGACACGCGTTGCGTTGTTTCCATCAAGACTGGACACCCTGCCGGCATCCAAAGACACAAGCATCCGCCACATCTGACCAAGCGGCACATAGGAGCGGCTTTCGAACCTGAAATCTGAAAGGCTATCATCGGTGCCGAGGTTCCAAAAATACTGGTCTATCCCGACGCTGTAATCCCACGTGCCCCAGCCATTTTCTCCCTCCGAAAGAGAGCTGTGTTTCAGGGCAAAACGGAGAAAGGGCGCCGAAATACCCGCAGTTTGTTCAGACACCAAGAGAGCGCTCGCCCCATCATCCACATCAAAAAGGCGATAATCGCGGTAGCCGACACCCATTTCCACTCGGGTTTTTTGGCTCGGCATCCATGCCAGATAGGTTTCAATCTGCTTCGTCTCTTTGGAATAAGAACTGTCGTCAAAAGACAATTCCTCCCAGCCCAGCTTTACCCCTAGATCAATGTCACTGCCGAGGACATCGGTCCGATACAAGCGCCCGCTTCCGCGTTTCACTTCTGGGTTATACTCCAACCTGACCGACCCATATGTGTCCGGCAAAAGATTATAGCGTTCAAAGAACAATCCGCCGATCAGCCCATCCTGAGAGGCATAGGACAGCGAAGCTTCGATACGGCCTGGCCGTGTATTCACCTCTTTCACTGCGATCACCAACGTTTCCCCATTGGGGATAAGTTTCACAGTTTCGAACACACCCGTCGACATGAGGCAGTCCTCAATCGCGCGCAATTCAATCGTGAGATACGGCACGCCAGCCACCGCACCGCATGTCATCTGAATGTCGTGTTCTGGAATAAATTCAGCGCCTTGGACCTCAACCGTGTCAAAGGTTTGTCCCCCCTGCGCCGACGCCCCTGTGACCAGAGAAAAAACCGCGCACGGTACGATACACCGACGCAAAAATCCCCCCGCACATCGGGGGACACTCCAAAAATATTGCGGCAGCATGATCGTCTTTCTCTTCAAAATCTCGTTTATTTTTGCGTTGAGTATAGTCTTTAAGGATGCCCCCACATCCCCTCTGACCTAGCGCAGCCTTGCGCGCATCAGTGGCCGTGTCAGATAACTCAAAACGGACCGCTTGCCGCTTTCGATATCAACCTGTGCCACCATCCCCGGACGAATAGCAAAATGCTCGCCAAAACGCTCAAGGTAGCTGACATCGGTACGGATCATAACACGGTAAAAGTCCTGTGGACCCTGCGCCGTATCTTCTTCGACCGTGTCTTCGGAAATCTGGGTCACAGTGCCCCGCAAATCCCCGTAAGTGGCAAAATCATATGCTGTGATTTTCACGCTCGCAGGCATTCCCGGCGCAACAAAAGCAACATCTTGCGGTTTTACCTTTGTCTCGATCAAAAGTTGATCGTCCGTCGGCGTGATTTCCATAATCGGTTCGCCCGGTTGCACAACACCGCCAAGCGTGGTGATTTTGATATTGTTGACCCGGCCTGCCACAGGAGAGCGGATTTCTGTCCGTTGGAACTCATCTTGTTTTTGGATCAGCTCCTGTTGGAGAGTCGTCAGTTTCGCCCGCCGTGCGGCCAGATCTTTGTAAGCGTCCTGCACATAAATATTGCGGACCTCATTGATCTTGCCGTCCAGCTCCGCTTTTTGTTGGCGCAGCTGCAACAGATCAATCTGGCTCACCGATCCGCCTGCGGCCAAAGGGCTTGTGATTTCAATCTGGCGTTCAATGGTGCTGCGCTCCTCCTCGAGGGACATCAAAGAGGCCTCCAGCTTGGTGCGCCGCGCCTTAAACAAACGCAACTCTCCGACCTCCGCCTCGTTTGGTGTCGGTCCGAATTCAAGATGCGGTTGCTCCATCACCTCGGCTTCCAACCGCATAGTTTCCGCCTTCAGCGCAGTAATCTCCGCTTGCGTTGCATTAAATGCCGTCTCTGAGCGCGTCGGGTCCAAACGCGCAATCAATTGACCTTCCTGAACAATATCGCCTTCGCTCACATGCAGTTCCGCAAGAATCCCGCCTTCAAGGCTTTGAATAGATTGCAAACGTCGCAACGGAACGACCCGCCCATCACCGCGCGTGATTTCATTGATCTGCGCAATTGCGGCCCAGCCGATGGCAATAAAGAGCGACAGAACGACGGTTTGAATGACCAAACGCGACCGTTTCAACGTCTGACGCCGGTAGCTCCCGTCGATATGGCTTGTGGTGACCAAATCCGGGCTGGTCATTTTACGGCCTGAACAGGTTTTTGCTGAACAGAATTTGCACGGGCGGCATTCAAGATTTGCAGCAAGTCCCCATCGCGGGCCACCCGCCCATCATTCAGAACAATCGCGCGTTCCGTCAGTCCAAGCAATTCGCGCTTATGCGTCGAAATAATCGTCGTGCGCCCTTGGAGCCATTGCTTCAAATGCGCAATCACTTTTGCCTCAGTCACATGATCGAAAGCGGAGGTCGGCTCATCGAGCAAGACGACTTTTGGATCTTGCAGCAGGACACGCGCCAAACCAATAGACTGGCGTTGCCCCCCAGACACGTTTGCATTGCTTTGAATCCGAAGGTCGAGACCTTTGACGTGCTGGCGCACAAATTTCCCAAGTCCAACCGCGTCGAGTGCCTGAAGCAACTCATCATCCGAATGAAGTCCGTGATCCAAAAGCAGGTTTTCCCGCAACGTTCCCTGAAACAGCGCCACGCTTTGAGGTAAATATCCAATTTGTCGGCGCCGGTCGATTGGATCAATTTGACTCAGAGCAAGATTATCAACGAGAACACTGCCCGCTTGCGGATCGGTCAACCCAGCCAAAAGCCGCAACATCGTCGATTTTCCTGCGCCATTGCCACCGAGCAGCGAAATCCGCTCGCCTTGCGCAATTTTCAAGTCAGCGATCGCAAGGACGGGCGGTGCCTGCGGGTCATGGCGGAACACCACATCTTGCAGATGATAGTCTCCCGCCATTTCGGCAGCACGCACAAAGTGACGATCCGAAGGGCGTTCAACCGAGAGCTTCATGATCTCGTCCAGACCTTCCATCGCCGCGCGGACATGTTGCCACTTGGCCAAAAGTCCGGCCACCTGCCCCATCGGCGACATCGCGCGTGTGGACAAAAGCGTACAGGCAATCAGGCTCCCAACCGTCAACTCCCCGGCACTGATCAAATAGACACCAGCAATGACAACGCCCGCATAGGCAAGCCTTTGCACAGAGCTGACCAGTTGGCTCATCAATGTCGTCAAATTGCGGGTTTTGATGGCCGTCGTGGCCATCGCCGCCGTCAATTGTGCATGCGCACGTTGCAACCGCCCTTCGGCACGACAGGCCTTAACGGTTTCGAGATTGGAAATGGTTTCCAAGAGGAGGCCATTGAGGGCCGAGGCTTCACGCGTGTTTTCCCTCGAAGCCCGCGCAAGCTTTTTCTGCATAAGCAGGCCCGGCACCACGCTCAAAACGACACCGGCGAGGACAACCAAAGCCACGTTGCCACCGATAAACCAGATCACGCCAAGGAAGATGAGCACGAAAGGCAGATCGCAAATGGCAGTGACCGTGCTTGAGGTGAAAAACTCTCGCACCACGCCAAAGTCCCGAACCTGATTGGCAAAAACCCCAGTCGAAGCGGGTTGATTGGCCAAGCGCATGTTCGCGACTTTGTCAAAAAGCTGGGCCGACAACCGCAAATCAAGATCTCGACCTGACACATCCACAAGCGAGGAGCGCATCAACCGCAGCACCAGTTCGAGCACAATCGCAATACCGACGCCACTCGACAGAATCCAAAGCGTATCGAAGGCATTGTTTGGCACAACGCGGTCATAGACCTGCATCGAAAAGAGCGCCGTAGCAACGGCAAGAATATTGGCCGCAAAGGACGCGATCATCACGTCGCGATAGATCCACCAGTTTTCCCAAAGCGGGCCAAGCAACCAATGCTCGCGCCCCGCCTTCTTCCCATCGAGACGATCAGAAACAATGTCGATTGGTTTGGAGATGAGGACCTTACCGTCATGCAAACGGTCGAGTTCCTCAAAGGTCCAAATCGCCTTTCCGCCTCCCGATTCAGGGAGAACGACCGTTGCCCGCTGCTCCGCTAGGCTTTCGAGAATAAGTGTACGGCCATCTTTCAAAAAGAGCAGCACCGGAAAGCTGTGATCCGGCAATGCGCGCAGCGGTTCGCGACTAATCCGGCAACTCATATTTGCACGACGCAAGGCAAGCGGTGCCAGATCTGGCGTCAACTGCGCGCCGACATCACGCGGCAACCCCGTGGTCAATTGCGTGATAGAGGTCGAAACGCCTTGCAAACGGCACAGTTCCAAAAGTCCGAGAACAAGAGGATCGTGAGACACGGTATCTTTCATTTCAGTGGGCCTCTTTCATCACGCATCATTGTACCGTCGATCCAGCCAAAAGCATGGTGCCCAAGACACCAAGATCCTTGGCCGCTTCGTATTCAGTGCGCTTACGCTCATCATATGTGTCGATCTTATCAATCTGGGCGTCGTAGAGGTCTCTCCCGGTGGTTAGAAGATCAAGAATTTCCCGCTGACCCGCGATGAATTGCTTCTCATAGGTCTGCAAAACCTTTTTTGCCTCGACGAGCTGAACATCTCTGGATTGTTCACTCCGGCGCAACAGGCTGAGACGTTCAAGCGCGCTGCTTGCTGTGTTCATGAGTTGCCGCTCTTGCCCTTTTAGCGATGCTTTTGCGCCCTCTACAGCCAATTGCGCGGATTGTATTTTCCGCTGGCCGAAACCGCGCGAATTTAGATCGACGCCGGCAGATATCCCAATCGCCGTCTGTGTATCCCCACCATTGAGGTCCATACGTCCCTGGGCCTGAAGATTGATCGTGGGGAAACGTTGTGCCTTCGCAACCTGAACCGCAGCTTCTGCCTCAGCAACTGCTGCGCGCGACGCGATGTAACCGGGTGCGATCCGGATCGCGGCACTGATCTTGTCTGCTGAGCCATAATGCTCCGAAAACAATAGCGACGGCGGAAGTTGCACTGCATCAACCTTTTGGCCAATCAAAAATTCAAGCTGCGCCAACGCAATTTGGCGGTTTGCCATAAGCTGGGACATCTGCTCGTCGGCCCGCGAAATTTCCAATCTCGCCCGTGCCACTTCGCTGTTGTCGCTCACCCCTGCCGCAGCTCGGTCCTGCGTTTGACCGGCCAGGCGGCGCGCAAACGTCATATAGTCCTTCGTATAGGAAATTTTGCGATCCATCACCTCGACATCAAGGAAGAAGCCCGCGATTTCAAAGCTCAGATCTTCAACCGCCATTTTCAGATCCGAAACGGCCTGCACCCGAACCTGAGACGCCTCGGCAATCTGGCTGCGGGTGCGGCCCCAATCAAACAGAACTTGCGTTACGCTCAACGTGACACCGGGCCCGTCACTGTCTGTTGTGCTGCTGTCTCCTGACAGGCTGATCGAGGGGAAATAGGCATCTCTGGCCGCTTGAATATCAACGGTTCGGGCTGCAACTTTCTGGCGCAACGCTTCGACACTTGGATCACTTGCCGTTGCGATCAGAACGGCTTCCTGAATCGACATTTGTGCATGTGCGGGTGCCGACAGGCCAAAAATAAGAGGTGAAAGCCATAGCAAGGTTTTCAGAGAGCGTGCAAGAAATGCGCCCATTTTTTTGACATACTTTGGCATTACAGCAGCTCCCCAACATCCAGACCAGCAAGTAAACCTTGCCCGTCTGACAGGATCATATCGAAGGAGTGTGTTGTGACATCCTCTGAGGCTGTCGAAAAAATACCTTCATTCTCAGTCATTTCCACAGCTACAGCTTGATCAGGCACTGCCAGATCAACGCTCCCATCATGAGGGCCCTCTCCCTCTTGGATCATGGCAAAGAGCATGCCTGCGGCCCCTATGCCATAGCCCGTGATGACAAGGGGGTCGAACGCATCGCTGCTGTCATGGACAAGGCCCATGCCCGCTTCGCCTGCGTCATCAGCTGGCACATTGTGCGCGACTTCAACAGGAGAGTCGTCGAATGCCATGTCGGCTTCAGGCACCATCAGACCCGTCACAACTGGAACACCTGTTTCGTCGACAAACAGGCTGTAGTCGCCATCAGGTCCTATCACAAAGAAGTTTTCGACCAATAGCTCGGAGCCATCGGCCAAGGCGACATGCAAATTGGCGCCAAGTTTTTCAAAACCCGAGATCTCCGCCTGATCCTGCATCAATGTCAATCGGCCCGGCATCGTCAACACAAGACTCGGCGTCGTCGTCGGGGCCACGCTGCCATCACTGGCCTGAAAGAGGACAGATACAGTCATTCTTGTGAACTCAAGTTGTGAGCGGCAAAAATATGCTCAGACCCTACACTGCGAAAGCATGGCCCCAAAATCACTTTAAACATCTTAAGGAGCCACCTTCTCCCACAAAGACCTTTAGACACCCCATCCCCCTTATAAAATCCACCATAATGACTTCATCATGTCCTTTTGATCAAGGCAACCGCCAACAGCTACCCATAAGAACTACATGAAAGAAATTGCCCAGTAAAAGGCATATGACAGAATATTCATTTATTCAAAATGAATATCAAGGCAAAGGATGTAATTATGTGACTAGGTCACACTTAAACTTGGTCATTTTGGTCAAAGAAAAGATCATCAAGCAGAGGCGTATCAGAGTTCACAACATCCGAAATACCCCCGAAAACGCCATCCGAATCGCCAAGAAGCCCGCCGACATCGGCAACACCACTCAACAAATCCTGACCTTCACCCTCAAGTAGAACGTCAAATGCGTCTCCGCCAGCCAGCACATCACTGCTCGGGGGACCAAGAATTTCGCTCAACAGAGAGTCAACATCACCGTCTGAAACGGCATCAGCCACACCACCGAGCAAACCTTGATCCACGAAAGAGCCGGTCAGGCTATCTTCGGCCGCAAGGCCAGCAAACAAATCATCGAAACCTCCAACGTCGCCTTGTGCGACATCGAAGCCTAGCACATCGGCCTCGCCGAGAAGATTTGACATAAGGTCGTCTACATTTCCAGACGACAGGCCTTCTATAAGCTCAGACACCGTATCTGACGCCTCACCCAGCGGAACATCGAAATCCATCAGAGACTCGATGTATCCTTCATCAGGCGCAGCATATTCCTCAACAGGCACTGCCGTAGGTGCGCTCAGATTCTCAACATGCGCACCACCAAGGCCGAGCAGCCCACCAAGAAGACCGCCATCCCCCAACACATCTCCAAGGAGGCCATCAGACCCGACTAGATCGCCAACCACAGGGATGTCGCCGACAATCTCCTCGACAAGACCGCCTTCTCCAAGCAGGTCATCCACAACGCCAGAAACAAGTCCATCCTCGCCAAGCAGGTCGTCAACCACACCCACTCCAAGGATTGGGTCCAGCAAACCATCCAAAAGACCACCATCCCCGAGCAGCGGATCAAGGAGGTCTCCCAAAAGGCCATCCTCTCCAATCAAATCGGACAGGAGGCCGTCTTCTCCCAGAACGATTTCGACCACGCCATCCAAAAGACTCTCAAGAACCTCGAGATCCAGAACGCCGCCTTCGCCGATCAACCCGTCAAGAAGATCATCAATCAGCCCCTCATCCCCGAGAAGCCCGTCCAGCAACCCACCTTCCCCAAACAGCGCGTCGAGAAGATCGTCTATAAGGCCATCCTCCCCAAGCACGGGATCGAGAACAGACCCGACCAAACCCTCTGTGTTAGACCCAATGAAATCAATAGTCTGCGAGCCCCCCTCCTCTCCTCCGAGAAGCGCAGCGTCGTCTTTGGCATCGTCCTGGGACAACATTTGTGTCACTGCGTCAGCAGCGGTGCCCGCATTTGCGATGCCTGCTGTTCGGCCCGCCGCCGCCACGGCAGCAGAAGGCGAAAACTCTGGTTCCACACCCAAGTCCTCAACCGCATCGTCCTCTATGAGCGTAGCAGGAGAATCTATGACTGCATTCTCCGCAGTCACATCCTCCCCGTTCACATCATCATGCGTCACCGGCGCTTGGGTCGGCTCAGAACTCTCATCAGTCGGTTCGACGGCCACATCTTCTGCAGATGAGGCCCACAATCTGTTGGCCACACCGCCTTGCAGCGCCAGCCCCATGCCAATCGCACTCGCGGCAACGCCGCTCAGGCCAGACTTGGAGCTTAGACGATCCGGTTCAGCCATGTGCATGGAAAGAGGCAAAACATTTGCCAATTCCTTACGCTCTACCGTTTCATTTTGACTTTTTTTCGCCGACACCTGCGCCGCACTCCAATTCAACAAAACTCTTCAGCGCGAACACGAGCAAAATCCACCTCACCGCAAGGTTAAGATATCTACTTCCGCTCGGTAAAGCAATTCTGTCGCATCTATATGCGCGCAGATTCGCCCAACGCTTAGCCCGATCTACCTACTTATAGTCTTAAGATATAAATTAGGCAATATTTGGTATATATAACCCATACTGACGACATTCTTGCAGAAATTTTTCAAGCATGCTCATATATTTTTAGAGCACCGCACCCCCGAACGTGTAATGTTAGCGCTCCAAATTATGCTGAAAATGACATAGATCAAATCGGACGGATGGAAAGTGGCCTTTTTTCACTTCAAACACTTGGCGATCAAGCACACCAAAAATTCTGTCGCAAATTTTACTGGAAGTTGAATAAGAGTTTCCACTGAACACAACTACCCATCTAGGGTCACGAACCGCGTGAAAGGCGACACGCCATTCAGCCCGAACTGTCCCTTGCGAGTCATGTGCGGCTTCGATCCCTGCTCGTGTTGGGGCAGCTGAATAGATGGCCTTGAATCCGAGCATTGGCCGAGTAGTTTTCCTGAGGAAACCATGGTCCTGCTCAACATTATTGTTGAGGTATTGGGATCGAATGCCGCTGATTGACTTGTTGTGATATGCGCATGATCGTGAGGTAAGCCGATGCAAGCACAACCCACCCCCAAAAAGCCAACCAACCTGAGTTTGGATCAGGGCCTTTTGTCTGAGGCCCGCTCCTTTGGTGTGAACCTTTCGCAGGCGGCAGAAGCAGGTTTGCGCCGGGCGGTGAAGGATGCAAAAGCCGCCGCATGGCAGCGCGAGAACGCCAAGGCGCTTGCAGCATCCAATGCTTGGGTTGAGCAACATGGTTTGCCCCTAGAAAAATACCGACCCTTCTGATGGCGCGGTTTGATGTGCATGCGAGTCCCGACGGTGCGGGCTATCTGCTCGATGTGCAGGCCGATCTTCTGGAGAGCCTGAATACGCGCATTATGGTGCCGCTGATGCCGATCAGTGTAGCACCATCGCCAGCCAAACGCCTCAATCCAGTGTTTAATATCCAAACTGAACCCTATGTGATGGTGACGCAGTTCTTGTCAGCGGTGCCAGTGGTGATTCTGAAAATGCCGGTTACCAGCCTTGCGCAGCACGACATGGAGATCACAGCGGCGCTCGATCTGTTGACCATTGGGGTTTGAACGCCGCATTCTTTTTTCGCGGCCAATCCCTTACATCTTCCCACAACATCCCGCTGCAGGCTATGACTGGCGCAGGGCCTTGCGCCTCCAAAACCTGATGCTAGAGGTGGTTCTGGGAAACTGAACCGCTGAGATACGAGGTGATCACGAAATAGATCTTCTGGTTCCGCTCGGAGAGGAAGAACGGCTCGGTCACAACGAGGAAAGCTTGTCGGCCCGCGTATGCGCCGACCCGGTTTTTGTACCGCATTAGGCCTCTTTCCGCCAATAACCCGAGAAATAGCTCTGCTCTGGCCCAATCCCAATCGTATCCCGAAAATGTTTGCGGGCGCGCTGAACCTGGGATTTTTCCGCCCCGCACCACAGGAACGG
Source organism: Celeribacter baekdonensis (assembly GCF_003047105.1). Lineage (NCBI taxonomy): Bacteria > Pseudomonadati > Pseudomonadota > Alphaproteobacteria > Rhodobacterales > Roseobacteraceae > Celeribacter > Celeribacter baekdonensis. The sequence continues at coordinate 67,400 of NZ_CP028472.1, forward strand.
CATCGACTCCATCGGGGCGTCGCCATAGAGCGCAAAGAGCGTCTCCACAGGGCCAAGATCCGCGCCACGTATGAGCCATGTCACCGTAATGCCTTTAGGCTTTACGAGGTCCTGAATATCTTCCGCTCCGCCGACTTCGATATACGCATGCCCGATCACCTCCGGTGCGGCCAGCGCCAAAATACGCCGGATCGCGGGCAATGCGGTTTCGTCACCGACCAGGGTCAGGCTCTGGGCTGTTGGCATCTGCCCACCCCCCGGCCCCGTCATGCCGATCGTATCACCGACCTGTGCCCCACGTGCCCATTCGGTGATCCGACCGCCATCATGGATAAACACATCAAAGGCAAAAAGCCCTGTTTCCACATCAATCGACACAAAGGTGTACACCGGATTGTGGAGCTGATCCTCGCCGGTCGGAAATCGGGTGCGGCCCGTCGCGTCGAGCGCCGGCCAAACCGGGGTGCGCCCCTGCGGCGGCAACAACAAACGAAAATGCATCGCACCATCGGAGAAATGCGCCATGTTGTCGGCCTTAAGCGTCACGCGATAAAAATGCGGGAAGGGCTGCGTCACCTCCACCACTTCAGCCAGACGGAAATTGGCGGGCGGACCTTGATCCGGCAAGATACCCGACCATTCGAATTGCGTTAAAAGCTCAGGGTCGGCGTGATCGACAATATGGAGAATTTGATCACGCAGCATGAACAATGTTTTGGCATCTTTGGCTGCAAGGGTGATTCTGATCGCACCCTCCTCGCCTGCAATTTCGAACTGCCCCCGATCCGTTGCTCCACTCATCCACGCTTCATTGCGCTTTACCTCATATCCGTGCTCGGACAATTGCAGGGCGATTTTCTCAAAACGGGGCGCGGCAAAGGTGCTAGCGGCAAGGCCACTGCAGGTTGCAAATGTGTCGGTCATGTGTGCTCCTGTCTCTGTGGAAAAGGCGCGACTTGGTGAATCGCAACGGGAAGGTTTCGAATATTTTCAACGATGATATCGAGGTCAAACACCTGTTTGAGCATCGGGCGTGTGACGATGTCTTTCGGCGTGCCGATGGCGTGCAAACGGCCGTTTTTCAAGGCGACAATGCGATCGGCATAGGCGGCGGCGAAATTGATGTCATGGATCACGATCACAAAACTTTTGCCCTGATCGCGGGCCGTCTCGCGCAGCCGTTCCATCATCTGGCGGGCGTGTTTCATGTCCAGATTGTTCAATGGCTCATCGAGCAAAACATAATCCGTGTCCTGTGCCAAAACCATGGCGACATAGGCGCGTTGACGTTGGCCGCCCGAGAGTTCATCGAGGAATCGCGCCCGCAGCGGGATCAGTGCCATCGCCTCAAGCGCGGCATAGATAAGGCGGTGATCCTCAGCGGTGGGGCGGCCTTTATGATGAGGATAGCGGCCAAAACCCACGAGGTCTTCGACGGTCAGACGCGCAGAAACGCTATTGTCTTGGCGTAGGATAGACAGGCGTTTGGCCAGTGCCTGCGTCGGCGTTGTCGACACATCCACGCCATCAAAAAAGATTGCGCCGGTTTGCAATTTATTCAGCCGCGCCATGAGCGATAAAAGAGTGGATTTGCCTGCGCCGTTTGGCCCGATCAAGGCGGTGATCCCACCCTTTGGCAAGGTGAATGTCACATCGGTGAGGATCGGGAGGCCCGAAATCTGATGGCTGACATCGGAGATTTGAATCATCGTTGCGCGCCTTTGAACAAGAGGGTGAGAAAAACGAGCCCGCCAAGCAAATCAATGACCACGGAGAGCGTGCCTTTGAAACCGAGCACATGTTCAAAAACCGCCTGACCGCCCACAAGGGTGATCACTGCAACAAGGGTCGCGGCGACCCATGTCTGTCCGAACCGCGCACCGGGCAAAAGACGATAGGCGAGATGGGTGACCAGCAGGCCAAAGAACGTGACTGGCCCGACAAGCGCGGTCGAGACCGAGACCAATAGGCCAATCATCGCGAAGGTGATCAACATGACCCGCCGATAAGCTAGCCCAAGATTTATGGCGGTGTCCCGGCCCAGTGCCAGCACGTCAAATTGGTGCCGTAGCGCCCACAGAACTGGCAATGTGAACGCACAAAGCACGAGTGTGATCCACACAAGATCAATATTGACCGTGTTGAACTGCGCAAAGCTTGCGCCTTGAACGACGACGAAGTCATTGGGGTCGATCATCCGAGAGATGAAACTGGACAGGCTGCGAAACAGCGTGCCGAAAATGATCCCGACCAAGACCAGAAGATGCAAATCGCGTGCCTGTGCGGAAAAAAGCCACAGGAACAGCCCGGTGGAAAACACCATCATCAAGATCACTTCGAGGGAAAATTTGAAGACTGGTTCAAGATTTTGTGTCGCCATGGCCCCTAAGAAAAAGACCAACCCCGCCTGAAGCATCAGATAAAGCGCGTCAAATCCCATAATGGCGGGGGTGAGAATTTGATTACGCGTGGCGACATGGAAGAGCTGGGTGGAGGTGGCGATGGCATAGGCCACAAGCACAAGGGCCACGAGTTTCCCGGCCCGAAACGGAAGCGCAAATCCCCAAGCGCCATGCGGCACACCCAGAGTGAGGAAAAGCCCGAGCGCCACCAGAGACAGCGCGCCGAGGATCAACAAGCGTGCGAGCGCGCGATCCATTGGAACCTGACCCGTTGGAGGGAGGGACATCTGTGCAAACCTATCGGACGGCATGGCTTTGTCGTCCCAAAAGAATCATCAAAAACACCGCCGATCCAAGCACTCCGAGAATCGTCGCAATCGGGACTTCATAGGGTGCACGCAACACCCGCCCTAAAATATCGCAGAACAACAACAGCCCCGCGCCAAGGCTCGCCGCCCATGGCACCGCTGCACGCAGGTTGTCTCCGACCATCCGACTGACAATATTTGGCACGATGAGGCCGAGAAACGGGATCGACCCAACGGTGACAACGACAACGGCAGTGATCACAGAGACGATCAAAAGCCCCAACCACATCACCCCGCGATGGTTTAGCCCCAGCGTGATCGCAACATCGCTACCCATGCCGATGATCGAAAACCGATCCGCATAGAGATAGCCAATCACCGCCAAACCGCCGGTGATCCAAAGGAGTTCGTAGCGTCCGCGCAACACGCCGGAAAACTCGCCCGTGGTCCAAATGCCGAGATATTGCAGCAAATCGGTCTGATAGGCGAAAAATGTTGCCACAGCCCCAATCACCCCTCCCAACATCAGCCCGACCAAAGGCACGAGCAACGGTTGATGCGGCGGCAGCCGATCAAGAAGCCGCAAAAACAGCACCGTGCCCGCGATGGCAAAGCCGGACGCAAGGAGCATCTTGGCCAACATCGGTGCGGCCGGGAAAAAGAACACCGCAACAAGCAGACCGAGCCCCGCACTTTCGGCCGTTCCCGCCGTGGCGGGTTCAACGAATTTGTTGCGCGTCAGCATTTGAAAGATCAGACCCGCAATCGCCATAGACGCCCCGGTCAGGATGAGCGCCACGGTGCGGGGCACCCGACTTGCCAGAAGAATGAGCGCATCATCGACTTGACCGTGAAGCACCGCACCAAAAGACATGTCAGCGACACCGGTGGTCAAAGACAGAAGCGCCATGACCAAAATGCTGGTCAAGGCGAGCCCCATATGAAGATGCAGAGATTTCACAACAAAAACGCTTATTGAGCGGCGCCAAAGGCGGCGATAAATTGGTCTACTGTGTCTTGCAGCGAACGCACCCCGGTCGTGGCAATGTAAAAATCTGCCGGGTGGACATAGATCACCTGCCCTTTTTTCATTGCCGTGGTTTGCGCCACCAGTTCATTGTCCAGTGTCACATCTGCGGTTGCGCCATCGCCATGCGTGGCTTTGGTCCGGTCAAAGACGATCAACCAATCTGGGTTGACCTCATGCAGGAACTCAAAACTGATGGCTTCGCCGTGGGTTTCCGCTTCGACCTTGTCCAAAAGCGGCTCCACGCCAAAGGTCTCATGCACCCATCCAAAGCGCGATCCCGGCCCAAAGGCGGACAGTTTCGGGCCATTGGTCATGATAATCAAACCTTTCCCTGCGTCTTTCGTCAGAGCCCGCAGGGTTACGAGCGACGTGTGAAGGTGATCGACCAGCTCCGTCGCTTTGGCCTCTTTTCCAAACAGGGCACCAAGCTCGGTGGTTTGGGTTTTGACCACTTTTTCAATATCATCGGAGAATGGTGACATATCCACAGTTGGCGCGATTTTCTCCAAGGCCGCAATTTTTTCACGCGTGCGCGATCCCGCGAGGATAAGGTCAGGTTTGAGGGCAAAGACCTGCTCATAATCCGGCTCGAACAAGGTGCCGATACGGGGCCGCGTGCCATCATCTAAATGTTCCAATGCTGGAACATATATTGGTGAGGGAACGCCCGTCACATCAACACCCAACGCCGTCAGGGTGTCCAACACGCCAAGGTCGAATGTGATCACCTCAGTCGGGTCGGGCTGAACAGTGACTTTGCCGGCCAGTGTGGTCAATTGTGTTTCTGCCGCAGCCGCAGGGGCTGCAAAGGCAATCGCACATGCGACCCCCTTTAGGAGTTGTCCAAACATCGCTTTGCTTTCTTTTAAGAAAGACTGACTCGTGGCGGCGGCTGGGAGGGCAGTCATGCATCAATAGATAAAAACGATTTAGACGATAAATTAACCGACAAAAAGAGTAAACTTTAAAAAACGACCGTAGATGATGAACAAAGTCTTGGCTCGGACGGTCAAGCGATCTGTCAGTGTACCATCTGGGGCTGGATCGCTTACCGGCTCACGATCACCCCCTCCTGAATCATATGCGAGATATCCAGAAGAAAGAGCCGATTCGAAATTTGCCTCCATGACCAGAGCTTGGGGTTCGAGGCTCTTCTTCTACAACATGTTGAAAAATCACAAAAATAACACAAAAACTCTATCTTATCATAATGTTAACGCCAAAACTTAGAGTACAGCCTTAACACGCCACCTCTTCCCCGAGGGCTGAAAGATAAAAAAATATTGCCTCGTGATAACTTGCGTGTCATGAGTTGAGTTGTCGCAATGTGCCGTAAATAGCGCCGTTTAGCGACGAAACAAGAAAGACCCGGTAAGAGGTCAAAAAGGCAGAGTGAATTCAAACATGAAAACTGAAGATTCCAGTTCCATCGCAGCCTCCATTGCGTCAAATGCTGCGCGCTTGTCGGAAGCGCTCAATACCCATATGCGCAATAGCTTTCAGCCCGACAGCCGAAAAGCGCTGCGTAAATTCCACCCTGCCGAAGTATCTGAGCTCACTGGCATCAGTATGTCAAATCTCAGAACACGCCATCAGGAAGGCGACTTTCCTGACGTCGAGACAGATTCCCGTGGCCGCAGGCTCTACAGCGCAGAAGAGATCGACCAAATCCGCCATGTGATGGCCCGGACGGGTCGGAATGGGGACACCTACCTCCCTGGCCGTCGCGAAAACGATGCTCTTCAGGTGATTTCCATCGTGAACTTTAAAGGTGGCTCAAGCAAAACGACCAGCGCCATCCACCTCGCACAGCGTTACGCATTGCGAGGCTATAGAGTGCTGGCCGTCGACATGGACCCACAGGCCAGTTTGACGACGATGTTCGGATATCGTCCCGAAATCGAATTTGCTGAGAGCGGGACCGTGTATGACGCGCTCAAATACGATGACCCCGTTCCCTTGAGCCAAGTCATCCGCAAGACCTATTTTCACAATCTGGACCTCGCGCCTGCGGGGCTTTTGTTGTCTGAGTATGAGACCGAAACCGCCTATGCGCTTCAGCACCGGGTCGACCCGCCCTTCACACAGCGCCTCGCGATTGCGCTTGATGAAGTTGAGGCAAACTACGATCTCGTCATCATTGATTGTCCGCCTCAACTCGGCTTCACCACCATGACGGCATTGTTGGCGTCTACGGGCCTGTTGATCACAGTCGTTCCAAGCATGTTGGACGTCGCCTCAATGGCGCAATTCCTTGAAATGGCTGGAGAAACTGTCCAAACTCTCGAAGAGGCGGCCGGGCCAATTGACTGGAATTTCCTCAAATTCTTGATTGCCAGATATGAACCAACGGACGTCCCGCAATCGCAAATGGCGGGGTTCCTGAGGTCGATTTTGCTCGATCAAGTTTTGACCACACCGATGCTCAAATCCACGGCAATCTCTGACGCCGGTATGACACAGCAAACCATCTATGAGCTGGAGCCTTCGCAAGTTGTGAAAAAGACGCTGGATCGCATCCTTGAAAGCGTGAACGGCGTCGCTGACGAGTTCGAAAAGACGATCCAGCACGCTTGGGGAAGGGAGACTGACTGATGGCTCGTAGAAACCTGTTTCAGCCCCCTGCCCCACCCAGCACAAGCAGCACCACGGCCACCAGCGGTGAGCAAAAATCACGCTTTCCCAATACCGGCGCTATGAGTGGTGTCAAATCGACCTTGAAGGATGTCGCCAGCAATGCCGTGCGAGAGATTTCGGTCGATGTCATTGAAGAGAATGGCCCCAAGGACCGCCTCACCTTTACGGATGCCGATGTTGTAGCCCTTGCGGCGAGCATCAAGGCCCATGGTCAACAAGTCCCCATAATGGTTCGGCCTCTCGCGGATCGACCCGGGCATTATCGGATTGTGTACGGTCGCCGCAGATTGCGCGCCTTACGATCTCTTGGGCTACCCGCAAAAGCTCTTGTCCGATCACTGTCTGACGAAGAGGCCATTCTCGCCCAAGGGCAGGAAAACACACAGCGCTTGGACCCCAGCTTTATTGAAAAAGCGCTCTTTGCGGCCGAGTTGGCCACAACTGGCTACGAGCAAGCGATCATTCTTGACGCTTTAGCTGTCGATAAGCCGATGCTGTCGCGCATGACCAAGGTCGCGCGATCCATTCCCCAGTCCGTCATCGAACAGATTGGGTCCGCCCATGGCATCGGACGGCGCCGCTGGGAAGAGCTGGCCGACCAGATGCGCACTCATGATGTCGATCTTGAACAGATCGCTCAAACGCTTGACCTCGATGCGGCCAAGACCTCTGACGACCGGTTTGGGTTGATCAGTGATGCGGTTGCTCGGGCGGTGACGGCCAAAGCAACTGCGAAACCAGCCCCCTCCCCTACCCTGACGGTCAAACTGGGTGATGGAACAGTCTCGGCTGAGGTTAAGGAAACGGCACGCGCTTTGACAGTTAAACTGTCAAAGTCCGAAGCCCCAGAATTTGTTCAGTGGGTGCGTGACAGCGCCGAAGCTGAACTTACGCGTCTCTATGAGGCGTGGCAGTCGGCCCAAACGCCGGACTGACCAATCAACGAGCAGACCCACATAAAAAGGAGCACGACCAACAGCCCAAAAAGAAAGAGCCCCCCAAGGTTTCCCTAGGAGAGCCCAATCTGTTCTTTGCACTTTCAGATTTACCAGCTTCTCCACGTCAGTCAACAACAACCGATTCGGTTGACCAATTTTTGTTGCCTTTTTTCTGATTTAGGACCTGACGGGGCCTTTCAGACCAGGTTGTCGTGAAAAAACATGGCATTTAAACAGGCAACCGCACCCATTGGGTTGCGGAACACAGAGCTATTGTCCGCGGACAATTCGATTCCAGAGCGGCACATCGTGATCGCAACTCTCAGACATGCAGCCCCTCGCCTAGGCCTCAGTGCCTCTGTGATTGCGACCTTGGACGCGATGCTTTCATGCCTCGCACCAAAACGGAATCACCACACCGTCTTCGCATCGAACACAACCCTCACCTTCCGTCTGAACGGTATCTCAGACCGGACCATCCGGCGCCACGCAGCCGTGTTGCAAGATCTGGGTCTCCTCATCCGTCGCGACAGTCCCAACAGAAAGCGGTTCACAAAACACAACAGCCACGAAGGCACCGCCCTCCGGTTTGGCTTTGATCTGTCACCTCTCTTTTCAAGGTTGCACGAGCTTGCCGCTCTCGCCGCTGAGGTCCTCAGAGAGAAAGAGCAAATCGAATACCTACGCGCCAAAATTAGAGCTGCCGCCAACGACAGCCTGCGGATCAATCCAGATGATGAGGTTGCCCTTCAAACCTTGCGCAGCCTTCGTCGCAAATTGTCACTCGACGACTGCGAAACCCTGTTAGCAGAGCTTACTGTCACCACGGTTGAAGCAGAAACAACCGACGATATTCCTGCTCATCCAACAACAACACTGTCCGGCAGCGACGGCCATTTTGTCCGGCACCTTCATAAGTCAAATAAAGAACATATTGATAAAGAAGCAGACAGTGTAAAAAAAGAGACGCCCTCATCCCAGCCAGAACAGCCAATCACTATTCCTGAACTGCTGTCAGCGTGCCCTGAAGCCGCACAGTTTTCATTGAAAAACATCGAAACAGTTCACGATGTCGTGGCACATGCAAGGACACTTGCACCAATGTTGGGCATCAGTAGCCAAAGCTATGAAGCTGCGCATCGCCGTCTTGGAGCCCTAAGAGCGGCGGCGACAGTTTGGGCAATTATGCAGTTCCACGACAAAATCAAAGCCATCGGTGCATATTTTAGGGCCATCACCACTGGGGCAAAAAGTGCTGATTTTAGCCCAGAGAAACTCGTCAGACGTCTTGCAGTCGCAAAAACTTATGCCGCTTAATCTAATATTGTCCGCGGACAATATTTTACATCCCGTGAGCTTGCGCAGGTTTGGATGAGTGTGAATCTATTCCGCGCAGCGCGAATTCAAAAATGGTGCCAAGCGCCAAATTTGTACGGCCCCTATTCTACAACCCTGCGGCCTTGGTCAGGTTGACGCGGAACCTGTCGCGGCGGCGTTGGTAGCGGCGGGTCATTTCGGCACTGGCATGGCCGAGATGCTTTTGCACATAGCGCTCATCAACTTCGGCGGAACTGGCAAGCCCCGCGCGCAAGCTGTGGCCGGAGAACAGCGCAAGCCGGTCCTTTTCCGGCAGATCGGATCGGATGCCCGCGGCCAAAACGGTTTGCTTGATCAGTCGTGCGACATGCTTGTCCGAGAGACGCGTCTCCAACGCGCGGGTGCCATCCTGCGACGCGCGGCGAAACACTGGACCAATGTCGATCTTGGCGAAATGCAGCCAGTGTTCCAGCGCGTGGACAGGGCAGGTTTGCTGCGAGGACCCGCGCCCGATCTCGACCTCGCGCCATCCGGTTTTGCCGCGAAAGGTCAGCACAACCCCGGCGTCCAAAATCTCGATCCAACCTTTGCCGTCCAGCGTGTCATCCTTGCGCCTGTCGAGGCTGACAATCTCGGACCGACGCAACCCGCCCGCAAAGCCCAAAAGCAAGATTGCCCGGTCGCGCAGCCCACGCAAATCGAACCCCAAAGTGGCGACCATGGCGCGGATATCATCGGCAAGAACCGCTTCCTTCTGCACTGGCGGGCGGGCGTGTTTGCGTTTGATCCCGGCCAGCACCGTGGAGATGTGGCGGTCTTTGCGATCGAGCGTAAAGCCGCGGTTCTGGTAGTGCCACGCCAACCCAGAGAGGCGGCGTTCGATGGTCGACACAGACAGGGCAGGGGACCGATCATCGGGGGACGCACAGTTGGCAATGTAGAAGCCGATCACTTCGGCAGAGGGGGGCAGGGGCTCTGCACCGCGCCGCCGACACCAGCGGGTGAAATGCGCCCAATCTGCCGCATAGGCGGCGTTGGTGTTTTCTGAGGTTGCCCCGCGGGCATAATCGCGCGCTGTATCCACCAATCGGTCCAAAGTGCCAGACCCTGCGACATGGGCGGGGAGGGTGATCTCCGGTGTCGGTCTGCCGGAATTCTTGAGACTGCGTTCCATGTGTTTTCAATAGCTTGCCTGTGTCGCATTTCTGAAACCGATTCAAGGTATGTGAGACTGGACGCCGATTTGAATCACCATTGGTGAGACTATCCGGCATCCATGCACTGAGTAAGTTATGTCCGATAATTTTCCAGCTGACAAGGATTGGGAAGAGGCGGAGTTTCGCGCCCGGGTGCTCGCGGAGCTGCCGGCCCAGCTGACTCAGGGCAATGTCGACTGGGCCATACGTCAGCTAAATGTCAGCCGATCCACGCTTTTTCGTCTGGTGAAGCAGTTCCGCGAGGACGGGCGGACCAGTGCACTTCTGCCGGACACCCGGGGCCCCAAACCTGGCATGCAGCCGCTGGACCCGGCGGTGGAAGAAATCGTGTCCCGCCACTTCAAGGGGCTTTATGCCACCCGCCGCAAACCTACCAGAACGCGGTTCTGGCGGGAGGTCGCCGCCGATTGTCGGGCTCAAGGGCTGGCACCGCCCTCGATCCGTCGTCTGGGGCGCTGGCTGGAGCAACATGACCAGGCTAAGCTGATGGCCCGGCGAGAGGGCAAGGACAAGGCCGACCGGCGCTATCTGGCCACGCCTGGGGGGCTGGTCGCCAACGATCCGCTGGATATCGTCCAGATCGACCACACCAAGGCTGACGTGACAGTGGTAGATCCGGTGACACGACGCCCGCTCGGTCGGCCAACGCTGACGGTCGCGATCGACGTGAATACCCGCATGGTTCTGGGCTTCCACTTGTCCCTGGAACCGCCCTCGCTGCTCTCCGTCGCCCTCTGCCTGACCCATGCGGTGATGGAGAAAATGCACTGGCTGACGGCGTGCGGGATCAGCACGGAGTGGCTGGCGCGGGGCATCCCGACCGCGATTTATGTGGACAATGGCGCGGAGTTCCATGCCCGGGCTTTTCAGCTTGCCTGTTCCGAATACCAGATCGACCTGCAGTACCGTCCGCCCGGCACGCCGCGCTATGGCGGGCATATCGAGCGGCTGATCGGCACGATGATGGGCGCGATTCACCTGCTGCCGGGCTCGCATTTCTCGAACATCTTCGAGCGCGGCGATCTCGATGCCGAAGCCGAGGCGGTGATGACCTTGCGCGAGCTGGAAACCTGGCTGGCGCTGGAAATCACCGGCTCCTACCACGCGCGGGTGCATAGCGCGTTGGAAATCACGCCCTCGGCGGCCTGGGCAACACGGGTGGACGAAGTCAGACTCCGTATACCCGCCGATCTGCGCCAGTTCTTGGTCGATTTTCTGCCGTCTGAGCAGCGGGTTTTGCAGCGCGACGGCCTGCATCTCTTCCACATCCGCTACTGGGCGGACGAGTTGCGTTGGCTGATGGGCCGGGAAAGCCGCAAGTTCACGCTCAAATACGATCCGCGCGATCTCTCGCGCATCTTCGTGCTGACAGAGAGTGGGATCATCGAAGCCCGACCTGCTGATCTGACACGGCCTGCGATCACGCTCTGGGAGCACCGCGCGGCGCGGCGGGCCCTGCGCGAGGCTGGACGTCATTCTGTGGACGAGGAGTTGATTTTCAGGACGATCGAGGCGCAGCGCGACCTCGTCGACACCGCGGTACGGCAGACCAAGGCCACGCGGCGTCATCAGGCGCGGCGGGCGCATCTGGCACCCCGGCGCATGATCGACGTGACACCGGATGACGCCGCGCGAGATGCCTTGCCCGCGCTGGAAGGGGAGGGGAGCCCGTTCCTCAGCCATCCCGGCTTCAAGGTCGAGGAATGGTACGACGATGACTGAGTTCCCGCATCTCTACCCGGGAGCCGGCAAGATCGCCGCGCTCAGCGCCGACGAGCGCATTCACCGGATTCGCGCCGACCGCTGGGTCTCCTATCCCAGGGCCGAGGCGGCCTTGGAGAAGCTGGAAACGCTGATGTCGTTTCCCGAGCGCGCCCGCATGCCGAACCTGCTCATTGTCGGTGACAGCGGCATGGGCAAGACGATGATCATCGAGAAGTTCACCCGCGATCACGCGTCGAGCTTCGACGAAGCCAGTGGACGGCTGCATATGCCGGTCGTTGCGGTGCAGATGGTCTCGGGGCCCGACGAGTCGCGCTTCTACCGCCGGATCCTGGCGGCGATTGGAGCCCCCGAGCCGCCGCGGGCGACACTATCTGTACTTGAGAGTCTGGCCTTGCGACTGCTCGCCGAATTGCGCCCGGGGATGCTGGTGATTGACGAGATCCACAGCCTGCAGGCGGGCACGATCCGCGAACAGGCGCGATTCCTGAACATGCTGCGCTTTCTGGGCAACGAGCTGCGCATCCCGCTGGTTTGCGTCGGCACCGCACAGGCCCGCAACGCGCTGCGCACCGATGATCAGCTGGTGCGTCGCTTCGAGGCCTTCGCATTGCCGCCCTGGCGGGAGGGCGAGGATCTGAACGGGCTGATGAGCACGCTCACGCGCACGCTGCCGCTTCGGCGCCAAAGCCAGATCGACGGACACGCGCTCGCGCGGATCATCAAGGTGACTGGCGGCATCACCTCGGGCATCTTTTCGATCCTGTCGCAGCTGGCGATCGCCGCCATCGAAAGCGGCGAGGAACGCATCCTCTCGCGCGATATTCTGGGTGGCGACCGGTTGCAGGCGGTCCTGGGAGAGCCGGTGTGACGGGGTGCGGGCGCCTGCCGGTTGTTTACGCCCCCGAGGTCGACGAACGACTGTCTTCCTGGGCCGCGCGCATGGCCCCGTTCTACGCCATGACGGTTTCGGAATTCGTTGCAGCGCTTGGCCTGAAGGGGCACGACGTGTTCGACCTGGAATGGCGTCTTTCGGAAGGGCAGGGGGCTCTGATCGCGGCTTGGACCGGCCTTTCGCCTGAGACCGTGCAGGCCATGACCTTCCGGGAGTTGGGGTCTGCGGCGCGCATGATGATCGCGCGGAAGAACCGGCATACGTGTCCGCTCTGTCCCGAAGAGCTGCATCGCAAATCCGCCGCGCTGCCGTGGCGATTCAGTTGCCCGGTGCATGCTGTGGAGTTTCGGGACGCGACCGGCGAGACCCTGTCCGACCGGTTCGGTGCGGATTGCTTTAAGAAACTTGAAGGGCATGCCGAGGCCGGTGCCGCGTATCTGGATGCCTGGGCGCGCAGCGCGGGGCAGGGAGACCTGGAAGCGCCCGAAGTGCTTCAGGTTCTGACGGCGCGGCATCGCCGGGCCTCGCCGCCGAATGTCGACGAGCAACCGCGGATGTCGCTCCAGACCCGGCGGGACTACCATGATTTCCTCACCACGCCGATCCTCCGGCAGGCGCTGACGGTCGTCGTTCCCGAATACGATCAGGTGGCGCCAGTCCTTACCAAGCCGGTGCGCCCCGGTCTCCACGCCCTGGCGCAGGGCTCGCTGTTACAGGCCTTCGCGCTGACGGTTGGCATCGACCGGATCATCGAGGATCCGGTCAAATGGGCGATCTCAATCAAGCTCATGAGCGACGCGGAAGGGCAGGGACGGGTCCGGGAAGCGCTCCGATCATGGCCACTCTCGTTGAGGCGACGCATCTCGGCCCGGTTCTGGCGCGCTGAGCGCGACGAGAGCGCACGCCAGTCTGCCGAAAAAGCCGCGAGACAGCGCCAGTCTCACAAATACCGCACCATCCAGTCTCATAAATACCGGTACAGAATCTCATGAACCCCGACTCGCTTTTCAGGGAAGTGCTTGAATCTCATGAATTCCGGCCATCCGACATCCGGGGTGTTTTTTGGGCGTTGCGGCATGCGTTTCCGGCCATTTCCATCTATGTCTGATAATGCAAACTTATTGGACATATATAGATCGCGCAAGCTGCGGCGGTTTGGAGTGAAATTTCTGGATAAAAGCGCCGCGTTGATATAGGCTCAAAGCATGACATTTGCCCGGCATGATCCTATCGACGATCTGGACACTCTACCCCTGATGCCCGCCTGGGTCACCTCGGCGCGTCCTGAAACCTTTGAAGATGTTGCGTTTTTGTCGGGTGCGGCGCTGAACCACCTGCATGTGGTATTGGGACACAAGGAAGTGCCCCAAGCCTTGTTGCGGGATCGTCTCGCGCTGCGCGCGGCCGAAGCCTGTATGGGCTTCGCAGGGCGGCCCGAACGGGCCGGGGCGTTGCGAGATGCACTCCATTTCCTGCGCCCGGGCGACCTGCCGGGACCGGCGGGAGAGACCTATCACCGCTGGCGCTGCGCGGTCGAACGGCCCGCCACACTCAAGTCGCTCCACCGCGCCTTGCCAGAGTTTGACCCTGACACAATCGCGATCTGGCTCGATGGGCACGGCGCGGGGCAGGGCGGCCCGGTTGCGCGCGCCGCCGCCGTTTTGGAAACCATCATGACGGATGTCCCGAGGGCAGAGGGGGCGGCGCTGATCCTGGCCGATGCGGCTTTGGCGCAGGCGCTCGGTTGGGAGCATCTGGTGCCGCTGCTGGCTTTGGGTCTGAAACGCGCCGATCTGCGCAAGCAGGGCGAGGCGTTGCGGCTGGCGTGTCATTGTGCCGTGACCGCATCGGCCTCTGAGACGGTGCGGCTGTCCTTAGAGCTGACCCGGACGGCCGCGCGCCTCAAAGCCGTTGCGCCAAAATTGCGCGCCAAAGGGGCAGACGATGCGGTCGAAATATTCCTGAACCGCGATGCGGTCGCGGCCTCGGCCTTGCCTTTGCCGGGCCGGTCCGCGCGCAGGCTGTGCGACCGGCTGGTCGACCTCGGTGCCGTGCGCGAACTGACCGGCCGCGACACCTTCCGGCTTTACGGGGTGTAAGATGGCAGAAGAGTTTGATCGTGACCTGTCCGACCTGCCGCCAGAATTGCGCTGGCGCGAATGGATGCGCCGGATCGAGGCGGTGCTGTTTGCCTCCGCCACGCCGGTCGCCCGCGAGGACCTGACCCGCGTGGTGGGGCAGGGGGTCTCAGTGGATCTTTTGATCGCGGACGTGTCGGCCGATCTGGACGGGCGGGCGTTCGAGGTTGCCAAAGTGGCGGAAGGCTGGATGTTCCGGACGCGGACCGCCTACGCGCCCGCGATCCGCGCCGCAGCGGACGTTGGCGATCAACTGATGGATCTCAACCGGTTCGACGTCGCGGTTCTGGCGGCGATCGCCTATCATCAACCGATTGCGCGCGACGGGCTCAAGGAGATCTTCGGCAAGGAGATCAGCCGCGACCTGATCGGGCGCCTGCACGCGCGCGGGCTGATCGGGACAGGGCCACGATCCCCGAGACGGGGCGCGCCCTACACCTTTGTCACCACCGAACAGTTCCTCGTTGCCTTCGGATTGGAGAGCCTACACGACCTGCCCGATCGGGAGCAGATGGAGGATGCGGGCGTGAAGCAAGAATGAGGGGAGCGAAGGATGTTCGAGGGCCAATGGGCGCAGTTCGGTCCACCCGTTTGCGCACGCGAGCGCGGGCGTCATGACCAGCAGGATCGCGGTCGCATTTTTACAAATCCGAGCACGCGATTCCCAGCGATGGAAGCCGGGAAAAGGGAAGCTAACGCTTACGTCTTCGAGCGGGAGGGCACTTCGTTTCACCCTCCTGAGACCATCCGTGCCGGATGGAAGTCTACACACCTGACGCAGCAAGCGGCCCGTTAGCCTCAAGCCTTTATAAATAAAGGCTTTTTGGGTTGTTGTTGCGGCTTCCGTGCACCCGTCTTTGTTTTTCTTTATTTTCAGAGGGTTAGTTTTCTCGTGCCATGTTATGCCACGCCCGTGCCATGCCGTGCCATCGCAGAAACGCATGAGTTTGCGGCGTACACGGGGCGCGCCGCATGAAAGGCAAAGGCGGTGCGGGTGGTGGCGTCAACGCCGCGCCGTTCCTGAATTCAAACCTTTGACGCCATCCGCAAGTTTCCGGATCAGCCGCACCAGTTCGCTGATTTCTACGGGATCCCATGTTTCGAGGATGGCTCGCCCCATCTTGTCACGCGCGATGTCGACAAGGTCGGTCATCTCCTTGCCCTTGGGTGTCACGACGGCATGACGGACTCTGCCATCTTTGGCACTCGCCTGACGTTCAACCAGACCCAGTTCATCAAGCTTGGCGACCTGTCTGCTGACAGTGGTGTGGTCGCGCCCGACCATGTCGGCGAGGTCGGTCACCCCGATCGGTCCGTTTCGTTCGATCCCGACCAGCAGCGGAAACAGGGCACGGTCCAACGGAATGCCCGCCTCTTTCACCATGCTTTCGTCGCGTTGCGGGCTGTTCATCACCGCAACTATGTCTGACACTGCCCCATGCACTTGGCGGATCTGGGTGGAAATATGTGTATTATGCATGTTATTTGTTGACATGGAGGCCTCGCGTTATTTACGTGCATAATACACACGAGCCTTGAAGAAGTGGCAACAGGAAATCTCACGCGTTGTTTGCGTTTTGCAACGAGCCTCATCGCATCGACCAAATTGCCGCACCGCGCTTCGCATAGAAAGACCAAATTTATGTTGAGACAACCCGGAGTTGCCGTTCTGGCCGCGACCTTGATCGCGTTTTCGATCCTACATGTTGGTTTCTCCGATCCGCAGATCCCACTTAAAGTGCTGGGTGCAACGCTGCTGGGTGGGATTGCCTTCATCCTCATGGCCACGGCCAACCTTCTTGCCGCGCGGCCGCGATGGTTGGAGGGTGCGTTCGGCGGTCTGGACCGGATGTATGAGGTGCACAAATACGCAGGCACAACTGCGGGTGTGCTGGCTCTGCTGCACTTTCCTCTATCCCCTGATGCCGTGCCCGAGGGCGTGGACGCCATCCACGAGGCGCTTGTACCTTCTGCTCCATTGGGTATGTACGCGATGATTTTCTTGTTCCTGCTGCTGGCGCTGACGCTGAACCGCAAGATCGCGTATCACCGTTGGCGCATACCGCACAAAGCCATGGGCTTGGTTTTTGCGTTGGTGTTCCTGCATGTCCTGATGGCACCCGTCTTTTTCTACGACAGATACGGTCCCTCGGGCATGATCCTGTTTGCAGCCGGGATTATTGGTCTGTTGAGCTATCTTTATACCCTTCTTTTGATGCCGACGGTGACGTCGCGGAAATATGTGGTTGAAGCCGTCAACAAGTTGGAGCGAAGCGCCGAAATCGTCCTGGCACCGAGCGCCGGGGCGATGCCGTTCCGGGCGGGTCAATTCGCCTTCGTCAAATTTCATCACGCGGGGTTGTCCGAGCCGCATCCTTTTACCATCACCAGCGCTCCCGCCGATGCGATGTTACGATTTACCGTCAAGTCGCTGGGCGACTGGACACGGCGCATCCGCAAGGATCTGACGCCCGGTAC
This sequence comes from Celeribacter baekdonensis, assembly GCF_003047105.1. Classification (NCBI taxonomy): domain Bacteria; kingdom Pseudomonadati; phylum Pseudomonadota; class Alphaproteobacteria; order Rhodobacterales; family Roseobacteraceae; genus Celeribacter; species Celeribacter baekdonensis. The sequence continues at coordinate 84,482 of NZ_CP028472.1, forward strand.
AAAAGTGGATGTGCGCGGCCCCTACGGGCGTTTTGACACTTCACGCGGCGGCGACCGGCAAATCTGGATCGCAGGTGGTATTGGAGTGGCCCCGTTTCTGTCAGCCGTCCGCAGCCTGGCCTCCGGTGACACGCGCGAAATCTGGTTCTTTTACGCGGTCCGCGAGGTCGCTGATGCCCTTTATCTGGAGGAGTTGCGCGACCGGCTTGCGCAAATGCCTCGGATGCGGCTGATCCTGGTCGAATCACGCGCAGGCGACTCTTGCACCATGGACCTGATACGGGCCGAGGTGGACCAACCTCTGGCGGGATACAGCCTGTATCAATGCGGCCCAGCTTCGTTGACATCCGACTTGTCCAAAGGGTTTCGGGCTGCGGGCGTCCCGGGGCGCCGCATCCACGTGGAAGCGTTCGAATTTCGCTAATGACGTGACGTCAGATCGAATTTACGTGTATTATGCACGGTTTTTCTTGACTGATCTGCGGGACTCAATTTATGTGCACATTACACGTAATGGAGGCCAGCATGGCAAACAAACAAACAGCGGATGTCTTGATCGTGGGCGCAGGCCCGACCGGCTCGACGCTTGGGGTCGATCTGGCACGGCGCGGCGTCAAGGTTCGGATCATCGACCGCAACCCGCAAAGTTTTCCCGGCTCGCGCGCTAAGGGCATCCAACCCCGGTCAATGGAAGTGCTGGAAGATCTGGGTGCGATTGAGGACATCCTGTCCGCAGGCTCGATCTATCCGCCTCTTGGTATTCATATCGGCCCGATCCGGGTCCCGAAAAAGATGATGAAGATTGCCTCGGCCACGGACGCGGTTCCCTATCCGAACACTTGGCTGATCCCGCAATTCAGCACCGACGCGATCATTCAACGCCAGCTTGCGCCATGGGGCGTTCAGGTCGAGCACAACACTCAACTTGTCTCACTGACGCAGGATGACGCGGGGGTGACGGCTATCATCGACGGCCCTGACGGAGCTGTGACCGAACGGTTTCAATATGTTGTGGGCGCTGATGGCGGGTCCAGTAAGGTGCGTCAGCAGTTGGATATCGCGTTTCCCGGCAAGACCGACGAATCCGACCGGATGATCATCGTCGATTGCAAAGTTGAAGGTCTTGGCCGCAATCACTGGCATGTCTGGCCCTGGTTGAAAGGTGCCTTCGCCGGGGCCTGCCCGCTACCCAACAGCGACTTGTTTCAGGTGATGATTCGGTTGAAGCCCGGAGAGGAGCCAAAACTGGACGCCGCGTCGCTCAATACCCGCTGGGCCAAACAAACCGGATCGTCCCGCTTCCGCCTCTACGACATTCAATGGACCACCGTGTTCCGCCCCAATATCCGGTTGGCCGAGCGCTATGGTCGTGGCCGGGTCTTTCTGGCGGGTGACGCGGCGCATGTGCATACGCCGATGGGCGCGCAGGGCATGAATACCGGTATTCAGGACGCTTATAATCTGGGTTGGAAACTGGGGCAGGTTCTGGCCGGCGCACCGGCGGATCTGCTGAACAGCTACGAAGACGAACGGCAGCCCATTGCCGCCGGGGTTCTGGGCGTCTCGACCGCGAAATACGAGGCTTTGGGCAAACTTGACCCCTCGGCGATCAGTCGCGGCAAGGATGAACAACAATTGTCGATCACCTATCGTGCTGGCCCCCTGGGCGCGCTCGAACAGGAGGGCTCGGACAAGTTGCGCCCCGGCGACCGTGCCCCGGACGCCAGGTTGCAGGATACCACCGGCAAACCCACGCGGCTGTTCGAGGCTCTGCGTGGACCGCACTTTACCTTGCTGGCTTACGGACCGGGTGCCGCCGCTGATCTGGCAGCGGTGGCTTGGGCGGGGCAGGGGGCACCGCTCAAGCGGGTGGCGATAGACGCCGGACCCGGCGCATTTTCTGACCTGTGCCTTGCCGACGCCGCCGGATCGTTCCGTGAAGGATACGGTGTCGATCAGTCCGTTCTGCTGCTGATCCGACCTGATGGCTACATCGCAACCTTCGCTGTTCATGACCGCGTTGCTACGATTGAAAATTTTGCGGCACGGGTCACCGCGCAGGCCTGATGACAAAATATCTGACCTTAAGAACCTCTCGCCAAAGGAAATGATAAAATGCTGACTGAAACCTCTCCCAACACCGATGCGCCGTCAATGCCTGTCCGGGTCGTTGCCGGGCTCCTTTCCGCCGCTTTCCTGGGCCTGGGTGTCGCGGAAATCATCGTGCCGGGAAGCTTTGTGGGCACCTACGGCACCGCGCTGACCGCCCCCGAAGGCCTGCCCTTTATCAGCGGCATCGGCGCTCGCAATATCGCGCTGAGCCTGATCGGGCTTGTCGCCGCGTTCAAAGGGTTGCGGTCCGCTTTGGCCCTGTTGTTCCTCGGCCTGACCATCGTCCCTGCTCTGGAGTTTGCCACGGTTGCCACGGCCGCTGGGCCAATGGCAGCGATCCGCTTTGCGATTTTTGCCGTTCTTCTGGCGCTTATGACGGCTTGGACGGCCCTCTCCCGCGGGTCGAAGTCATGAAGGTCATGTTTGACTTCACTGCCCGTCAGACTGAAGCCCCTGATCGGGTGGCCTCACTCTCTCCCGATGCTCAGGCGGCGCTGGCGGTCTATCCGCTTGAGCGGACCATGGGGTATGGGGTGAATTACTCCGATGCCGTCGAACTCCGGGCACGGGTTCTTCAAGGCGAAAGCTGGCAGTCTGCTGCTGAAACCATGGCCGAAATCTGTCAGGCGCGGGCCGCCACGGCTGGTACGGTGACGCAGGTGGCCTACCTGCGTCGGGCCTCGGCGCTGGTGCGGATGGCACAGGCGATGATGATGGAGGATACCGACGAGCGCCGGACGATTTTTGCCCGCGCCGCCGATCTCTACGCCCAAGCCGCCGAGTTGGCGGGCGATTGCGAACGGGTGCTGATCAATACCACCGACAAGCCGCTGGCAGGCTGGATGTTTCCGGCCGTCAACGAACCGGTTGCGGCGGTCATCGTTATCGGCGGCACGGAGGGCTGGGCGATGGATTTCGATTGCTTGGGTCATGCTCTGGCCACGCGGGGCATTCATGCGCTGATGCTGGATGCGCCGGGTCAGGGTGAAACCAGATTTACTCACGGTCACACGCTGTCTGCTGACTGGCGTTCGGCGTTTTCGAGTGCTGTCGATTACCTCGAAGACCGTGCCAAAGGCCTGCCACTGGGCATCATCGGCAACAGCATGGGCGGTAGTCTTGCCATGGCCTATGCCGCTGGCGATCCCCGGATCAGGGCCTGTTGCAACAACGGTGGACCCTTTGCCCCTTGGATGGCCCCGACCGAGTCGCCCTATTTTGCCAAGATCATGGCCTTTTGCGGTGTCGAGACCGCAGCCGAGGCGACCGAAGTGCTGAAATCGGTGACCCCGAAGGAAGCCGGGATCAACGCCGACTATCCGCTTTTGTTCCTGCACGGTGCCGAGGATCACCTGATCTCGAACCCTGTGGCTCAGATGCTGTATGACGGAACGCCCACCGAAGACATCCGCATGGTGACATTTTCGGACGGCGACCATTGCCTTTATCGCCACCGCGACGACCGTGATTTCCTGATCGCGGATTGGACGCGGGCGCGACTGGTGGGGCGGGACTAGACCATGCAGATCACTGACGCACAGATCCATCTGTGGGCCAACGACAAAGCCCCGCCGCACCATTGGCGCAAGCCTTTCCGTATCAAAGATGCGTTGCGCGAGATGGATGCAGCTGGCATTGCGGGGGCCGTCAACCATCCGCCGAACTGGGATACGGACGGCATGGAGTATGCCGCTCAGGCGGCATGGACCCATCCTGACCGGTTTGCCACGCTGGGCTGGTTCCCGCTGGATGAAACCACCAATGAGGATGCCGTTGAGGCGCTGATGGCGCAGCCTGGCATGAAGGGAATGCGGTTCATCCTTCCGATGCCTGACATGTCGGCGCGGCTGAAGGCAGGCAAACTTGATTGGCTCTGGGCGGCCGCAGATGCGCGCGCCTTGCCGATGGGGCTTTTCGTGATGCCGCAGCAAATTCCGATCGTGGCCGAAATCGCCGCGCGCTTTCCCCGGATGCGTCTGCTGATAGATCACCTCGGCGTACCGCCGTCGGTCAAGCTGCCGCAAGCGGCGGACGGCCGTGCCCAGCATGGCGACCGACGATTTCCCCTTTGCCAGCACGCATGACCTGCTGCGCCGCACCTATGACGCCTTTGGCGCGGAGCGGATGTTTTGGGGCACCGATTATACCCGCATGCACCTGTCCTGGCGCGACTGTGCTGAGATGTTCCTGCGCGATCTTGATTGGCTCAAGGGGGCCGAACAAGACGCCGTGATGGGCGGGGCGATCCGCGATTGGATCGGCTGGACCTGATCCACTGCGGCAATGAAATAATTTATGGTACGAGGGTCTTTCATATGGACGGCACAGCTTTCTGGATAGCCGCGATCGCGGCGAGTATTTTTGTCGGTATGGGCAAAGGCGGATTGCCGATGATCGGCATGATGGGGGTTCCGATCCTGTCGCTGGTCATTGATCCGGTGGTTGCAGCGGGCTTGTTGCTGCCGGTCTACGTGGTGTCTGATATGTTCGGACTGGTTGCCTATCGTCGCGACTTTGACAAACGGGTCCTGATTATCGTGGTGCCAGGCATGATCGCGGGCATCGGGTTGGCCTGGGCCTTGGCCAGCGAAGTGCCGGAATGGGTCGTCGTCACCTTGGTCGGTCTGATTGGGTTTGTGTTTTCCCTGAACACGCTTTTGCGGCGCAAACGGGACCTTCCGGCTCGCAAGGCCGAGTCGCGCCCGGCCTGTTCTGGGGGACCGTCACCGGCTTTACCAGCTTTGTCGTGCATTCCGGCGCCCCGCCCTTTCAGGTCTATACCCTGCCATTGAAGCTGCCCAAGACAGTTTTTGCCGGGACCGCAACCATCGCTTTTGCGATCGGAAATGGGCTCAAGTTGATCCCTTATTACGCCCTTGGCCAGTTAACCCCAACGAGCCTGAAAACCGCTGCTTTGCTTGCTGTTCCGGCTTCGATTGCGGTTTTTGCGGGCCTCCGGCTGGTTCGAGTGATCCCCGAAGTGCTGTTCTACAAGATTGTGACATGGGCGTTGTTGGCACTGTCTTTGAAACTGATCTGGGACGGGGTGGCTGGGGTATGACTCCGCAAGTCCCTGAATTTGGAGACCGAACATGACCAGCATCATCGCGCAGACCGTCGGATTCGCGATCCGCAAGACAGGGCTATTTCGCCGCCTGCCGACAGACATGGCCAACTTTCCGGCCTTTCACGCCAAAACGCTTGCCAAGGCCAGCGCGCCATCGACCCGCAACCGCAAAGGCTGCCGCGCAAGCAGTCGCGAGATTGAGGGGCAACGCGTCTGGACCCTTGCGCCGCTGGACGGATCGGCAAAAGTACAGGTCCTGTTCTGGCACGGGGGTGCCTTTCTCTACCCGCCGACCGCCGCGCATTGGGATTTTCTGGTTGGCATGGTCCGGCGGCACGGCTGGGAAATCACCGTTCCGCTTTACCCCCTGGCCCCGCAGGCGCAGGTGGATCAGGTCGCCGGTTTCGCGCTGCGCGTTTACGGCGATTGGGTGAACCAACCGGGAACCGGCCCCAGAATATTGGCTGGCGATTCAGCAGGAGGCGGTCTGGCAGCGGCAACCCTACTGGGGGTCCGCGATGCGGGTCTTGTCCTGCCCGACGGTGTGGTTCTGATGTGCCCTTGGCTGGATCTGAATATGGACCACCCTGACCAAGCCGCGATTGAGCCGCGCGACGCCATCCTGAGCAGAAGGGGCCTGCGTGCCGCGGGTCAACTTTACGCCGGTGATAACGGGGCAGACAATGCCCGCGCCAGCCCGCTGCGCGGCAATTGGGCTGACCTGCCGCCGCTCCTGATGTTTGGCGGCGGCGATGACATCCTAGTCACCGATGCCCGCTCTCTCAAGGCCAAGGCGCCCGATGTTACTTACGTCGAGGCCCCGGGGTTGATCCACGACTGGCCGATCCTGTTCTTTCCTGAAAGCCGCGCGGCTCAGGCCAAAATGGCGCGCTTTTCCTTAACGCCGACATCCAACTTTGAGGTCACAAAATGAACGTCCTGATTGTCTACAATCATCCCTATGAAGGAAGCTTTTGCGCAGCGATTCTGGCCGCAGTGACCAAAGGCCTGCTGTCGGCCGGACACGAGATCGACCTGATGCACCTTGATGCGGATGACTTTGATCCGGTGATGCGGAGCAAGGATCTGCGTGCCTTTGCCATGGCGCGCAATGACCCGGAGGCCGCCTTTGCCCTGCTTGACCCGCGGGTGCAGGCCTACCGGGACCGGCTTCAAGCTGCGGAACACATCGTCTTTGTCTTTCCGATTTGGTGGGAACTGATGCCGGCGCGGATGAAAGGCTTTGTGGACAAGGTCATCTTTCCGGGCATCGCCTATGACTACACCGAAAAGGGCAGCACCGGCATGGTCAGTCTGCTCAAGCGTCTCAAGGGCGTCACTGTCATCACCACGATGAACACGCCTTGGTGTCTGTATTGGCTGATTTTTGGCAATGCGATCCAACGGGCACTGATGCGCGGCACTTTCTGGAAAATCGGGGTCAAGAACCGGACCTGGATTTCTCTCAACAATGTCAAAGGTCAAACGCAGGCCAAGCGGCAGAGTTGGCTTACCCAGATTGAGGGTCGGATGCGGGGCCTGCCTATGTAGTACGCTGCAAACCCAAACGGGCGCATTTGCCTCCCCCCCACCACTGCAAATCCGGGAGACACCCGGTAACTTTAGGAATTGATATCAGTCTCCAACTTCATTGCGTCCCGTCTTCGGGATTGTTCTCGCCACTGTGGCAAGTCTTGCGACGACGGGCGACGCGCACGCTGACGGTCTGAAGTATACCGTTGGCACCATGATAGGGGCGAGCCAGTCACCCTTTGAAAGCAGCAGTTCCGACACTTCGATACTTCCCTATTTTTCAATCGAGGGGGAGCAATTCAAGCTGGACCTTTCCGGCCTGACTTACGGCCTGACCGAGACAGAGAATTTCACGCTTTCGGCCCGGCTTGCACCCCGTTGGGTATCCGCCGATCCGTCAGACACTCCCGGACTCGAACAACTCAAACGCGACGTCGCGCTGGAGGCAGGCCTTGCCGCAGGCCTGACATTCGGGCAATTCACAGCCGGGTTCGAGGCGCTCAAGGACATCTCCGATACTCATGATGGCATGGTCGTAAGCGCCGCAATTTCGACGGGTTTCGGTGTGACCGAGCGCCTTGCGGTCGGCGTCACGGCAGGTGTGACATGGATGGACAAGAACCTGGCCACCTACAGCTACGGGGTACGCGCCTCCGAAGCGGGCGGATCACTCGCCGCCTATCAGGTGAACGCGTCGCTCATTCCATCCATCGGGGTTGAGGCGCGCTACACGCTGACCGACCATGTGTCGCTCGTCGGCGGCGCGCAGATAGAGTTCCTTCCTGACAACGTCACCGGTTCACCGATCGTGCAGCGCGATACCGTAACCTCGGCGATGCTTGGGATGCGCTATGCGTTCTGAGGGGCCACTGATCACTGCGCCAGCCTGACGTTTCATCCCGAGCGTCCGCCGCTGCCGCTCTGCGCCAAACAGAGCCCGTTTCAGCTTTGCGCACATGCATACCAATAGAAGATTCCAAACTACTGAAAGAGAGAGACTCCATGAACAAGTTCGTTCAACTCCCACTCACTGCGGTTGTGGTTGCCTGTCTGGCACTGCCCGTCTTTGCGCAGGACACCTCCCCGAGGCATCGGCGGACGATGGGTCCGGCTCCTTCGTCGCCTTTCGCGAAGTCGAAGGGCAATGGTATCACCCGCCGGAATTCGCGGGCGATTCGAACGCCGATGTCTATAGGGCAGTCTACGCCCGCATTGCGGCCGCGGATGGGCAACGTTCGGACAATGGCGATATCGATTCGATTGCGGCCTTTGGGCCGGGCAACTGGACCTATGAATGGGATCAGGAGGGGGCGGCGCGCGGCTGGTTTTGAGGCTGCCGGCGACATGGACGACGCAATCGACGATTTCGAACGCGCCTCGATGTTTTACGCCTGCGGCTCCTGGCCGCACCTGAAATCCAATGCGGATGCGCAGGCCGCCCTGGAACAGGCCCGTTTGGCCTATGCCACTGGTGCCGAGCTTCTGTCCGGAAACTTTGAGGCCGTTCAAATCCCGTTCGAGGGCGATACCTTTGGCGGCTACCTATTCACGCCCGAAGGCGACGGCCCGTTTCCTGCGGTCGTGTCACTCAACGGGACGGATGTGGTGAAAGAACAACTCGGGTATGACCTGCCCCGTTCGCTGCTGGCGCATGGTATTGCGGTTCTTCTCGTCGATCTTGCAGGTGTCGGCGACAGCGGAGACTATACGCTGACCTTTGACATCGAAAAGCTTCCGCTTGCCGCGACAGATTATCTGCACAGCCATGCAGGCATTGACCCCGATCGCATCGGCATGATGGGTGTCAGCATCGGCGGCCAAGGGGCAGCCCGCGCCTTGTTCAATCAAGACGCAGGCCTCAAAGCCATCGTGTCCCATTGCGCGCCGCTGGACTTTGCCTATGCCAACGCAGCTGCTCTGGTGCCGCAACTGCCGCAACTGCCGCAGCTGACCGTTGACGGCTACGTCGACAATCTGAACCTTGCCGCGGGTTCGACTGCGGAAGATCTTGGCACCGCGCTCGAAGCCTTTGCGTTCAGTGCCCAAAATCTTGTCAATGAACCGCCGGTTTCGACGCCGCTTCTGGTTGTGACCACCAACGACGACCCGGTCGCGCCGCTTGAAGATCTGGCCTTGATCACGGGTGCCACCACCGACAGCACCGTCGTTGTGCTCGACGAGACCGGCCTATTGGGAAATGAACGCACTCTCGGCAAACTGGCTGGCCAAGGTCTTCGACACGTTCTGATCCGGGCAGCCGCAAGCGGGCGGCAGACCACACAGGCCTGCCGCAACCCTCTCCTCAACCGAAATTGGTCACTCAGGCCGACAAAATAACCGCGCGAAGCGCCGTCGGATGCGCGACAAAGCTGCCTTCGGCTCGGCATAAACTTTGCGACACTACCAGTTTGGTTCTGTCGCAAAGTTCACGGTAGGATTTGAGTGGCTGGTCGCTTGACATGATTTAGCTGCCAAGCCCGCGAAAGTCTGGAAGGCACTGGCACCATTCGCCAACCATCTGGTGACGCTGACATATTCACATGTGCCGGGAAACCAAAACCTCTGCGATAGGACCGGGCGGATCACCGAATGATCACGCGGAGCGCGGGTCGGTGGCACGATCGATATGATGCCGTTCCTGTGGTGCCGCCAGAGCACAGGGCCGAAAACAAGGGCGACCGCCCCTCGACGCTGAAACCGTCTTGGCACTGCAAAATCTCGTTCAAGTCGGAATGACCACCAGGCAAGCCGCGAAACAACTCGGTATTGCAAGATCAACTGCTTACAGGTTGATCAAAGAATTGGGATAACCACAGCCGAGCCGCCTTAAGGTGTCATTCTACCCCAGCCGGAGCAGACCCCAACCGTGCCACTCAGGTCAGTTCGACCCAATACTTCACTGGAGCTATCAGATCGTTGTCGGTGATGAATTTGTTCACGGTTGCGTTCGGGCCGTCTTCGAACCCGACACCCATCGTGCAGTACCAGCTTTGCCGTCAATCCTGTAATTTCTGCCAGCTAGGTGTTGTCCTGTCGGCAAAGGGCCAGCCTTGGGCCGAAGCGGTCACCACACTTGGGGTGAACCCCTTCTGGCTGTATCTACGCCACATCCTGCCTAACGTTGCGGGCATCCTGATCGTGCAGCTGACGCTCAATTTCCCACAGATCATCCTTTTGAAAAGTGCGCTCAGCTTTCTGGGCTTGGGGGTTCAACCTCCGATGACCAGCCTTGGTCAGATCATGGGAGATGGGCGCAACTACCTGTCCACTGCGTGGTGGATTTCGGTCCTGCCGGGCGCGGCCATCTTTTTCATCTCGCGTGCCATGTGCGTCTTAGGCGACTGGCTGCGCGATCATCTTGATCCAGCGTTGCAACGACAACGCTGACGTCAGACAAAGCAGACGTTCAAGCGCTACCCCATCGGGTATTTCCATATCGACATCGCGGAAGTGCGTACCGGCGAGGGCAAAATCCGCCTGTTCGTGGCCATCGACCGCACCTCCAAGTTTTCCTGTGTGGAGCGGCATGAGCGGGCGGGAAAGATGGTTGTGGCCCAATTCCTGCGCAACTTGATCGCGGTGGTACCCTACAAGATCCACACCGTACTGACGGATAACGGCATCCAGTTCACCAATCGCAAGCAGGTCGAGCGGATGAACCGGACGATCAAGGCGGCGACACTCAAACAGTATCACTACGAAACACATTCTCACCTTGAAACGCACGTCGCCGACTTCATTGCAGCCGACAATGACGCACGTCGATCCAACCCACCACAATCTGGGACTAAACACCTAATTAGGGTACAGTGACACATGCGGAGATTGTGCAAATGGCGAATTTGGCGGTCGAGGCCGTGACAGCCGGATAAAAGACGCCATCGCAGAACGTATGAGAGAGACCCTGCGATGGCGCGTGTTCTTTTGACTTAGACGATGCCGCCACCGCCGCCGGTGGATTTCGGGCGTTTGTCCGCCACCGCCGCGCGGTAGCCCGAGGCACGATAGGCCATGATCGGATCAATCGCGCCACCTGCCTCCAATCGGGCTTTGGCGAGGATCGGTTCGACATCGGTGCGGAACGCGGCGCGCAGGGTGGCAGAGGCCATGAGCGCGTCGTTTTCAGACTGATAGCCGGCAAGCGTCTCGCGATCCACCAAAGAGGCCTGTACATAGGCACGCTGAATTTCCATCGCGGAGATCATCAGGCTTTCGATCGGGTCGGTCACATTGTGGGATTGGTCGATCATATGCGCCAGATCAAGACCGGGCGTGCCCTCCGCATCCACAAGCTCGTTCCAGACCAGAAACAGGCGGTAGGGTTCGATGGTGCCACTGTCGAGATCGTCGTCACCATATTTCGAATCGTTGAAATGAAACCCGCCCAGCTTGCCCGCATGGATCAGGCGCGAGACGATCATTTCGATGTTCACATTCGGCGCGTGGTGGCCCAGATCCACAAGGCACATTGCCTTGTCGCCCAATTCCTGCGCGGTCATCAAAGAGGTGCCCCAATCCTGAACCACGGTGGAATAGAATGCGGGTTCATAGATTTTGTGCTCGGAAAAGATCCGCCAATCCTCGGGCAGGCCTTTGTAAATCTCTTTCATTGAGGCTAGGTAACGTTCGAATTGCTGTCCCATGTGAGTCTGACCCGGAAAGTTCGAGCCATCCCCGATCCAGACGGTCAGCGCCTTTGACCCGAGTTTCGCACCAATCTCGATGCATTCGAGGTTGTGCTCGATTGCCTGCTGACGCGTTGCCGCATCCACATGGCTGAGCGAGCCGAACTTGTAGGACTGTGCCTGATCGGGTTGGTCCTGAAAGGTGTTCGAATTCATCGCATCGAAGCCGAGGCCGTATTCCTCGGCCTTGGCGCGCAGGTCACTCACCTCCGCCTTGTCCCATGGGATATGGAGCGAGACGGTGGGAGTGGCCTGCGTCAGCTTGTGGATCACGCCGCAATCGTCGAGTTTGTCGAAAATGCCACGCGGCTCGCCGTCGCCCGGAAAGCGCGCAAACCGTGTGCCGCCGGTGCCGGTCCCCAGGAGGGCACGGCCACGCCAAAGGTTTTCGCGCGTTCTTTGATCGCGTCGATGTCGATGCCCGCGCGCGCGAGCTTGTCCCCAAGTGCCGCGTAATCCGCGCGCAGATGCGCCTCGGTTTTGGCGTTCTGGGCCGTAATCGTGTCTGATTTAATCATATCGCCCCCCTAGCGTGTGAACGCTTGCACGTTGCCGGCGTCCACGTTGATGATGTTGCCCGTGGATTTGGCCGACTGTTCGGAGGCAAAGAAATACGCCGCTTCAGCAATGTCCTCGGGCAGAACCGAGCGTTTGAGCATGGAGCGTTGACGATACATTTCCTCAAGCCCGTCCTTGTCGGTGCCATAGGTGCCTGCGCGCTGTTCCAACCATTCGCCTTCCCAGATTTTAGAACCTTTGAGCACAGCATCCGGATTGACGACATTGACACGAATACCCGCCTCGGCCCCTTCGAGCGCCAGACAGCGCGCCAGATGGATCTCAGAGGCTTTCGCCGTGCAATAGGCGGAGGCGTTCGGGCTGGCCGCGAGGCCGTTTTTGGAGGCCACGAACACCACCGATCCGCCGATGCCCTGAACCCGCAGCATTTTGAATGCTTCGCGAGAGACGAGGAAATAGCCGGTGGACAGGATGTCCATGTTCTTGTTCCACAACGCCAAAGTGGTGTCCTCGACTGGCGCGGAAGAGGCGATACCCGCGTTGGACACAAGGATGTCGACACCGCCAAATTCAACCGCCGTATCGGCATAGGCCGCAATCACCGCGTCCTCGTCGGTCACGTTCATCTGAACCTTGCGCACCACGTCCGCTCCGAACTGTGCGGCAAAGCCCGCCCGGACCTCTTCGAGCGCGGTTTCATTGATGTCGGCCAGCATGACGCAAGCGCCCTCTTTGAGATAGCGCGCCGCCGTCGCCGCCCCAATGCCACCCGCCGCGCCGGTGATCAGAGCCACCCGGCCCGCGAGGGATTTGGGTTTGGGCATACGTTGCAATTTGGCCTCTTCGAGAAGCCAATATTCGATGTCAAAGGCCTCCCGTTCCGGCAAGCCGCAATAGTCCGACACCGCAGAGGCCCCGCGCATGACGTTGATCGCGTTGACGTAGAATTCGCCTGAGATCCGCGCGGTGGCGCGGTCCTTGGCAAAGGTGATCATGCCGACACCGGGGATCAGATAGACCACTGCGTTCGGATCACGCAACGCCGGGCTGTTGTCATGTTTGCAGCGCTGGTAATAGGCTTTGTAGCCTTCGCGGTATTCTGCAATCTGCGCTTCGAGGCCTGCGAGCACCTCGTCAATATTGCCTTTGGCCGGATCGAAATCGATCACCAGCGGACAGATTTTGGTGCGTAGGAAATGGTCCGGACAAGAGGTGCCAAGCGCCGCCAGATCACGCATGTCTTTGGCGTTCACAAAGTCCAGAACCGTGTCGCTGTCGACGAAATTGCCAACCATGTGCTGTTGACCGGAGACAAAACCGCGGATCGCGGGCATGAGTTTCGCGGCCACCGCACGGCGGGCATTGGCATCGAGGCTTTGGTGGATCGGACCGCCAAAGGCGGGGACATCCTTGGTTTTTTCTTCGAAATAGGCGATAGCTTTGTTGATGATCTCAAGCGTCAACTCGTAACAGGTTTTCGCATCGTCATCCCAGGTGAACAGCCCGTGGGATTCGAGCACGACCCCTTTGGCCTCCGGGTTTTTGAGACAGAAATCCTCGAGCCACAGACCCAGCTCATAACCCGGCTTTTTCCACGGCAACCAACCGATGTCATCGCCGAAAATCTCTTGGGTCATCGCCTTGCTGTCTTTCGACGCAGCGATGGCGATGATCGCATCCGGGTGCATGTGATCGACGTGTTTTTTCGGCACATAGGCGTGCAGCGGCGTGTCAATCGAGGCGGCGCGCGGGTTCAGGTTAAAGGTGCAATGCGGCAGGTAGCCGACCATTTCATCTTCGAATTCGACGCCGCGATATTTGCCTTTGAGGGCGCGCAGCTTGTCCATGTAGAGCGTGGAAAACCCGTCCATCTTGATCGAACCGACATCCCCACCGGAGCCTTTGACCCAGAGCACTTCGGCCTTTTCACCGCTCAACGGGTCGTCTTCCATCACCTTGGCAGAAGTGTTGCCGCCGCCGTAATTGGTCACGCGTTTATCAGACCCAAGCAGGTTGGAGCGGTACAGAAGCTTTTCCGGTTCGCTCATTTTTTCGGCCTTGGCGTCATCCCAAAGCGATGCGAGCCGCGTTGATGCGGTTGTCATTGTGAATCTCCTCCTGATCTCAGGTCATGGGACCATATGGCTCGAACACTGCGCAGGCTGCGGCGCATTGTCAATCATAAATAGTCAAAATCAATCATAATGCAGGTGCAGAATGATTATAATGACATTTAATGATTGACAATGATTGATTTCTTGCGGCACTCTCAAGGCCGACGGGAGGACTATCATGCACGAAAAAGAGCGCCACGGGATCATTCTATCTGCTGTTCAGGACCGTCCGGTCGTGACGGTGGTTGATCTGTGCGGCCTGACTGGGGCCTCGGAGGCCACCATTCGCCGCGACATCGCGGCGCTGCATGTGGCCAAGAAACTGCGCCGTGTGCGGGGTGGGGCGGAGGCGCTTGCGCCCAATCAATTCCCCGGTCTGGCCGGACGACCATTTTCCGTCAATGAAACGATCAACATCAAGCAAAAACAAGCGATTGCCCGTGCGGCGGTGGAGCTGTGCGAGGATGGCGATCCGATCATCATCAACGGCGGCACGACGACCTTTCAGATGGTGCACCCTCTGGCGACGCGGCGCTGTCAGGTGTTTACCAACTCCTTTCCGATTGCCGAGCACCTGTTGAAAAATTCAAAAAACTCGGTGCTGATTTCCGGCGGCGTCATCTACCGCGAACAAAACATCGTGCTGTCGCCGTTCGACAATGATGTGACCAGGAATTTCTATGCGCGGCGCATGTTCATGGGCGCGCAGGGCGTGGCACCGATAGGTGTGATGGAGGCGGACCCGCTGATCATCCAAGCCGAACAAAAGCTGATCGGGCAGGCGGATGAATTGGTGCTTTTGGTCGACTCGTCCAAGTTTAAGAGTCGCTCAAGTCTTGTGCTGTGCTCGCTCGACACCATCGACATCCTGATCACCGATGAAGGCATCAGTGACCGTTCCGCCGCCATGATCGAGGCGGCGGATATTGAACTTATCGTGGCCCCGATCGCGGGCGCGAAAGAAGAGGTGGCGTCCTGATCCGAGGAGGGCCAGTGCCGCCAAACACAAGGGTGACTTAGGGAGGACCCCACTATGAAATTTACCAGACTTTTGACGTCCGTGGCCGTTGCAACCGGGCTTTTTGCCGGAACGGCTCATGCCGAAGACCTGCGCATCGCGCTTGTCGTCAAGGCGCTTGGCATCGGCTTTTTCGAAGCCGCCGCTGAGGGCGCACAGGAGGCCGCAGATGAGCTTGGCAATGTCGAGATCATCTACACTGGCCCGACCGACACCACCGCAGAAGGCCAGATCGAGGTGATCAATTCGCTCATCGCGCAAAACGTCGATGCGATCGCGGTTTCCGCCAACGACACCGACGCTTTGGTGCCGACGCTCAAAAAGGCGATGCAGCGCGGGATTACGGTTGTGTCCTGGGATTCGGGTGTGGCCGAGGATGGTCGCATGGCGCATCTCAACCCATCGTCCAATGAGTTGATCGGCAATATGATCATCAAACTTGCTGCGGATGAATTGCCGGAGGGCGGCAAAGTGGCGCTTTTGTCGGCCACCACCACCTCGACCAACCAGAACATCTGGATGGAAGAGATGAACAAGGTGATGGGCAACTATCCAGGCATCGAAGTTGTGGCCACCGTGTACGGCGATGACCTTGCGGATAAATCCTATCGTGAGGCCACCGGTTTGATGCAGTCCTACCCGGAGCTTGATGCGATCATCGCGCCGACCTCGGTCGGGATCGTGGCCGCGGCCCAGGCCGTGGTGGATGCGGGCAAGGTCGGCAAGGTGAATGTCACCGGTCTGGGTCTGCCGTCTGAAATGGCCGGCGCGATCGAGAGCGGCGCGTCCAAATCCTTTGCGATCTGGAACCCGATTGATTTGGGCTATTCGGCGACCATGTTGGCCTATCAACTGGCCACGGAGGCCGCGACCGCAGAGCCGGGTGCGGTGATCGAGATCGGTCGCATGGGCGAGATCACACTCGATGACACGAACTCCGCCGCCATGGCCGATCCCTTTGTCTATGACAGCTCCAACATCGACGATTTCAAAGACATCTTTTGATCGTCTGAGACAGGTCTTGGTGGTGGCTCTTTCGGGGCCACCACCGCATTTAAATTCCTCAGCCAACGAGACCGCATTATGGGCACTGACCAGACATCGGTCGGAGTGCAAGGGCCTTTGCTCGCGCTTGACCAGATCACGAAAACATTTCCGGGCGTGAAAGCGCTCGATGGCGTTCAGCTGGCGCTTTATCCGGGGCAAGTGACCTCTTTGGTGGGCGAAAACGGCGCGGGAAAATCCACCGTGGTCAAAATTCTGACCGGGATTTATCAGCCGGATGGCGGTCAGATCCTTTTGGATGGTGCGTCGGTGAATTTCGCCACGGCGCAAGACGCCTCTGCGGCGGGCGTGACCGCGATCCACCAGGAAACCGTGTTGTTCGAAGAGCTCACCGTGGCGGAGAATATCTTTATCGGTCATGCGCCGAAAACCCGGTTCGGGTTGATCGACACCAAGGCGCAGATGACCCAGGCTCAGGAGATTCTGGAAAGCATCGGCGCGGAGATTGATCCGGCGGTGAAGCTCAAAGACCTCAGCATCGCCTCGCGCCACCTTGTCGCCATTGCGCGCGCGTTGTCCGTTGAGGCGCGGGTGGTGATTATGGATGAACCCACCGCCGCGCTCAGCCAGAAAGAGATCGAAGAGCTGTATGAACTGGTCGATATCCTCAAGGCGCAAGGCAAGGCGATCCTGTTCATCTCGCATAAATTCGACGAGATTTTTCGCATTTCCGATCGCTATACGGTGTTTCGTGACGGTCAATTCGTCGGTGATGGAAAGATTTCCGACATCGACGAAGGCGCTCTTGTCCAGATGATGGTGGGCCGCGCCGTGGATCAGATTTTCCCGAAACGCCATGCGGTGATTGGCAACGAGGTTCTCAAGGTCGTGGGCTACAGCCACCCGACCGAGTTTGAAGACATCAATTTCACCCTGCGTCGGGGTGAAATCCTAGGGTTTTATGGGCTTGTGGGCGCGGGACGGTCCGAGTTCATGCAATCGCTCATCGGCGTCACGCGCCCGTCCAAAGGCGCTGTGCGGGTGAAGGATAAGGTGCGGGTGATCCGTTCGCTAGCGGGCGCGATCGAGGCCGGGATCGTCTATGTCCCCGAGGATCGCGGCAAACAGGGCGCGATTTTGGACATGCCGATTTTCCAAAACGTGACGCTGCCCTCACTCAACCGCACCTCAAAGGGCGGATTCATCCGCATGGCCGAAGAATTTGCCCTTGCGCGCGAATATACCGAACGTCTTGATCTGCGCGCGGCCTCATTGGACACCACGGTCGGGAGCCTTTCTGGCGGCAACCAGCAAAAGGTGGTGATCGCCAAATGGCTGGCCACGAAACCACAGGTGATTATCCTCGATGAACCCACCAAAGGCATCGACATCGGGTCCAAGGCGGCGGTGCATGATTTCATGTCCGAACTTGCCGCCGAAGGCCTGTCGGTGATCATGGTTTCGTCTGAAATCCCCGAAATTCTCGGCATGTCCGACCGCGTGATCGTGATGCGCGAAGGCCGGATCGCCGCCGAGCTTGCGGGCGATGATCTGACCCCCGAAACACTTGTCCGCCACGCCGCGGGCATCGGCGTCAAAGGAGAGGCCGCATGAGTCTTTTGAAATCACGCGAAGCGATCCTTTTGGGCGCGATCCTAGTGCTTTTGGCGCTGATCTCCACCCGGTTTCAGGGCTTTATCGCGCCGCGCAACCTGCAATCCGTGTTCAACGACACCACGCCTTTGATGATTCTGGCCCTGGGTCAGATGGTGGTCATTCTGACGCGCTGCATTGATCTGTCCGTGGCCGCCAACCTTGCCCTGACGGGGATGGTGTGCGCCATGCTTAATGTTGCCATGCCGGGGCTGCCGATTGGCGTGATTTTGGTCGTGGCGATGGCTTTGGGCGCCTTTCTGGGGGCAATCAACGGGATTTTGGTGTGGAAACTCAATATTCCGCCCATCGTTGTCACCCTCGGCACCATGACGATTTTTCGCGGTATCATTTTCCTTTTGACCAATGGCAAATGGATCAATTCCCATGAGATGAGCGCTCGTTTTACGGGCTTTGCGCGGCATGACATTCTCGGCCTGCCGGTGTTGGGCTGGATCGGGATTCTCGTCGCTGTCGTGATGTTCGTGGTCATGGCGCGCACTACACTGGGCCGGTCGTTCTATGCCGTGGGCGGCAATCCCCACGCCGCCGTTTACACCGGGATTGATGTGGGCAAGACACAGTTTCTGGCCTTTGTCATCTCCGGCATGTTGGCGGGGCTCACCGGGTATCTGTGGATCGCGCGCTACGCGGTCGCCTATGTCGATATCGCGGGCGGGTTCGAACTTGATGTCGTGGCGGCCTGTGTCATCGGTGGGATTTCCATCGCTGGCGGGGCCGGGACGGTGATTGGCACCGTTCTGGGCGCCCTGTTCCTGGGCGTGGTCAAAAATGCCCTGCCGGTGGTCGATATTTCCCCGTTTTGGCAACTCGCCATTTCAGGGGCTGCGATCATTATTGCCGTGGCGTTCAATGCCCGGTCCGGCCGGTCCAAGGGCCGTGTCATTCTCAAATCTGCGGAGCATGCCAAATGAGCCTGACAGACACATCCGAGACCCCGAAAGGCCGCCAGTTGCCCGACCGTTTGCGGTCCCCGCTGGAGGCGCGACTCAAAAGCTGGGAAAGTCTGCTTTTGGTGGTGGCGATCGGGATTTTCATCCTGAACACCTTTGCCTCGCCCTATTTTCTCAACGCGTGGAACCTCTCGGACGCCACGTTCAACTTTACCGAAAAGGCGATGATCGCCTTTGCCATGGCGCTTTTGATCGTGTCGGGGGAGATTGATCTCTCCGTCGCTTCGATCATCGCGCTCTCTTCCACCGTCATGGGGGTTGTGATGGAGCTGGGCGCGGGCACACCTGTGATCGTGCTCACGGGGCTTGGTGCGGGGCTGGTGTGCGGGGCCTTCAACGGGGTGCTGGTCACACGGCTGGGCCTGCCCTCCATCGTTGTCACCATCGGTACCATGAGCCTGTTTCGCGGCATCAGCTATATCATACTGGGCGACGGCGCGTTTCGCGGCTACCCTGCGGATTTCGCATGGTTTGGCCAAGGCTATGCCTTTTGGGTGATCTCCGTCGAATTGGTGATCTTTGCCCTTTTGGCGGTGATCTACGGTGTGGTTTTACACAAAACCAATTTTGGCCGCATGGTCTATGCCATCGGCAACAATGCCACGGCGGCGATGTTTTCGGGCATCCGTGTCGCGCGGGTCAAGATGATCCTGTTCCTGCTCACCGGTCTCATGTCCGGGCTGGCCGCCGTCTGTCTGACCTCGCGCCTTGGCTCCACACGTCCCTCGATTGCCTCCGGGATGGAGCTTGAGGTGGTGACCATGGTGGTTTTGGGCGGCGTCAATATCCTTGGCGGCTCCGGCACCATTCCAGGCGTGGTGATCGCCGCCTTCGTGATGGGGCTTGTGACCTTTGGCCTTGGGCTTTTGAATGTGCCGGGGATCGTGATGTCGATCTTTATCGGCCTTTTGCTCATCGGGGTCATTGCCTTGCCACGGCTTTGGAGCAAATTGCGAGGTGCCATGTGATGGAGAAATACGCCTTTCGTATGGTCCTAAATGAGGGCCAGTTGGATGAGTACAAAAAACGCCATGATGAGATCTGGCCAGAGCTTTGCGACGGCCTCAAAGCGGCGGGGGTCTCGGATTATTCGATCCATTATGACCCGCAAACATGCCATCTTTTTGCGGTGCTCTGGCGGCGTGACGATCACATAATGGATACGCTCCCGGACCATCCGGTGGTCAAGAAATGGTGGGCCTATATGGCGGATATCATGGAGACAAACGCCGACAACAGCCCGGTTGAAACGCCGCTGCAAACCGTGTTTCACATGTCATGAGCGCGCCCGAGACGATACCACGCCATATTGCCGTGACGGATGTCGGCAAGACCAACGCCAAACTGGCTTTGGTGGATGGGCAGAGCTTGCGTGAAATTGCCGTGGTGACCCGGCCCAACACGGTGTTGATGGACGCGCCCTATCCGCATTTCGATCTGGAGGGGCACTGGGCGTTCTTCCTTGAACACCTGAGGGCGTTTCATGCCAGTCACGGCATTGATGCGATCTCTGTCACCACCCATGGCGCATCTGTGGTGTTGCTGGATGCACAGGGTGCTTTGGCCACGCCGATGCTTGATTACGAACACACCGGCCCTGATGACACCGCCACGCGCTATGATGCGATCCGCCCGCCGTTTGCCGAGACCGGAAGCCCGCGCTTGCCCATGGGACTCAATGTCGGCGCTCAATTATATTGGCTGTTCGATCAGGACCCGGAGTTGCAATCGCGCACCGCGCATATCCTGACCTATCCGCAATATTGGGGCTATCTGATGACCGGGAACATGGCCACGGACATCAGTTCTCTGGGCTGTCACACTGATCTGTGGGACCCTGAGGCGGGGCGGTTCTCGACACTGGTGGAGAGGCTGGGCCTGACGGATAAAATCGCGCCCGCGCATCGTTCTTTTGATATTCTGGGCGCGATCACGCCCGAGATTGCCGCCCTCACGGGGCTTGATCCGCGCACCCCGGTTGTCTGTGGCATCCATGACAGCAATGCGTCGCTTTTGCCGCATTTGATCGGGCGGGAAGGGGCCTTTTCTGTCATTTCCACCGGCACTTGGGTGATTGCCATGTCGGTGAACGGCGCGTCTGTGACGCTTGATCCGACACGCGATACTCTGATCAATGCGAATGCTTACGGCCAACCTGTGCCCTCGGCACGTTTCATGGGCGGGCGCGAGTTTGACATGATCCGCGATGGCTCAAACCTTGTGCCGACACCGGACGATCGGGCGCGCGTGTTGCGCGATGGTGTGATGCTGTTGCCCGCTGTCGTGCCACAAAGCGGGCCATTCGCCGGGCGCAGACACAGTTGGACCCAAACGCCAAAGACCGACGGGGAACGCATCTTTGCGCTGTCGCTGTATCTCGCCTTGATGACTCACACATGCCTTGATCTGATCGGGGCTGCTGGCCCTTGCGTGGTCGAAGGACCGTTCGGGGCCAACGCGGATTATCTTGCGATGTTGGATGTGCTTCGCGGTGAGGGTGTCGAAATCGCGACCTCATCGACAGGGACAAGCGTCGGGGCTGCGTTGTTGTTTGCAAAAGAGGGCGCGGGGGTCGCGACGGTGACACGCGCACAGCCCCCCGCCCCGAATCTCATCGCGTATGCCCGACACTGGCAAGACTGTGTTGGGATCTGACGTCAGGGGTCACGCTCAGCCTGTAAGGCTATGACCTGTGAGGGCTGGGTGACGCTGATTTTCTGTTCAAAAGTATATGTCGCGCGGGCGAGAGAGGGGCGCGTGGGTTGGATTTTCCCCACCTGTAGCACGGCCTTGATGGCCGCGCGGTCCAAGGCGGCATTGCCAGAGGTGCCCAGACGTGTGACCCGGGCAATCTGGCCGTTTCTGGTCACTGTAATCTGTAGCATGACCGACCCTTTTGCCCCCGCTGCCGCCGACGGGTAGCGTTTTTTATGTTCGATCGCGGCACGTAATGTGCCGCCCCAGCGGCTCAGCGCTGTGTGGATCTGGGCATCTGTCGTGGTGGTATTTTGGGCCGTGCCCACCGTGCCGCGTACAATCCGGGCGGTGATGCGCCACGAGATCTGGAGCGATATCAGAGGCGATATCGGGCCCTGTTTCATCCGAAACATCGGGGCTTTGCGTGTGGGGACTGTGGTCTGCTCTCAAGATCAAGGGCGTCATCCCAAGTGTCGACCAGAGGTTCTGTCGCAAAGTTTTTGCGGTTGGTTGGACCGGCTCGCAAGTGCTAGGTGTGGGTTTTTGAGTTTGAAAGCGACCGGCCAACCGTGACGATTGATTTCAAAGGGAACCATTTGTCACTTAGCAGTTAATTGTAAGATTGCGGCGGTTTTTTCGGCGATTAGCATTTAATTGTGAGACTCGGCTGGTTCCAGATCTTAAATCAGCTGCAATTGTTGCGGTGGTCCCGATTCGAAAGCCGGGGAAACCAGATGGTCAGTTGCTTTGATGAACCGGTTCTTGTTTTCTCCAAGCATGTGCGCTTGCAGCATCTTTAGCATTGCGGGTCCTGCGCGTTCGATGATTGCCACGCCTGCGAGGAGTGCGGGACGGAGATGGAGCGGCAGTATTGGGTGTTTTGGCGAGTAGGGGACCGACTTGTGTTCGCCTGATCGATACTTAACATCAGATCGATTGCCCGAAGCGATGCCGATTCCGGCAAGCAATGGCGGAGCATGGTCAGCGGTGTGACGCAGTAGAATTCTGCGTGTCGACTGATCCATGATGACAGAAGTTCGCCGGGCAGGGGCGGCAGAGTGACGGGCAGGCAGTGATTCATGCGAAGGCAGCCTCGGTATCAAACGTGGGCACCCAAGTTTCAACGGCACTGTCGGTAATGCACTCACTCCCGTTCTCGATGGCATTGATCGCAAGGCTGTTGATCGTCTGGAAAATGTTGGCGGTAACGCCGTCAGTGATTTGCAGAATGCGTCGAAGGGATTTGGGCGTCAGCACAGAGGGTCTGCGAAGCGGGGTATTGCGCAGGATCGATGTGACACGCGTCTCAAAGTCTTCATTGGCGGCCCAACGGTTCAAGGTAAACTGCTCGAACCGGCGCGCGAGCTGAACGTCACCGCCGATGGCCTCCCGGGCTTCGTTGACACCAAAGCAGACCAACGATATCTGAAGACGATTTCTGAGGAAACGCAGCGTGTTCAGGACGATACGTTGCTCGCGGTAGGTCCCGGCGAGGATGTTGTGGCCCTCGTCGATCACCAGCACCTGTACACCGATGGCCGCCATGATCCTCAGTGCCGCCTGTTCCACTGGGCAATGTCGGTGCGCGGCCGTTGCGGGGCACCCAGAAGGGTGAGAAGCTCGCCATAGAACCGCCGCTCCCCCGGGCGGCTGACCATTTCCATGGCCAGAACCGGCGTCTTTAGAACGCCAGTCCGGCGATCAAGAGCTTGCTTGGCACGTGGATACAGGATCCAGCGTCGTGATCTAATGGTGCGGATGCGCCCTGCGTTCGGTTCAAATAGCAGGGCTATCGTGTTGGCGGTCAGGTGAGCAGTTGTATCGGTCATGGTGCCTCCAGGTCATTCAGTGTCCTCAACAAACGGCACCGGTTTGCTGGAGTCGACACCGCGAAGCGTGCCCGTTTCCCTGGCATTAGTCGTTGGTTTCGGCTGCGTTTTGGCACGTCGCGCCGCTGCGGTCCTGACGACCGCCGCATCGACCATCTTTCGCTGTTCAAGCGCCGTCCTTTCTCACGCATGCGCGACGGGCAGTCAAAGCCTCGTGTAGGGTGATGGGTGCCAAGGTCAGGTCCGCATAGCGCGCTTCGACAAAGTTGCCCGAAGGACGACGTACGAACACGCGCGACATGTCTCGCGGATCGTATTTGATCAGAAGCCGTCGTTGCGACCGGCCTACGTCGCCGCTGAGCGCGGCGGACCAGTAGCGCAGGCCAAAGAGGTGAATGCCGGTTGGCCGTAGGGTTCGCTCCTGTTCGGGCAGGAAGCTAATCCAGAACTGAAGTCGATCCTCCGGTAACCGAAGGGGGATTCCACCTTCGTGTTCCCGCCAAACTGCGATTGGTGGGCGGCTCTGTCCGTATCCCCGCGTCGGCTTGCGGGGTCTACGGATTTAAACCGACCTACGGGCGGGCATCCCGCCACGGCGTTCTGCCACTAAGTTGGTCACTGGACGCGCCGGGGCCGATAGCGTCAGGGTTAGACGACATTGCCCTTCTGCTGCCATACTTCCTTGGTGCGGACCCACAGGATGCCTCAACAGCCCAAGCAAAATCCTTCCGTTCAATTGCGGCACCAGAAAAGCCGAAAGTTCTGCATCTGTCAGGTCTGGGGCTGGAACGTTCTGACGAAGTTGATGCGGCGGTGCGCTATAAGTTGGGACAGGCAGACGCCAGTGTTACCGATGCCAGTTTGCCGGACATGCGCAGCTTTTTCGCAGCGTGGGAGGCCATTCTGCATGTCGAAGCAACATCCTACCATGAGGCGCTTCTTTCTCGCAGCCCAAACGCCTTTTCATGCGTAACCCGAGCGCATCTGGAAGCGGGAAAACTTATCACAGGGCAAGAGGTAATGCATGCCCAGAAACTGCGGAGCCGGTTCATCAACCTTCTTTTGAATGATCTAGATGAGTGGGATGCGTTGGCTCTCCCGACGTTGCCTGTATCCGCGCCGCGTCACGGTGATGATCGGCAGAAGTTCGGCGGGCGCGATGTCACGACGCAAGACAGCATGACATGGTTCTGTTGGCCCGGAAATCTTGCGGGGCTGCCCTGCGTTACTCTGCCAGTTGGAGACTCAACAAATGGTCTGCCAATCGGTATGATGCTGATGGGCAAGCCTGGAAAAGGCGAAGTCCTGTTGGACATTGCACGGCGGTTTGACAAAGGGCGGTAAGATGATGGCAGAACCAAAAATCAAGGTAGGAGTGCTGTTTTCCCAATCCGGCCCCATGGCTGTCACGGAAGAAGCCCTTCTGCGAGGGACGCTCCTCGCAATCGAGGAGATCAATGCGGCGGGCGGTATCGAGGGTATGCAGATTGATCCCATTGTCCTTGACCCCGCTGGTCATGATCAACGCTATGCGGAACTGGCGACGGAGCTGCTACTGAAGCACAACGTCAATGTCATTTTCGGGTGCTGCCTTTCTGCAAGTCGCAAAAGGGTTCTGCCCGTTGTCGAACGGTTTAACGGTATCCTCTTTTATCCCTCGGTCTATGAAGGTTTCGAGTATTCCCCGAACGTGATCTATGGTGGCGCTGTACCGAACCAGCTTGTTCTGCCGTTGATGCAACACATCTACGCCGAACAAGGCCGGAAAATCGCGCTGATCGGAACAGACACTCTTTATGCGCGGGAAATCAACCGGATCGTCAGCGAGTTCGCGGCGGAAAGTGACACAGAGATCGTCAGCGAAATCTATCTGCTTCGGGACCGGTCAGCAGGAAATGGCAGCAAAGCTGCGTGAAACAGCGTCAAAGGGTCCAGATGCTATCCTTTCGACTGTGGTTGGCGGCGACAGTGTCACCCTCTGCACGTGCTATGCCGATTTGGATCAGAAAGACCGCAAGGCACCGATTGCGTCATTGACGACCACTGAGGCCGAATTGGCAAAAGTCACGGAAAACGCGCGGGCCGGACACCTGACCGTGGCCCCGTATTTCAGCAGTACGCAAACGGATGCCAATCGACAGTTTCTGAAAATTTTCCGCGCCCGTTTTGGCGAGGACGCAAGTCCGAGTGTGTATTCTGAAACCACATACTCGCTCGTGCATTTTTTTGCTGATGCGGCGCGGGTGGCCGGTCAAACCGACAGTGCAAGCCTGCTGTCGGCTTTGTCCGGAGCCGTTTTCAAGGCCCCCGGCGGCGACCTTTCCATTGATCTGGACACCAATCACTTCACCCTGCGTCCACAAGTTGGCCGCTCAACCGCCGAGGGACAATACGATATTGTCTGGAGCAGCCCTCAAAGTATCCGCCCGGACCCGTACCTCGTCGCCTATGATCGCAGTATCGGCGAGCTGGCATCGGCATGACTGGCAGCGTCCCAAGCGACCAGAGTTTGCTTCGTCGGCTTCGAAGAAAACGAGTGTTGGTCATCCATCCAGATGATGAAGATCGCCGGACCTTGCTCGCGCAACTCAGGCGCATCGGGTGCCAGACAGAGAAACTGTCTCGCGCGCCTGATGTTCTACCTGCGGATACCGATGTTGTGTTGTTTTTGTTGTCCCGCAACGAGTCCGGCGACGCAGTAAAATGGATGGCAACCGCTGATGCGATCACACGCATCGCCATAATCTCTTACGAAACGCCGGAAATTTTATCCGCGCTCGAACGCCTTCAGGTTCATGCGGTTCTGTCCAAGCCGATTAGAATATTTGGTGTGCTGGCCGCGTTGACAACCGCCGTCAGTCTTGCCCAACACGAAGGGCGGCTTCAACAACGGGTGAAGGCGCTTGATGAAACCCTCAAAGCAAGGCGGCGGATAGAGAAGGCGGTCGCCATCCTATCCGAGAGACATCAGATCACCGAAGAGCAAGCGTACAAACGTCTTCGCGACAAAGCGATGAAAGTCAGCTCGCCTATTGCCGAGATCGCGGATGCCGTGATTGCCTCGTCTGACGTCTAAATGGTTCTATTTGTGTTTTCATACTGCCCTCGAATTTTTGGCCAGTGCTGATCATAATTTACGAAAGCCGCCATTCAGATCAAAGCAAGGAAAGTCCCGCTCTGACGACCTTGGCACAGGCCGTGGTGAAGGTCAGAATTGCTTGACGTTTGGGCCAATAGTGCATGACGCGGCCGCTAAATGGGATTCAGAAAATCCGCCGCATTGAGCCAGAGATGCGCGACGTTCCACACCTTCTGTTGCGGTCTTGCCCAGCGGTGGACCTTTCGGCATTGAGCACCCATTTGGCATGGCCGCAGGTGCGCTGCGCACCACGCAGAAACCCTTCTAAGGTCTTGTATTTCCAATCGACTAGGCCGTGTGCATTGGCATGTGGACCTGTTCCAATTTGATGGTTCTGCCGATTTGGGGGGCGGCAGACACCGGTTTTTTGCGGGTATAAGATCGAAATCACCGTTGGACCGTGACCAGATGGTCGGTGGTGAATTCTTCCACAATCCAATGACCGTTGAACCGTCCAAGCCCCGAATTTTTTTCGCCACCGAACATCACATGCGGGTAGTCGTGGATCGTGATGTCGTTGATATGCGTCATCCCCGCTTCGATACCTTGGGCAAAGCGCAGGCCGCGCGCTTCATCCCCGGTGATGATCGCGCTGGACAGCCCGTATTCGGTGTCATTGGCGAAGGTGAGGGCTTGCGCTTCATTGGCGGCGCAGATCACTGGCGCGACGGGGCCGAAAATTTCGGTCTGGGCCAGACGGGAGTCATTGGTCACACCGGCGAAAACATGGGGCGGCACAATCCGACCGTCGATCTCGCCGGACACACGAAGGTCGAACCCCTGCTGTCGACCGGACTCGATCAGGCTGGTGACTGATCGCACCTGTGCGGTGTTACAAAGCGGTCCGACCATGGTGTCAGGGGCGTTTGGATCGCCGTATTTAATCCCGGACACGGCAGCGCAATAGGCCTCTAAGAAATCGTCATGCAGCGCCGCATCGACAATGATCCGGTTGGTGCTCATACAGATTTGCCCACAATGCAGGAACCGCCCGACCAAAGCGGCCTCGACCGCCATGCCAAGATCGGCATCGTCAAGGATCACAAGAGGCGCGTTGCCGCCCAATTCCAGCCCGAGTTTTTTGAGCCGGGTCGACCCGGCGGCGACACGGGCGATCCGTTGGCCGACTTCGGTGGAGCCGGTGAAACTTATAATGCGCGGCACCGGATGGGCGCAGAATGCGTCACCGATCTCGGAGCCCGCGCCAATCACCACGTTGAGCACACCCGCGGGCAGGCCAGCCTCTTCGTAAATCTTCGCCAACAAAAGCCCACCTGTCACCGGCGTGTCACTTGCGGGTTTGAGCACAACGGCATTGCCAAGCGCGATGGCGGGGGCCACCGAGCGGTTCGACAGATGCAGCGGGAAATTCCACGGGCTGATCACCCCGATCACGCCGACAGGTTTGCGGTACACCCGCGCCTCTTTGCCGGGGCGGTCAACCGGCATGATCAATCCGTGCATCAGGTAAGGCAGGCTTGCCGCCTCTGCCATGCCCGCATGGATCGCCTCGAATTCAGCGGTGGCTTTCATCCGGGTTGAGCCGGATTCGCGAATGACCCAGGAAATGATTTCTTCGCGGCGCTGGTCGAGAAGCCTCAGAGCCCGATGAAAAATCCCGGCCCGCTCTTTCGGCAGAGTCATGGCCCAGTCGCGCTGCGCAATTCGCGCCGCCTCATAGGCGCGATCAAGATCGTCACACCCGGCCATGGCAATTTCGGTCAACAGCGTATTGTCATAGGGGTTGCGGTCCTCAAGCACGCGCCCGGCCGTGCCGGAGACCCACTGGCCATTGATGTATTGCCCGGTAAAACCGTCATAAGCTGGCAATGTCATATGCGTTTCCATGTTTTTCTCTGCCCTTTCGCAGGAGCCATCATGCCCGTTCCCTTGGATGTGATGGGTTATGTGATTATAAACCGACCGCCGCAGGCAGCCAAACGGAGAGGGCGGGGAGCAAAATGATGACGATCAACACAAGGACGAAGGCGCCGAGAAAGGGCAAAGCCCCGCGGAAGACCTCCATCATTTTCAGTCCTGTCGCCTCCATCGCGATGTAAAGTCCCGGTCCAACGGGCGGAGAGACGAGCCCGGTCAAGGTTGATATGGCCAAGACCACCCCGAAATGCACAGGATCGACGCCGAATTGCGTCGCAATCGGCAAAAGCACCGGCACAGTCACGATCAACACGCCGATGCCATCGAGGAACATGCCGAGAACGAACACAGCCACGCACACCAGCACGAGAAAGCTCACGGGGCCAATGGCAACCGATGCGATGCCCTGAGCCAACATGTCGGGCACGGCCTCATAGGCCAAGGTCCAGCCCAAAAGCGTGGCAAACCCGATCAACATGATGATTGAGGCCGAAGACAGGACGACACTTTTCATGACCGGAACGAAATCTTTGATCCCGAGGCGGCGATAGACAAAAGCCGCCAAAACGAAAGCCACCACGGCGGCCAAAGCCCCGGCTTCGGTCGGGGTCATCGCGCCGGAGACCACGCCCGAAATGATCGTGAGCGGGATGAGGCCGGGCAAAGCATCCGCCATGATCTCGCGCCAAGTGCCACCGGGAAGACGACTTTCGTCCACCTCGGGCAAATGCGATTTCGACAGCCAAACGGTGACGAAAAACGCGGACATCAAAAGCAACCCGGGGATCAGCCCAGCGATGAACAGGGCGGCCACCGATTGATAGGCCAAAACGCCATAGATGATCATCAACATCGAGGGCGGGATGATCGGACCCAAAAGCCCCGTGGCCACGGTCAGCCCGGTGGCAAAGGGGCGTTTGTACCCCTGACGTTCCATTTCCGGCACGATAGAACGCGACATGATCGCGATCTGTGCCGTGGCCGAGCCGAGGATGGCGGCAGCGAAGGCGTTGGTCAGAACATTCACAAAGGCCAAGCCGCCCCGCATCCGTCCGACAAGGCGCATGGAAGAGCGGATCAGCCGTTCGGTGATACCGCCCCGGTTCATGATCTCGCCCACAAGCATGTAGAGCGGGATGGCCAAAAACCCGTTGGCTTCCACGCCTTTCACCGATTGCACAAGGAAACTGTCGAACAGGATCGAGGCATCGTTGGACCAGGCAAAGACAATGGCCGCCATCAGCAATAGAAAGACGATGGGGAGCCCAAGACACAAAAAGATAAAAAAGGCCGCGAGCGTGATCATGCTGTGCCCTCCTGTGGTTCGGGGGTGCGCCCCGGCCAGGTTTGCAAAAGCTGAACAAGCTGGTGAAAAACCAGAAACCACAATTCCGTTGTCACGATGGCATAGAGCAGCGCCCGCGGCAGACCCAGCGTGGCAGATCGTTCGATCCAAACCCACGGCACCGCGAGATAGCGGATCGCAAACACCGCAAGCGCGGCGGCCAGCACAAGCACAACACCGCGCATAGCCCATGCAATACGGACGTGGGTGCGCGGGCTAACGCGACCGCCGAACAGATCAATGGTGATCAAACGACCTTCCGCGACCATAAGGCTAAAGCCTGTAAAGGTGGCGACGATCATCAGAACGAGGGCCAGTTCTTCGGCAAAGAAAAGCGGCGACTGAAGCAGGTATCGAAAGATCACCTGTGCGATGAGGATCGCCGCCACACCTGTCATGGCAAGCACAGCGACGGCCCCTTCAAGACGCACCAAAAAACGATCCAACAGTTTGAGAAATGTCATGGAAATCTCCTGAACGAGAGCGGGGCCCCAGAACGCTGTGTCCGGGGCCTTAGCACTCAGTTCTGATTGGCCTCATAAAAACGACGGATCAAAGGATCGCGGTCAAGAAAGGCGTCACGGACTTTTTCACCAGCCTCGGCCAAAATCAGATCGTCGAGTGTTGTGATGTCCGTCCCATCTGCGGCCAGTTTTGCCAAAATCGCGGCCTCTCCCGTGGTCTGGGTCGCAATTGCCCAGTCTTGGGTTTGGGACACGATCTTGGATACCTGCGCCTGTTCCTCTGGGCTTAGGCTGTTCCACCACCGCCCGGAGGCGAGGATGGCCGCCGGGAACGCCATGTGGTTGGTTAACACAAGGTGGGGCGCTTGTTTTTGCATCTGAAGCCCCATGACGATGTCGATATCCACATCGACCGCGTCGATGACGCCGGTGACCAGAGAGGGCATGATTTCGGGCAGGGGCAGAGCCGTGGGGGCCGCACCAAGTTCACGCCACCAAGCGTTGAAAATATCATTTGGAAAGGCGCGCACTTTTAGCCCGGACATTTCCGCGACCGAGGTGATGGGCCGGGTAGACAAAAGATGGCGTTGGCCGGGAAAGACATAGCCCAGCCCTTTGATCCCCTGAGCGTCCAGACGGGCGAGCATCTCTTGCGCCGGGGCGCTTTTGGCCGCCTGTCCGGCCTCTTCGAGCGTGGCAAATTGATAGGGTAGGAACCACGCAAGAAACGAGGGATCGCGATTGGCGAGATCGCCGACCGGGATGATCGCAAATTCGATCGCGCCGCTTTGCAGCAAGGATAACACGGTCGGTACATCGCCCAGTTTGTTGGCCGGGAAAACCTCAATCGTGTCATCCGCCCCAACGGTGGCAAAGGCCTCTGCCATATGCCGGCCGGATTTGGTCATGATGTGCGGTTCGGGGGTGGGCGTCGAGAGCTTCAGCTCTCTGGCTTCGGTCGCCGCGCCTGCTCCAAGAGCAAGACACAGCGCCAGTGCGGGCGCAATCAGTCGGTGTGTGCGTTTCATTTTTTCCTCCCTTATGGTGTTTTAGATGGCCGTTGCGCGCAGCTCCTCTTCTGTCGCGACAGACTGGTGATCCGCTGTGTCGAGCGGGGTCGTCAAACGTGCAATCATCGGCAAAAGGCTTGCGATCTGTCCGATGGGCTCAATCGCCGCCACATAGCGGTCTCGACGCAACAAAAGCCCATGCCCGAGACAATCACGGAATGGAGGTTGCGAGAAAAAGCGACTTTGATCGCGCAGGATTGGGAATGAGGCCGCCACCGGGTTCATCCATTCCGGTGTGAGACCGATGACCTCGGCCCCAGCGTTGCGCAGCCGCGCAAGGAGGGCTGCATCCATGGCCAAATCCGGCGTTTCGTCAAAGATCAACACAACAGGCCGATCCGGCAGACTGGTGTCCAGCAATTGCTCCTCACGATTGAGCGTACTGACCAAGGGTTGCGGGATCATACGGCCCACAGCCCCGGCACCAGCACCGGTTGCAACCGGGCGGATCAACCCGTCCGAGAACTTCGGTTTGGGTTTGTATTTCATCTGTGCAACATAGTCGCGCGCCGGACCGTAAAGGCCCAAAAGGCGAAATCCCGTGCGGATCGCAACACCGCGCAGCACAGAGTCGGGCATCATGATTTTGCCCATCTTAAGCGCCAGTTCGATCATCGACCAAGCGTGTGGCTTGCGCTCCGTCTGGTAGCTGTCGAGCAATGGCTCAGGGTCTTTCATGTTCAACGCTTCAGCCAGTTTCCATGCCAGATTATGTGCATCGCGCAAGCCGCTGTTCATGCCTTGACCCGCGAAAGGCGGGGTCAAATGAGCGGCGTCCCCTGCCAAAAAAACCCGTCCGGCCCGCCAATGTTCGGCGATACGCGCATGGAACGTATAGACCTTTTGACGACGGATCGGTTCGTCGCGGTCTGGTCCCGTTTCTGACAGAAGTTTGCGGGCAAATGGCGTGCGTTCTGCCTCTTCCGCCGTTTCACCGGGATTGAGTTTGAACTCATACCGGCGAATGCCACGCGGGCCGGGCAGGGTGATGGCCGACCGCCGGGGCGCGCAGAAGACTTCGGTATGGAAACAGCGGCTTTTTGTGGTTTCCAGATCGACGATGAGCCAAGGTTCCGCGAAGGTGGAGCCTTCCATTTGAATGCCAAGTGCCTTGCGGACATGCGAGCGGCCGCCATCGGCGGCGACCATATAGCGGGCGCGGATCACCCGTGTTCCGCCAGCCTCCGTTACCGTTGCCGCGACGTGATCCGCACTCTGCTCAAAGTCGGTCAGGGCCACACCAAACCGGGCATCGACGGACGGATGACGGTCTAAGGCCCTGCGCAGGGTGGCTTCAAATTCAGGTTGTTCAAAGGCGTTGCGTTTGTCGAACCCGTATTCTTTGATGAAAGGTTTGACTGCTGCAAATTGCCGACCCGAAGGACCGCGATACAGTGAGCCATAGCCCTTCGCCGTGATGGCGGCGACCTCGGTGGCAAGACCTGCGGCTTGCAAGGCCCGCATGGACTCGTCGTCGATGGACACCGCGCGCGGCTCCTCTACGGTTGTCTCGTTGCGCTCGATGAGAATCGTACTCATCCCCATTTCGCCCAAAAGATTGGTCAGCAAAAGCCCAGTGGGGCCTGCCCCGATGACGAGAATATCGGTGTCCAGCGATGTGCTCGTCATCTCAAAGCACACTTTCTGCCGCGATCGGGTTGATGAGCGTGCCGAGCATGCCGATCTCGATCTCAACCACGTCGCCGGGCTTCATGTAGAGCTGCGGCTCGCGGCGGTCGCCGACCCCGCCTGGCGTACCGGTCAAGATGACATCCCCCGCCGACAGCGGCGTGTAGGTGGAGATATAGGCGATGAGACGCTCAACCGGGAAAATCAGATCGGACAGAGTGGCCTGCTGCATCACTTCGCCATTCAGACGCGTCTGGATCGGCAGCTTGGTGTAATCGCCGACCTCATCCGCGCTCACCATATAGGGGCCGAAACCGCCGGTGCCGGGGAAGGTCTTACCCGGACCGAACTGATGCGTGTGACGTTGCCAGTCGCGGATGGTGCCATCATTGTAACAGGCATAGCCTGCCACATGGGACAGCGCGTTCTCCTCGGAGATATTGCGCCCGCCGCGGCCGATGATCACCGCCATCTCGCCTTCGTAATCGAGCTTGTCGGACACGGTCGGCATGATCATCGGCGCGCCATGAGCGATCTGACTGTCGGCATAGCGCGTGAACATGGTCGGATATTTAGCGTCAGGCCGTTTGGTTTCCGCCCGATGGGTTTCGTAGTTGAGACCGACGCAGAGGATTTTTCCGGCATCGGGCAGCACGGGCAAAAGCGTAACATCCGAAAGGACAAAGTCCGGCGCACGCCCCTCCACATAGGCGGCTGCCGCGTCCATGAGATCGGCCGCGATCAGCGCCTTGAGACTTTTGATCTCGGGGCTGAGTTTGCCCGCGAGATCAACGATGCCACCCGGAACCACGGCACCCACGCCGCTTTCGCCCAGACGGGTAAAGCTAATGAATTTCATTCTATCTCTCCGATCACGAGCGCAAAATGGCGCGGCCCCATTTGTTAAGTGTGCGCGGGTCTTGTGGCCAGTCGATCACCTCGCGGTCGTAGATGGTTTCCAATTCGCCGGAAATTTCGATCCAGTTGCCATCCGGATCGGTGTAGAACACGAACAGGTTGTTGCCCGGCCCGTGACGCCCCGGCCCCCAGGTCAAAAGCACATCATTGGCGGCGAAACGGTCGCAAAACTTTTTGATATTCTCAAAAGTGGCGGCCTCATAAGAATGGTGATCCACGCCCGTGCGATCAGATTTGAAACAGGCGATGGTATGGTGCTCGTGGTTCGTTGTGGTGAAGACAGTGGCCAGATCGCCATTTTCATGCAGCACCCGATCTGAGAGGAAAAAACCGAGCTTATCGACATAAAACTCTTTGAACCCTTCAAGGTTCTGGGTGGCAAAGGTCAAGTGTTGGGTCGGGGCATGGATGCCTTCGCGTTCCGGCAGATAGGCGGTGGTGCGGTGCGTCGCGATCCCGAAACAGATCATATGCCCGTCATTGTCACGCACGGCAAATGCACCGTCCTCGAAATAGGGAGATACGTTGTCGAGGATTTCAACCCCGTTCGCTTCGGCCTGCGTCCGCTGTGCGGCAAGCACCTCGGCGTTGCGATAGGCCAGCCCTGCGTAGGCAAGTTTTTTGTCTTCGCCTTTCACCGCTACAAAACGGCGCATCGGGCCGGAGCAACGGAACTCGGTGTCAGAAATCTTTTCGACACCCATGTCCATATTGGCGGCGTAAAAATTGGCGAGACGCTCCGGATCGGAACTCTCGAAGGCGACGTGGTGCAAATAAGCTCCCGCCTGAACAGCATTGTGCGACATTATGTCCTCCCGTTTGTATTTTATAATTTATTGTTTATTTGAAGCAAAATGGCAAGTTACTTTTTTGTATTTTATCAAATAACGATAAAATAAGTAATTTATGAAAGTTTTTCCGTAGAATGTGCGGTGCATAGCTAGAGTCAAGTTCTGGCCATGCACAAAAGATACCGAATCTTAAAATTCGGGATTTACGGACTATTTGTTTCCTCATTCTCCCGATAAAAGAAAAAATCAAAGCTACAGAAGAGTGCAGACAGGACGGTCAGAAAGATGATGGGAATTACGCGTTATACACGGATTCTTGCCTTGTTCGACGAGGTGCATCCGGCTTGGACCGTCGCGGAAATTTCGGAGGCGCTGGAGACCTCTGCCAGCACGCTTTATCGGCTGATCCGGGAGATGGTTGCGGCGGATTTTTTGGAGAGTACGGTTGAATCGCAATACCGGCTTGGCCCGTTTTTCGTTGAGTATTATCGCCGGCTCCGGCTGACTGACCCTTTGGTGCTGTCGGGTGCAAAATTTCTGCGGCCTCTACTGGGGCAGATCCCCTGTCCTTGCACCACAATTTTGGCCCGCCTGTATGGCAAAACTGTGATGTGCGTCGCGGAAGAGCGCGCCAACACCGCGACCTTTGCCACCAGTTATGAACTCGGACGTCCCATGCCATTGCTGCGCGGCGCGACTTCGATGGCCGTGCTCTCGACTTTGCCAAAACGTCAGATCATGAAGCTGGTGTCTGAGGCGTCTGACGCGCCCAAAGATGCCGATACGCTTTACGCAGAATTCACCGGCATCCGTAAAATCGGCATCAGCGAGACCCATGGACAGGTTGATACCGGGTTGGTTGGAATTGCGGCGCCGGTGCGCAGCACGGATTTGGGCATCAATGCCTCGCTGTCCGTCATCATTGAGCAACACAACCTCACCACTGAAATTCGTCCCCACATTTACGCTGCCCTTTCTTCTACCGCACGGATGATCGAAGGCTTTATGGCAGAGCTTTCTGTGCCAGACGCTCACATCCCCTAGTCTCGGCGTATGCGCCAAAAATCAAAACTATAATTTATCAATATTATCGTATTTCGATAAATTTGGTATTTTATGTTTGACTAATAAATTATTTTTTGCAAATCCTAACAGTGCGACTCTGAAATGCACAAAACTTAAAACGAGTCGTTTTGGGAGGATTACCATGACATTTAGACCCACGCGGCGCGCAGCGCTGCTTGGCGGCGCATGCGCTGTCGCCGGAACGCTTACCGGCTTTTCCACCCGTCCGGCCTTTGCCGCCGGGCGACCCCTTAAAATCGGTGTTGTCTCACCCAAGACCGGCCCGATGGCCGCTTTTGCGGAACCCACCGAATTCGTGATGTCCCGCATTCTGGCGGCAACGGGTGGTGTGATCGAAAATGGCGGCGTGACATACCCGCTTGAGATCGTGGAACGCGACACCCAGTCAAACCCCAACCGCGCCGCCGAGGTTACACAGGATTTGATCCTGTCCGAAGGCGTCGATGTGGTGCTGTGCTATGGCGGACCCGAAAATGCCAACCCGGCTTCTGATCAATGCGAGTTGAACGGCGTGCCGTGCCTTGCCTCCGATCTGCCTATTGAGCCGTGGTTCTTTGGCCGCAACGGCGATCCGGCGGTCGGGTTTGACTATACCTATTGCGCGTTTTTCGATGTGGCGACCTATGCCGGGGCCATGTTGGCCTTTATGGACAAGATCGCGCCAGGGGGCACGGTAGGGGGGCTTTGGCCGAACGATGCCGATGGCGTTGTGCTGTCGCAAGCTTTCACAGATGGCTTTGGGGCCAAAGGGTATTCCATCGTTGATCCGGGGCGATTCGATCTTCCGACCTCAAGTTTCTCGACCCAGATTGCAAAATTCCGTGACAGCGGTGTCGACATCGTCCAAGGCATCATGCCGCCGCCGGATTTCACACTGTTCTGGACCCAATGCGCCCAGCAGGGGTTTCAGCCAAAAGCGGTGATTGCTGGCAAATCCTCGGAATATCCGGCCTCTGTTCAGCCTTTGGGTGAAAAGGCCGTAGGGGTGTCCGTGCCGATCTGGTGGACCCCGGATTTCCCCTATATCTCGTCTCTTGATGGCACCAGCGCCTTTGACACCGCACGCCGCTATGAGCTGGAGACTGGACGGCAATGGACCGCAGGTGTGGGGTCGCGCCATGCGATGTTCGAGGTGCTTATCAATACGTTGCGTCGTGCAACGGACCTCGATGACCCTGACAGCGTGCGTGACGCTTTGGCTGCGACCAAACTCGACACGATCTGTGGCCTGATCGACTTTTCAAACGGACCAGTGCCCAACAGTGCCAAACTTGGCCTTGTATCAGTGCAATGGGTCAACGCGCCGGAGGACTATCAGTTCCCCTATGACATGGCCGTGGTTGAAAACAGTTTTCATCCCACCGTGCCCGTTTCGCGTGCGCCGTTCCCGATCCCCTACAACTGATCGCACAGGACCATATTCGACATGCTCGAAGTTTCTCATCTCAAGAAACATTTCGGCGCGCTCAAGGTCATCGACGGGGTCGACCTGTCGGTGGCGCGTGGCGAAGTGTTAGGTATTCTCGGTCCCAACGGGGCCGGAAAAAGCACCCTGTTCAACCTCATTTCCGGCAATTTGCCTCCGACGAATGGGATCATACGGCTGAAAGGAGTGGACATCACCAAGGCCAACCCATGGACTCGCGTGCGGGACGGCATTGGCCGGACCTTTCAGGTGCCGCATCCTTTCGGGCATCTGACCGTGTTCGAAAATGTGCTGGTCAGTGCGACACAGGTCAGGCGGCAAAGCGTTGCGGCGGCCCGCCCTGAGGTCAATCGCATTCTCGATCTGTGCCACCTGTCTCATCGGGCGCGCGTCCCGGCGGGGGATCTGCCGCTTCTGGATCTCAAAAGGCTCGAACTGGCCAAGGCGCTTGGGACAAATCCCGATCTTTTGCTGCTCGATGAGATTGCAGGCGGGTTGACCGACAGCGAGTGCGGCGCGCTTTTGGATATTCTCGACACGATCAAAGCCGAGGGCGTCACCATCGTCTGGATTGAACATATCGTTCATGCGTTGATCCGCGTGGCGACCCGTCTGGTGGTTTTGGCCGAAGGGACGTTGATCGCAAACGGCACGCCCGAAGAGGTCATGGCCGACACAAAGGTGCGCAACCTCTATTTGGGAGTGGAGGCATGAGCGCTCTTTTGGAATTGCGTGATTTGAACGTATTTTACGGTGCGTTTCATTCGGTGCATGGCATCAACATCACCTGTCAGGAGGGCGAAATCGTGTCGCTGATCGGGGCGAATGGGGCGGGTAAAAGTTCGACCCTGCGCGCGATCATCGGACAGGTGCCGCGCATCACCGGCGAGATGCGTTTTGACGGAGAGGATATGTCAAAATGTTCGACCCCCGACCGGATCGCCTCCGGTATTGCCTTGGTGCCAGAAGGACGTCGCCTGTTTCCCAATTTGACGGTCGAAGAAAACCTAATGATCGGGGTCTATACGGGGCGTCCCGGGCCGATTGGTCTCAAGGATGTCTACGCGATTTTCCCCGTGCTCTTAGAGCGGCGCAAACAGTTCGCCCGGCAACTTTCCGGTGGTCAGCAACAGATGGTTGCCATCGGTCGCGCCCTGATGATGAATCCCCGTTTGGTGTTGTTCGATGAAATCAGCCTTGGATTATCGCCAAAGATCATCGGCGATATTTACGAGGTTTTGCCCCGCATTCGGGATCGCGGGTTGAGCATGATCCTTGTCGAACAGGACATCTCCCGCGCTCTCGCGATGGCAGATCATTTTGTCTGTATGCTCGAAGGCCGCATTTCTCTGGCTGGGCGTCCGGCCGATGTCACCCGCGCACAAATCGCCGCCAGCTATTTCGGAGACTGATATGACAGGCCTTCTCGACCAGATCATTCAGGCCAGCCTCTTGGGCGGTCTTTACGCTATTTTCGCCCTCGGCCTAGCGATTTCTGTTGGTGTTTTGAAATTCATCAACGTCGCCCATGGCGACCTCATCGTGGCTATGTCGTTTTTGATGCTGACACTGACCGAGAGTCTCGGCTTGCCTGCGCCGATTGCCTTTGCGCTTTTGATCCCGATCGGAGCGGGGATGGGGTGGCTTTTGCAATATGGGCTGTTTCAACGCGCGGCCAGTCAGAACGAGCTACAGATCATCCTGATCACTTTTGGGCTGTCGGTTATCCTGCAAAACGGGCTTTTGGGGATTTATGGCGCCGACACGCGCAAGGTGACGGCGGGTGGCATTGAACTCGCCTCACTGCATCTCTTCGGCAATATCAATGTCGGGATTCTCCCCCTGATCATTTTTGCCACGGCCTGCGTGTTGATCGCGGGGCTTGAACAGCTTTTGTATCGCACCGGGCTGGGTGTCAAAATCCGCGCTATCGCGGATGCGCCCGAAGCGGCGCGTCTTGTTGGTCTCAAAGTTGCGGGGCTGATGGCCACGGCCATGGCGCTGGTCGGGATCACCGAAGCGGTCTCTGGCGGTTTGATGTCGATCTGGACCAACTTTGATCCCTCCTCTGGGTCAAGCCGCCTTTTGATCGCCTTCGAGGTCGTCGTGTTGGCCGGGCTCGGCAGTTTCTGGGGCGTACTCGTTGGCGGGATCATCATCGCCTTGGCGCAAACTTTCGGCGGTATGGTCGACAGTGCCTACCAGGTGCTTGCCGGTCACATCGTCTTTCTCATCCTTTTCCTCGCCCGCCCTCAGGGCCTTTTCCCGAAGACGTAAGGTGACACCATGACAACCGGACTCGTTCTTTTCGGCCGTATCGCATTGGCTCTCGGGTTGATTGGCCTCTGTGCCGCACCCGTCCTTTTTTCTCCGGCGATGCTTGTACTTTTGACACAGGCGCTGACCATGCTGACCTTGGCGATGCTGTGGAACCTTGTTGCTGGATATGGCAACGTGATGGTGATCGGCCAACATGCTTTTGTTGGGATCGGGGCTTATGCTTTTTATGGCTTTGCCATGCTGGCAGGATGGCACATGGCCGTGGCTTTGCCCGCCGCAATGGCGGTGACCTTGGTGTTTGGTGTTGCGGTCTACGCCATGCTTTATCGGCTGCGCACCGCGTATCTTGCGGTCGGGAGCTGGGTCGTTGCCGAAACTTTGATGCTGATTGCAAGCCGCCTTCCGGGCTTTGGTGGCGGGTCGGGTGCAAGCCTCCCGACGAGCCTGTTGCGCAGTTTGGGGGCGCGCGCGCCGGAACGGCTTTCGACGATCTACATTCTCGTCTTGGTCATGGCGGTTCTGGCTTTTGGTTTGATTTGGGGCTTAATGCGCTCGCGGATCGGCCTTGGCCTTGCCGCGTTGCGTGACAGCGAAGAGGGTGCCGCCGTTGCGGGAGTGAACACCCGCCTTGTGCGCGCGGCGAGCTTTATCCTCGCGGCTCCGATGGTTGGTCTCGTTGGTGTGCTCATCACGTTACAAAAGGGGCGGATTTCCCACATTGCCTCGTTTTCGATGCTCGATTGGACCATCTATGTGTTGTTCATCGTCGTGATTGGCGGGCTGGGGAGCCTCGAAGGGCCGATCATCGGAACGCTGATCTTTTTCCTGCTGCGCGAACTGCTTCAGGATTACGGCACACTCTATCTCATCACGCTCGGCACGATCTCGATCCTCGTTGTGCTTTTCGCGCCGAAAGGCGTCTGGGGGTTGGCACGGCGCAAATTGGGCCGCGATCTGATCCCGCTCACCCATGATCCGAAAACCGGAGACTTGACATGAAAATCCAAGCCGCCATCGCCCGCGATCCAGGCAAGCTCAGCTACGAGACCCTGACACTCGACGTCCCTCGCCCCAATGAAATCCTTGTGCGCGTCGTCGCCACCGGGATCTGTCACACCGATCTGTCCGCGATCAACCAGCTTTTGCCCGCGCGGCTGCCGATGGTGCCGGGCCACGAGGGCGCAGGCATTGTCGAGGCGGTCGGTTCGGCGGTCACCAAGGTCGCACCCGGTGATCATGTGGTGATGACCTATGATTATTGCGACGACTGCCGGGCCTGCCGGGATCACGATCACACCTATTGTCATCACGCGGTGGAGCGGTGTTTCCTCGGCGATCGACCTGATGGCAGCAGCACACTTTTTGACGCTCAAGACGCCGTGGTCCATGGTAGTTTCTTTGGCCAATCCTCTCTGGCCACCTATGCGCTGTGTTATGATCGCAATGTGATCAAGGTCCGTAAAGACGCGCCGCTGGATGTGCTCGGCCCACTCGCTTGCGGCATTCAAACCGGGGCGGGGGCAGTATTCAATGCGCTGGGGGTGACGAAACAAACGGATTTTGCCGTCTTTGGGGCAGGAGCCGTGGGGTTGAGTGCCGTCATGGCGGCGCATGTGGCGGGCGCGCCCACGATCATTGCGGTCGACATTTCCGAGGAGCGGCTTGAGATGGCCCGCGATTTTGGCGCAACCCATGTATTCAATAGCCGCACAGAAGATCCCGTCGCCTTTATTCAAAGTGTGACCGAGGGCGGTGTGTTACGCTCGCTGGACACAAGCGGCGTTCCCACTGTCATGCAACAGGCGCTGGCCGCCACGGCTCCGCGTGGAACCTGCGGCTGGCTTGCGGGCGTTGATCCGGCGCTTGAAGTGCCAATCAATCCGACCTTTCTCTTGGCCGGGCGTAGTGTCAAAGGCATCATCGAAGGCGAAAGTCATGACGCACAGACGTTTATCACAAAACTTGTCGATCTTTACATGGAGGGGCGATTTCCCTTTGATAAGATGTGCCAGTTTTACGAAATGGATCAATTGGAACAGGCTTTGGTCGACAGTAAATCTGGGGCGACGATCAAGCCGATCATTCGCTTTCACGCACAAAACTAAGTCCGCTTCTTAAGCTGTGCGGGAGCTTTCAAAGCATGCAGGAGATGAGATAAAGCGCCTTAGAACACTGTGGCAGTCTCGTGGATATGGTCTTTGTGCTCAATTGATCATACCCCACAGCGTGCAAGCTGCCTCTATATCAGCGGGGAGCCAACGTAGAGGCAACAAGGTCTAAAACGGATAATGTTGTTTTGGATTCTCCACCGTAATCCAACGCAGATCGGTGAACTCGGCAATCCCAGCCTTGCCACCAAACCTGCCATAGCCCGAAGCCTTGACCCCGCCAAACGGCATTTGTGGCTCATCCGAAACCGTCGGCCCGTTGATGTGGCAAATGCCGCTCTCAATTCGGTTGGCAACTTCAAAAGCGCGCGTGATGTCTTGGGAAAACACTGCCGCCGACAGGCCATATTCGGTGTCATTGGCCACGCGCACCGCCTCGTCGGTGTCGCGCACGCGGATGATGGATTTCACCGGGCCAAAGCTTTCCTCGGCATAGATGCGCATGTCCGGGGTGACGCCATCCAAAAGCGTCGCGGAATGGATCGCGCCTGTGCGCGTGCCGCCCGCAACAAGGGTTGCGCCCTTGGCCGTCGCATCCGCAATCAACGCGTCCATTTTTTCGGCGGAGGCCTCTGTCACCAATGATCCCAAAACCACCTTGCCGCGTGGATCGCCATGGGGTAGCGCCGCCGCCCGTTTGGCCAAAGCCTCGACAAAGGCGTCGGCCATGGCGTCGACCACGATGATACGTTCGGTCGACATACAAATCTGACCTTGGTTCATAAAAGAGCCAAAAATCGCGGCGTTCACCGCGCCCTCCAAATCGGCGTCCTCCAAGATCACCAAAGGCGCTTTGCCACCGAGTTCCAACAACGCCGGTTTGAGGTTTTCCCCCGCCAAACGCCCGATGATCCGGCCCACGCCGGTGGAGCCAGTGAAGTTTACATGACGCACTTCGGGGGCTTCGATCAGCGCTTTGACCACAGCGGCGGCGTCCGCAGGCGCGTTGGAGATCACGTTGATCGCCCCTTTTGGCAGGCCCGCCTCATTCAAACATTCGCCGATCAACCGATGGGTGCGCGGGCAGAGTTCGGAGGACTTCAACACCACTGTATTGCCACAAGCCAAAGCCATCGCCACTGCCCGCGTGCCTAAAATCACCGGCGCATTCCATGGTGCGATGCCAAGGCACACGCCTTTCGGCTTGGCCACGGCCATCGCCAAAGTGCCAGGTTTGTTGGCGGGGATCACCTCGCCGCCGATTTGAGTGGTCATCGCACCCGCCTCGCGCAACATGCCCGCCGCCAAATGGGCGTTGAACCCGGCCCAGATCGTGGTTGCGCCGGTTTCCTTAACCATAGAGGCCACAAAATCCGCGTTGCGCGCCTCCATGATGTCGGCGGCTTTCATCAACAGCTTGCGCCGCGCTTCTGGCCCTGTGGCGGACCATTCGGCAAAGGCGGCTTGAGCGCTGGCCACGGCTTTGAGCGCATCAGATATAGAGGCGGCTGCGGCTGTGGTCGCGATCTCTCCCGTCACCGGATCATGCCGATCAAAGGTCGCGCCGGCCTCGGCGGCCACAAAGTCGCCCCCAATCAAAAAATTCAATGTCATCTCTCTCTCCCTTAGCTCAAACCATTGCTCGTTGCCTCGATATGCGCGCGCATACCGCCGTCACAGGCGATGTTGACACCGCGCAACCAAACCGAGCCCTCGGAGAGCAAAAACGCCACAACCGGAGCAATATCGGTCGGCGCCCCCGGACGGTCCATGATCCGCATATCTTCTTCGGCACGTTCGCCCAGAGTTTCAAGGAAGTCACCTAAAATTGGCGTGTCCACCGGGCCGGGGCTGACCGCGTTCATCCGAATACCACGGTCGCGCCACATCCAACGCATTTCATGTGTCCAAGCCACAAGCGCTTGTTTCGTAAAAAAATAGCTGTTGTCCGTGGTGATGTCATGTGCCGCACAAAACCCGGGAACGCCAGCATGGGTGAGGCTGGCGGCGGCCTTGATTTTATCCACCTCATCTTCCCAGCCAAGCCCCGCCAAAGAGGCCAGATTGACGATAGACGCCCCGTCTTTCAGACTGTCCACCAGCCCCAGCGTCAGCTTTTTAAGCGCCACGAGATTGACCGTCACCACCACCTCTTTCGGGGCAGTCGGCGGCACGCCCGCGATATTGGCAAGCCCGTCAGCCTGTTCGGTCTTCAGCGTTTCGATCAGCGCCTCCAACCCCGCCTCATCAGTCAAATCGACCTGATGAAAGGCATCAAGCGCAACTGTCGGCGTATTGCGGTCGACACCAATGACGCGCGCGCCTGCGGCTTTGACTTGCTTGGCGGTTTCCTGTCCGATGCCAGAAGAGACGCCGGTGATGATAATGGTTTTCCCTGTCAACATCTCGCTCACTCCGCTGCCGTCAGGGATTGGGTGGTATAGCCTGCCGGGTGGAAACGGCCGTTCTCATCCCGGAAACTATGGGCAAAATCCGGCCAGATCAGTGTCAAACGCCCCGAGCGTTCATCAACGTACCAAGATTTACAGCCGCCCGCGAGCCAGACCGTGCCCTGAGACATCACGTCGATTTTGTCCATGTAGGCCTCTTCGGCCTCGGGTTTGACCTCGATCACTGACACGTTTTGCGCCTCAATATGATCCAGCGCGCCGAGGATGTAATCAACCTGCGCTTCGATGATATAGACCACAGAATTGTGCCCCAGCCCGGTGTTCGGACCGTTGATGATAAACAGGTTCGGATAGCCATGCACTGCAATGGAATCATAGGCCTGCATCCCCTTGTCCCAATGAGCATCCAAGCTGATGCCCTCGGCCCCAAAAATTCGCGCCGCAAACGGCGGGCGCACGGCTTCAAAGCCGGTGGCAAAGATCAACACGTCCAATTCATAGGCCTCACCCGATGCGCCAATCGCTTTGGTGCCGTCCACACGCGCCAAGGCTGAAGCTTCAAGTGTGGTGTTCTCGGCGGCAATCGCCGGGTAATAGGTGTTTGAAATCAAAAGACGTTTGCAGCCAATTTCGTAATCCGGCGTGAGCTTTTTCAAAAGCTCAGGGTCTTTGATATGGGTCTCGCGATGGCTCACGGCCAAGGTTTTGGCCTCTTCCAAAAACCGCGGTATGTTGCGGCGTTGGGCAAAGTTGAACTCGCCCGCCCAGAAAATTTCAGAGCGCATATCCTCGATCACGCTGGGATCGCGGCGGCACATCCGGCGTTCGCCCGCCGTGTATTCGCGATCCCACCGTGGCACCATATAGGGCGCGGAACGTTGAAACACGACCATTTCAGAGGCGCATTTTTGCATCTCAGGAATGATCTGAATCGCGGAGGCGCCAGAGCCAATCACCCCAATGCGTTTGCCATTGAGATCAACGGAATGATCCCAATCGGCGGAGTGGAAGACCTCACCTTTGAAGCTGTCGAGACCGTCAATTT
The DNA here is from genome assembly GCF_003047105.1 of Celeribacter baekdonensis. NCBI lineage: Bacteria > Pseudomonadati > Pseudomonadota > Alphaproteobacteria > Rhodobacterales > Roseobacteraceae > Celeribacter > Celeribacter baekdonensis. The sequence continues at coordinate 129,278 of NZ_CP028472.1, forward strand.
TGGGCATATGCCCATCGGCCAAATGGCCCGTTCCCGTGATCAGGATTTTCGCCCGGTAGGTGCCGTTGGAGGTCTCAACTACCCATTCATTGGCCTCGGCGTCCCAACGGCTTTCCAACATATCGGTGTCGAAATGGATATGTGGGAGGATGCCCTCATCTTCGGCGCAGGTACGGATGTAGGATTGGATCTCCCCACCCGGCGAAAACACTCGCGTCCAGTCGGGGTTGGGCAGGTAGCTGTAGGAATAAAGGTGGCTTGGCACGTCGCAGGCGATACCCGGATAATGGTTGTCGCGCCATGTGCCGCCGACATCATTGGCGCGCTCAATCAGGACAAAATCCTCGCGGCCGGTGCGTTTTAATTGGATCGCCATGCCGAGGCCCGCAAACCCCGCGCCGATGATCAGGATCGGTGTGTTGGTGGTCATATTTTAGGTCCTCCTTAGGGCTTTTGCGCCGGAATGATCGTTCCAGCCGGATAGGCGTCGGGCTTGGCGGAAAAACGATCGACGTAGTGGAAAAGTTCTGCGGCGCGTTCATGCACAACTGCATGGCCTGCGGGGATTTCGGCATACCGCGCGTCTTCAATAGCACCAAACAATTGTTTTGAATGATGTTTTGGCACCATCATGTCATAGGTGCCGCCCATCACCAGCGTCTTGGCGGTGATGGTTTCGCAGGCGGCCGTGATGTCGATCCTTGTGTTGAGATCCATCTGTTTATCAACAAAGGGGCTCATTTTGAGCATCTCGGCCGCCGCGATCATGTCGTCCAGCGTTTTCATGTTCATGAAGGCGGGGGAAAAGGCGCAGAAGGTCATATATTCCGTGATCAACGGGCTGTTTTGATCGCGCAGCGCACGCCAAACATGGTTGCGCATCTGTTGGTGGACGTCGGTTTTCAACCAGCCTGCGACCAAGATTAAATTGGCGATTTTTGCGCCCATCTCAGAGGCGGCTTGCGCGGCGACAACCGCGCCAAGCGAATAGCCCATCAAGGTCACCGTCCCCTCAGGCACCTCAGTTTCAATCACCGCACGCACCTGCGCCACCAGATCGGACAGCTCAAGCGTGTCGCCCTTGGGCTCAGACCAATCCAGCGCTATCACCCGCTGGCGATAGGCCATCATCGGAAAAATATAGCCGTAATGGCCATCAATCGACCCGGCGGTGCCATGTATAAGCACAAGCGGTACGCGGGCATTGTCCGGTCCGGCCACGCGGTAGCGCACAGTCACACCATTCACGGTGATCTCGCCTTCACGGAAAGGTTGGGTGTCGAGCATGTCTTCTCTCCTTCTCAACAAATCTTCCCCGTCCACAGCCCTACACATGCAGAGCTTTGGCACCGTCTCGGGCGCGCCAGACGGGGGATTTAAGTTAATGATTGGGGGTACACCCCCGCTAAAGTCAGGCGGTCGGGATATGAAACCCGCCGTCTACGTAAATCGGTTGTCCTGTCACATAAGGGAGCGCGCCGGAGGCCAATGAGGCCGTCACCGTGCCAATGTCATGGGGCTCGCCCCAGCGTCTTTGAGCCACGGCCCCACTGTCGATATAGGCGTCGATCTTGTCGGCCGGCGCCGACCCGGTCATCTCGGTGCGGATAAAGCCGGGGCGAATTTCATGCACCGCAATGCCATGCGTACCCAACCGGTCGGCATAGAGTTTTGCCACCATCGACAGCCCGGCTTTTGAAACGCAATACGGGCTGCGATCGGTCGAGACATGGCTTGCGGCAATCGAGGTGATGAAGGTGATCGAGCGGTAGCTGTCCACTTTGCGGCTCACCATGCGTTTGGCCAGTTCCTGGGTGAAAAAGAACGTCCCGCGCAGGTTCACGCCAAGGTTCATGTCAAAAGCCGCCGCTCCGATCTCCAACAGATCGGTCAAAGGCCGCGAGGCGATACCCGCATTGTTCACCAGTGCATCCACCGGGCCAAGTGCGGCCTCGGCAGCGTCAATCGCACCTGCATGGCATCCAAGATCGGCCAAATCCATCGGACCAAACCACGCTTTCGCGCCCAAAGCCTCAAGCTCTCTCACCACAGCTTCGGCCTTTTTATCGACCACAAGGTCAAGCCCCGCCACGTCAAATCCGGCCTTGGCCAAGCCCAAAGCGATGCCACGGCCAAGCCCCTGACGAGCCCCGGTGACTAGTGCAACAGGTCGGGTCATTTCATACCTCCAGCCATTCGGCGCGCACGTCCGGGGCGTCCATCAACCCCTGCGGCGTGCCTTCAAACACGATTTCGCCATGGCCCATGACGTAAAGCCTGTGGGAAATATCCAAAGCGATGACCAATTTCTGTTCAACCAACAGGATCGACACGCCCTTGGCGGCGATCTGTTCCAACAACGCACCGACGGCGGCGACCATTTTGGGCGCGAGGCCCTCGGTCGGCTCATCGACCATAATCAAATCCGGGTCGCCAATCAGAGTGCGGCAGATTGTCAGCATCTGTTGCTCACCGCCCGACAGCGATCCAGCATTGGTTTCCGCACGGGTGCGCAGCACCGGAAAAAGATCAAAAATCTCCTCCATAGACCACCGCCCTTCGCCTTTCGGTTTAAGCCCTAGGATCAGATTCTCACGCACCGTCAAATCCGGGAAAACATCGCGGCTTTCGGGGACATAGCCGATCCCGGCATGGGCGATTTTATGCGGTTTTTGCCCGCCCAAAGCGAGACCGGAAAATGCCACCTCGCCCTTGGTCGTCACTGCCCCCATGATCGCCTTCAACAGCGTCGAGCGCCCGGCACCATTGCGGCCCAAAAGCGAAACGATTTCGCCGCGCTTCACCTCTAAATTGACGCCATGCAGGATGTGGCTTTTGCCATACCAAGCCTCAAGTCCGTGCACCGACAAAAGCGTTTCGGCGGTGATGGTCAACTCTGGCTTGCTCATGCCGCGTCCTCCTCGGTTGCGCCCAAATAGGCCTCTTGCACGGCCGTGTTGGCACGGATGTCCTCAGGCGTACCGGTGGCGATGATCTCACCGTAGACCAAGACCGAAATGCGGTCCGCCATCTCAAAGATCACGCCCATGTCATGTTCAACCATCAACAAAGTCTTGCCCTCGGTCACTTTCATGATCAACTCAAGCGCCGCGTCCGTCTCCGAATGGCTCATCCCGGCCATCGGCTCATCAAGTAACAACGTATGTGCGCCAGAGGCCACCGCAAGACCCAGTTCCAGTGCGCGTTGTTCCGGGTAACTCAGGCTTTCGGCGCTGTCATCGCGGCGATGGGTCAGGCTCAATTGCTCAAGAAGCCGATCACATTCCTCCGCCACATCGCGTAGTCCTGCGGTCGGCCGTAGGATCGAATAGCGATGACCTAGTTTCCACAGCACCGCACAGCGTAGGTTTTCCAAAACCGTCATCTGCGGGAAAATATTGGTGATTTGAAACGATCGCGACAAGCCCATCCGTACGATCTCCGCAGGCGGCTTTCCGGCGATGTTATGACCGTCAAACAAGATCTCGCCCGATGTCGGCGCGATGCGCCCGGAAATCAAGTGAAACAACGTCGATTTTCCTGCCCCGTTTGGCCCGATCAAGGCGTGACGTTCACCTTTGCGCAGGTCCAGATTGACGCCGCGAATGATCTCGACCGGGCCAAAGGATTTACGCAATTTGCGCAGTTCTAACGCGGAGTTCATGCCAGCTCTCCTTTTGCAACAGTTCCAAGCGCATGGCGCAACGTCGCGAGGCGGTCCAACAGCATACGCAACACAAGCGCGCCCCCGCTCAGCACCCCGCCCCCAAGGCCCCAAGACCAAATCGCGCTTGCGTCCATTGGCAGGCCAAGGATCGACATCTTCGGCCCCAAAGCCGCATCCAACCCAGCACGATAGCCCAATTCGACCAGAACGATCAGACCAAACAGCATGGCGGCTCCGACCGCGCCGATGGCAGTCAAAAGTGGGGCTTGGCGGCCAAATGTACCCGAGCGCATCAAGGTGATGCCATTGACCAAAATGCCGGCCAAACCGCCGGGGGCGACCATCACCACAAAGATGAACAACAGGCCGAAATACATCATCCACGCCGGGCTGATATCCGAGAGCCAGACCTTCATCATGCCGATCACGATCGCGCCCAAGACCGGGCCAAAGAAATGCCGCGTGCCGCCGATATAAGTCATCAAAAGCACTAGGGTGGAGGTGCCAGCCCCAAGCTCATTGACGGTGATGATTTCGAAATTCAACGCCGCCAAGGAGCCCGCGACTCCGGCAATGCCAGCCGCGATGGCATAGGCCGACATCCGAATGCGCCGCGCCGAAAATCCCAAAAACTCAATGCGTTCCGCATTGTCTCTCACGCCATTGGTAAGCAGCCCAAGTGGCGTGCGAGTGAAATAGTAGAGCAGCGCGGCACAGATCAGGAACCAGACGGCAACGATGACATAAATGTCGCTGTTGGCACCATAAGCCATGCCAAAGGACGCGCCAAGGTCCATCCGGTCCATCGAAACGCCCTCTTCGGAACCGTAGATCGACGGGAACAGAGCAGCGGCGGCATAGACCAATTCGGCCAGCCCCAGAGTGATCATCGCGAACGGCATTCCGCCGCGACCCGACGACAACCAGCCGCCGAAAACACCCAAGGCAAAGGCCCCTAAACCGCCAATCAAAGGGATCAGGGGCAGCGGGAAATTCATCCCTGCCTCGGCCAAGCGCAACACCGCATGGGTGGCGACAAATCCGCCCAAACCAAAGAAGGTACCATGGCCCAGAGACAACAGCCCGGTTTGGCCCAAAAGCACGTTATAAGAGAGTGCGAAAATCGCCATGGTGCCAAGATAGTTCAGTGTCGACATCATGGAATTGCTGGTGAACAGCATGGGTAACAGCACGAGGGTCAGCGCAATCCCCGCCCAAGGGAAGGCTGCGGCGACACGCAAATTGCGCTCTGGCGCTGTGGGTTCAACTGTGTTGATCGTCATTGTTTTGATCCTTTCCGCTCAGGAGCGCTTGCCGATCAGCCCCATTGGGCGGAACAACAGCATGGCGACGAGCAGGAGATAGGGAATTACGGGGCCGACTTGCGACACGGAGACGTTCCAGACGTCAGACACCAACGCGCCGAACATGGCGGGTGGTTGATGGACGCCGATTAGGGCGAAAACATCCGCAATAGAGAGGTCGATGGCGACGGCGAAGGTTTGGATAAAGCCGACCAAAAGTGAGGCGATGAACGCCCCCGTCAGAGAGCCAAGCCCACCCACGACCACGATCACAAACAAGATCGGCCCAAGTGCTGCGGCCATGGACGGTTGGGTGATCAGGATCGGGCCACCGATCACGCCGGCCACCCCCGCCAACGCGGAACCAACACCAAACACCGACATGAACACCAAAGGCACGTCATGACCGAGCATCGATACCATTTCGGGATGGGTGAGCGAAGCTTTGACAATCAGGCCAACACGGGTGCGGGTCAACAACAGCGCGAGACCAGAAAAAATCACGATCGACATCACCAACATGAACAGGCGAAACGCCGGGTAACCTGTGCCAAAAATCTCAAAAGCCGTGAAATTCAACGCGTCCGGCACCTGAAAATCCATCGGGCTGCGACCCCAAATCATCTGTACTGCTTCTTCGATGACAAACGCCAAACCGAAGGTGAACAGAAGCTCCCCCAAATGGCCGAATTTATGCACCCGGCGCAGGCCGTAGCGTTCGACCAGCGCGCCCAAAAGGCCCACACAAATTGGGGCCAAGAGCAGCGCCGGGAAAAAGCCGACATGTTTGGAAATCTCAAAGCCAAAATAGGCCCCGACCATGAAGAAACTGGCGTGGGCAAAGTTCAAAACGCCCATCATCGAAAAGATCAACGTCAGGCCAGAGGCCAGCAAAAACAACAACATGCCGTAGAGCGTGCCGTTGAGCAGGGAAAAGGTGATAACTTCGATGCTCATCCGTTACAGTCCCGAAAAATTAGGTTTGAGGCCCGCGCGCGGCCAGTCCATAGCGATCAAACGCCCGCTGCCCGACAGGGTGATATAGGCAGTTTTCATCTCCGGGCCGCCAAAGGCGATATTGGTGGAAAACGGATCGGGCATGGCCACGGTTTCAACCTCTTTGCCCTCGGGCGAAATCACCGTGATGCAGCCCGGCGTCAGGCCCGCACAACAAATGTTGCCATTCTCTTCAACGGCCAGACTGTCATAGCGCTTAAAGCCCTCCACCTGCGCCAAAACGGCCGCACCCGGTTCAAACGGGTTTTGTGGCGCAATCTGGCCCGGCCCGATGATGTCATAGGCGTAGAGCCGGCCGGTTTCGGTGTCGGCGACATACACAGTGGCCTGATCTGGCGACAAGCCAACGCCATTGGCAGTTGTGATTGGATAGGCAATTTCACAGGCAAATGAGCCATCCGGCGCACCATAATAAAGCCCGCCATGGACAAATGAGCGTTCGGTGCGGGTGCCGTGATCGGTGAACCAAAGCCCACCGTCGCGATCAATCACGATGTCATTGGGCATCAACAGCGCATGACCGTCGATCTCACGGTAGAGCTCAGTGACCTCTCCAGTCTCAAGATCAACCCGTTCGATCCGACCGCCGTCATAACCGGGATTGCCGCCAACAGGCTGGGTCACGCCACCGGGATTGCCCCAAGCAAAGCCATCGCCATTGTTACAAATATAAAGCGCGCCGTCTTTGCCGACGGCGGCCCCGTTTGGTGCGCCTTTGAGCGTGATCACAACTTCTTTTGTGCCGTCTGGATAGACTTTGGTTAGGCAGTTGTTTTTGATTTCACAGACAAGGACGGAGCCGTCTTTCATGACGACAGGACCTTCGGGAAAGCCCAGGCCAGATGTGATGTCGCGATAAGGATAGTCTATGCGCATATTTTTTCCTCCAAAACCCCGTGTCCGCTTAGGGCAATCGTGCCCCGACAGCGTGTCTTTGTCGCCATGGGGTGCACGATGCCTGTAGCAGGTTTACGGGCGGTCCATCTCGCAGGTGGAGGGCAAGGCGATGGTGTCAGCCGGGATCAACGCCACGTTGGTCCAGCCCCAGCCGGTGCCTTCTTCGTCAAGGCCACCCTCAGCGACAGGGGCAAATTTGGACACGGCCATTTGGGTGACGATCTGGTGATCTTCGGGACGCATAAATGCGGGCGCGCCATAGACGGTTTCGAATTCGACCCCTTCGAGTGCGGCCACAAGATCATCCACCTCATTGGTTCCCGCCGCTTTTGCCGCCATGGTGAGGGCGCGAATGGCAGAGGTGTCACCGGGAAAGGCACTGGCCGATGTGTTGGTGGCGGCGCGGAACTGAACCTCATAGGCGGCCAGATCGTCATTCACGATACCCGCATCCCCGTCAAAGGCGGAGTAGACCAATCCATCCAGACCCGATTGGGCCATCGCGGTTGGAGCCCCCGGACCGGTGGAAAAATAGGTGAACCATTCGGCTTCAAGCCCGGATTCACCTGCCGCTTTGAGTTCCAGCGCCAAATCTGCGCCCCAATCGGAGGTGATCACCGCCTGCGCGCCGGAAGCCTTGATTTTGGCGATATAGGGAGTGAAATCGGTGATTTTCTGCAACGGGTGGGTATCGTCGCCGACCCATTCAATGTCTGGGCGTGCCATGCCAACCATGTCGAGGATCGACTGACGGGTGGTTTGACCTGAGGAGCCTTCGGCATTGAGCAGGTAGACTTTGGTGATATCGTCACGCCCAGACAGGTAGGAGGCCAGACCTGCGGTTTTCATCTCGGCGTTGAGCACCCAAGAGAAGCTGTAATAACTGCATTTCTCGCCGGTGATCGCCGGGTCGTGGGAGGCCCCGTCAAACACGATGACTTTGCTATCGGGGTTGCGGCGGTTGTATTTGCGCACGAAATCGACCAGCGCAAAGGTGTTCGACGAGGAAACCGAGGTTTGCAAAATACGCGCGCCAGCGTCGATGGCTTTCTCGGCCTGAATCGCGGTTTCTTGTGGCGACATTTTGTTGTCAAATGTCAGGATTTCGATCTGTTGGCCATTAAGGCCCCCCTTGCCATTCACGTCATCGACAGCAAAGCGCAGAACCTTTTCGATCCGCTCGCTCACCACCGCGGCAGGACCGGAAAACGGATCGATCATCGCAAATTTGAATGTATCCTCAGCAAAAGCGCCCTGCGCGGCCATCAAGGCAAGGCTGGATGCAAATAGGACGTTGGTTTTCTTCATGGTATCCTCCCGATGACAGTCGTCGATTGGTCCCGCTTTTATAAAAACAGGATACCGCGCAAGAGGCGGCTTGCCCAACTGAACTGTCGTTTGTTTCCAATGGCCGAAGCCACGTCACACCGCCCCATTGATCTGTGCGTTTGGGGTCGATGTGCCTCCGTGTGTACATGGTGGCGTTTTTATCGGGTTTTGGTCAACTCAATGAGTTCGATATGTGGACTTTTTATAATTTTTTTAATGCTGAAATTTTTCAAAGCCCGAAATATAATTTAATTTATATGATTTATATCAATCTATTAATGGAAAAATTCCCACCAATATTTTCTAAATTTTTGGTGGGAATTTTATATATATAGACCGTATATTGGACTCAATAAGTCGCGCGCCCACCAGACATGTCGAAGACGGAGCCTGAATTGAACGAACAATCGGCGCTGATCATAAAGCAAATCATTGCCGCACATTCTTCAACCGTACCAAATCGACCCTGCGGGATTCGCGACAGTGAGAATTGCACCTGCTCAGGTGGAAGCTGGTCCATCAGTGCGGTTTTGATCAGGCCGGGGGCAAAACAATTCGCCCGCACCTCGCTCAGCGCAAGCTCCTTGCCTAGAGATTTGGTAAAACCAATGATCCCCGCCTTTGCAGCGGAGTAGCTCGACGAATTCGGATTGCCCTCCTTGCCCGCAACTGAGGCCACTGTCACGATCCTCCCATAATTGCGCGCGATCATGCCGTCAATCACGGCTCGGGCGCAGAGGAAAACACCTCCCAGATGGATGTCTATGACATGCCGCCAGGCGCTGTAATCATGGCCTTGAACTGGATGGGTGGGGCCAGTGATGCCCGCGGCAGTGACCAAAATATCGACCTTGCCAAAGGCCGCTTCTGTGCCTGCCTGTGCTGTCATGACCGAGTCTTCATTGCTGACGTCAACACTAAGCCCCTGTGCTCCCACGCCAAGTTGGGTTGCCGCCTCCTGCGCGCCCTTCAAGTCCCAGATCGCCACCTGCCCCCCTTCGGACAGCACCCTTTTCGCAACCGCAAACCCGATCCCACGCGCTCCGCCCGTGATCACTGCGACCTGATTTTCAAATCGTTTTGACATGCGCATTCCTTTTTTGCCGGACATTTTTGTCCACTATGTTGACTTTGTTCATGCGCTATCGCTTATGGATATAGATTGAATTTGCAAGTGAAGCGCTAAAATGGGCGAAAATTTAACAAATAATCCATAAAAAAGTCCGCATAATGGTCTTCGTTAAGGGAAAAATAGGGATGGAGCAGATCAAAGAGACGTCGGGAAAAAGTCAGGTGGTGGAACGCACCTGCTTGATTCTGCGCGAGTTGGGCCGGCACGGGCCAAGGGGGGCGCGGTTGATTGACTTGACCCAGCGGAGTCGCCTGAGTCGCCCAACCGTGCATCGCATTTTGGCCACGCTTTGCGCCGAAAATTTTGTGCAGCGAACCGAGGATCGGCGCTACCGCCTGTCCTCGGTGATGTATGAACTGGGCCTCAATGCGCCCAGCCCGGTGGGTGATCCGGAACGCCTGCGCCCTCTGATCCAAGGTTTGGCAGATAGATGTGGTGATACGGTCTATTTGGCGATGCGGACGGGGGATTTTTCTCACTACTTGTTGCGCTGCGAAGGGGCTTATCCAATCCGCACCCATGTGGTCTCTGCCAATCAAACGCTGCATCTGGTCTCTGGTCACTCTGGGCGCGCACTATTGGCCGCCATGCCCGAAGACGAGGCCGAAGACATCATCACCCGCGCCAGTCGCGACAGGAGCCTGTTTGGGGAAGCCTCGCCGGACAGTTTCCGCGAAGAAGTCGAAAACCTGCGCGAGCGCGGTTACGGCTGGGCGCGCGATGTGACCTTTATTGGCGTGGCAGGCCTGACGGTTCCGGTGCCCAATCCACGTGGCGCGGCTTATTTGGCGGTCACAATTTCATCTATCCCCCAGCGGCTTACTCAGGAGCGGGCGCAAAGTTTACTCAAGGACCTGCATGCCACAGCACAGGGGGTGTCAAATCTGATTGAAATAAACACTGCGATATAAGGGACGCATTTACGACGTTTGGTTCGGAAGAGATTAAAGTGGAAAGGCCACGTTCCATCCGCATTATGTGGGGTCTGATGCCAGCGGGGCAGAATCCTACACTTTCATGAGCGTTTTCAGGTTTCCTAGCACTATAAGCTATCCCGCTGACACGGGTTGGTCAAAGATGTAGCCTGTGACGGCGCTGGAGGCGGTGTCTTTCGTTCGATGTTCCAGATGAAGCCTGCGAGTTCGCGCGGCTGAGGTTTGCCAGTGTTCGACAGATGGCGGAACCGCTTGCAAAGCCGGGTTTGTGCTTTCCAATCGATGGCCTTGATCTCTTGCGGCAGATGCGCTGAACGCTTCAGGAACGGCTGCCCCTCTTTTGGGTCTGCACCTTCGCCCATGTGCCGATCGAACCGGGGGGCCTGGAGGGGAAGGGGCGCTCGACACCAACCTTTCCGAATACAACTGGCTGAACCGAACTCATGTAATCTGGTTCACCGGCAGTTTCTACGACACCAATGAGGATGGCCATATGTGGAGTTGGTCTGTGAAATCCTGTGATCGGGACAACCGCGCCTGCACCTATCACCAGCGCGAACGGCGGTAAGGTCCGTCTTGGCCTGATGTAACTTGTCACTTAATTCTGAGACCGCGGGCTCAATGATTTCAGCATGTTGCGCTGGCACGTAATTTGAGACTGAGCCCTTAACTTGAGATTTTTTCTGCTGCATTCTGTGTTCGACAAGTCCGCCTGGCTGAAAGAGCGCGACATTGTGGAGCCGTGGCGTGTCGCCGGTCTTCCTGACAAAGTTCACGTCGACAACGGCGCGGATTTCCGCAGCCGCGCTTTCAAACGCGGCTGTGACGGCGCAGGAATCGCCATTGGCTGACGGCCATCAGGCACGCCGCGGCTCGGCGGGCATATCGAGCGACTGATCGGCATGCAGATGGGGCGGCTGCATCTCCTGCCCGGAACGACCTTCAGCAATGAGCAGGATCTGGGTGACTACGACCCGAAGCGCCACGTGGCCCTGACATTGCGTGAGCTAGAGCGGTACATCGCGCTCGACATCGTCGGTTCCTATCATCAATCGATTCACGGCACCCTCAGTCGTCCACCACTGGCGGTCTGGTGGGAACACGAAGGAGACATCCCGCTCCGGCTACCGGAGGATCGACTGCGGTTCTGGCTCACCTTCCTGCTGGAACAAGAGCGGACCCTGCGGCTAACCGGCATTCATTTGTTCGGCCTGCGCTATTGGTCGGCGGCGTTGAGCGCCGATTTGGGGCGGACCAAACGGCAATTGCTCGTCAAGTACGATCCCCGCGACATCTCGCGGGTGTTCGTCCGCCGCACCCTTGGAGACCCACCATCCGCATAAGTTGGAGGGCAAATCGCTCCGTTAAAGTTGGCTGCGCAATGTTACTAACGTTGCGCGGCCAAATCCTTGACATAGTGGTGGCTAAAGACGCGGTTTTTTGCAGCTGGTCGCGCCGGTGACGAAAAGTCGAGGCTGGTTGTCGTTTGCCATTTTGAGGTGGTTTCCTTTTGTCTTGGAGGCGTTGCCGTGCTTGGCGGCACTCAGCGTTGTGCCGTGTGGAAGGTAAGGGCGTATCCATCGGGATCGCTGGCCACGAAGAACCTGCCAAACGGACCGTCACTCAGCGGGCTTAACACTTTCCCGCCGCGTGCGATGATCTGATCATGGAACGCGTCCGCATCGTCGCAGGCGACCCACAAGACCATGCCGGTTCCCAAGGGGCCGGTCTCAGGCAATGACCGCAATGGTTCGCGAAGGGCCAGAGCGATCGGTTCGGTCGCGAAGATGGCCGCACCGGGCGGGTTGTGATCCCCTGCGGCAAAACCGAACACGTCTTTGTAGAACGCGGTGGAGGCTGCGAGATCACGAACTTGCAGGGCGACAAAGGATGGGCCGATTGGCATTGTCATTTCTTATTCTCCGGCATAATGTAAGGCTCCTTACATTTATATCAGGAACCTGATATGTCAATGCGCAAAATGATCCCAACGGATCGGGAGAGTTGGATCGGCTACGATCTGAAAATGACCCAGCATCGTCTTCGGCAACGGTTGGAGGCGGAATTGAGCGGGACAGGCGTCTCCGCATCGCAAAATGCGGTGCTGCTTGCCATTCGTGGCAACCCTCGGATTTCGAATGCCGCCCTCGCCCGCACAGCCTTCGTGACGCCCCAATCCATGCAGGGTATGCTTGTCACCCTTGAGCGAGACGGGTTCATCCTGCGCACGCCGCACCCGGAGCATGGGCGGATCATCATGACGGAACTGACCGAAAAAGGCCGAACGGCGGCGCAGGCCGGCATGGTTGCCGCCGAGGCGGTCGAACGGCGGATGCTCTCGAAACTGACGGATGACGAGGCCGACGTGTTGAGAGATTTGTTGCAGCGCTGCGCAGATGCGCTTGAGGAGAGTTGAGCTATGGCGTTTTGGATGGGTGTTGCATCGGCGGACCATGCCCGCAGCGGACGTGATGGCGGTTTTGCACAGCTTGGGCACGACAAGCTCATCGCCGTAAAGTCTCTGAAAAAGGGGGGCTGGATCGTCTACTATTCTCCGCGCGAAGGCATGGGGCAGGGCGCAACGGTTCAGGCGTTCACAACCATCGGTCGCGTGACGTCGGATGCCCCCTACCACGCCGCGCAGGGGCGCGGATTTTGATTTAGTTGGTTTCCGGTGTGAAATGCTCGGCCAGATCAGGATTTGCGATCAGGTCACACATCTCATTCTCATAGCTTGGCGCAGCATCCTCGAACGTTTCGACAATGCTGAAACCGTGATCCGCATTACCTTCCGCGATATAAATGTTCTGACGAAGGTGGTGTGAACCGGGTTCCATCGTCACTGTGCCGTTTGGCGCATCAAATGTAATGCCGCTTTCTAGCGCTGTGATCACCGCTTCCGGGGTCGCGTCGCCTGCTTTTTCAACTGCCGCAGCCCAAACGTGGACAGCGTTCCATACATCTACGGCACCGGAAACGATGGGGGTGTCATCACCATATTTCGCGATCCACATTTCAACGAACTCGGCGTTGGCAGGGTTATCCACTTGCATGAAATACCCTTGGCTGGCGATCAGGCCTTCACCGGCCGCCGGTGACACGACAACCTGCTGGTTGCCAGAGCCGTAATTGGACGACACGACGCCGATGTCCTCTTTCAGACCGGCAGCGGCAAACTGCTCCAAGAACCCTGTCTGGTTCGCACCAACGGGCAGAGCCACGACAAAATCCGGACGCGACTGCTGAATTTTTTGAATTGTTGGCGAGTAGTCTGTGACCGTCAGTGCCAAGAAGTCTTCGCCGACGACCTGACCGCCGTTCTGCTCGGCATATTCGTGAATCCAATGCGCAGAAATCGTACCAAAGTTATAGTCCGGTGCCATGATGTAGATATTCGGGCCATACTGTTCGATTGCCCACTTAATCAACGGCTCAAGCTGTTGCGACGCGGACGATCCTGTCACGAATGTCTGTCGGTCACAGGCACCGCCCTCATAGAGCGAAGAGTAGAAGTAAGGAATATTTGCCTTGTGGAAAATCGGGCGGATCGCTTCGCGGGACGAACTGGTCAAGCCTGCAAACATGGCAGAAATGCCATCGCGCAACACTGATGTATTTGCATATTGGGTGTACTTGCTGAGTTCAGACTGCGAGTCGTAGCTGACGACCTCGATTTGTTCACCGAGCAGACCTCCGTTTGCGTTGATGCTCTCGACGGCAAGATCCAAGGCGTTGTCCTGCTAGATGCCGTAGATGTTCAGGCCACCAGTCAGATCGAAGATCGCGCCGACCTTGATATCTGCTGTTGCTGCGGACGCGGTCAGTGCCGCCGCCAGAGCAATCACGCTGGATTTAAGATGCTTTTTCATTTCAGATAGTCTCCCTGTTATTTTTTTACAGGCTGAACATCTGAGGGCTGATTCGACACAAAAAAACGCAACGGAACAAATGTTCAGCTGCGATGCTTGATCATGTCAGGTGCGTCGTTGCACAACTCTTTGTAGCAGGTTGGGATATTCGGTGTCAACTCAGCGCTGGTGGCATCTTGGCTCATCGGTATCGGGTTTTGCCCCAGCAGCAGTTAAGTGCTTGCATCAAAGCTGATAGAGTGGATGGCTCCTGTTCTAACCGGCATCGCAATGCGCCATACGGCAATGATTGATCCACTGTCGACAAGTTCTGCCCCGGCGGAGGGGTACATTTCACCAGACGCGCCAATGCCAAGGCTCGTGCACGTCTCAACCAGTATTCGAACGGGGTGAGGCCTTGCAGCGTCTTCAATCGGCGTGCGTCATTGTCGGCTGCAATGAAGTCGGTGACGTGCGTTTCAAGGTGAGAATGCGCTTCCTTTGGTCTTAGCGCTCCCGTGAAGAATGTGTCCCATAATCCGTCTTTCTGATGGTCACAAGATCAGTAGACCATCAGAATCTGGGACTAAACAGCTAGACAACTATACCTGTTTCACACGTGCGGCCACCAATCACCGCGCGATCTCGCATCCCGTCGATCTTCTCTTCGGAATAACCCAATAGGTCTCGCAGAACCTCTTGCGTGTCCTCGCCCAGACGCGACGGTGCCGTGGCCGCCTTTGGCCCTGCGCCGTCAAACCGGATCGGACCGCGCACCACTTTCATATCTCCGTCCAGCGGATGCGTGACCGTTTCGATCAACCCTTGAGCCGCCACATGGTCTTGCTCCAAGGCCTCGCCAATGGAGAGAATCGGCGCATTGGGGACATCAAACTCGGTCAAACGTGCCAACCAATAGTCCGTGGTGTCTTGGCCCATGCGTTCGTGGATGATCGGCGTCAACGTGTCGCGGTTGGCCAGTCGTGCCTCGTATTTGGCAAAACGCTCATCCTCGATAAGGTCCTCTCGCCCGAGTGAGCGCGCAAAGTTATGCCAAAAGCGCTCCACCAAACAGGCTACGATCACGTGTCCGTCCGAGGTCGGGAAGGAGCCATAGGGGACAATACTGGGGTGTTGCGTGCCTACAGGCTGCGGACTTTCACCCGTAACGAAATAGATTTGCGACAGGTAACCTTGAAGCGCAATGAGGCTGTCGAGCATCGCGATCTCGACATGCCGCCCTTGCCCTGTGACATTGCGCTCATGAAGAGCCGCCAACACGCCGAAGAGCGAAAAGATACTCCCCGCCATATCTCCCATCGGAATGCCGAGTTTGTTCGGTGCCTGTCCGGGTTCGCAGTTCACGCTCATAACCCCTGAGAGCGCCTGAGCGACAATGTCGAAGGCGGGCTTGTTGCCATGCGGGCTTTCTTTCCCGAACCCCGTAATGGAACAATAAATCAGCGCCGCATGGTCAGCCTTGAGCCGCTCATAGCCCAAGCCCAGGCGATCCATCACGCCCGGTCGAAAGTTCTCCAAAACGATGTCGCTTTGAGCCGCAAGCTCTTTGGCGATTTGCACGCCTTCGGGGATTTGAGGTCAAGTGCGATGCTCTTTTTGCAACGGTTCAGGGCGATGTAGTAGTGGCTCATGCTGCCTTGAAAGGGTGGGAAGTTACGGGTCTCGTCGCCGTGCTCAATCGGTTCGACTTTGATGATTTCGGCCCCAAGATCCGCGAGCACCATGCTCGCGTAGGGACCAGACAAGATGCGGGAGAAATCGAGTACTTTGACGCCCGCGAGCGGGCCTTGATACTGCTCTGTCGGTTGCGTGGTCATTTACATGGCCTTTCGAATGATTTTCATGACGGCACTGGCGAGGGCGATACTGCGCTTGCCGTCCACCACTTCGGCGTCCAAAAACAGCATGGAACCGGTCTTCTGACGCAGCACGGCCCGCGCTTCCAAACGCGTGCCGGGCTCGGATGCCCCGACAAAACGCGTATCCATTTGTACCGTAACGCAAGGCGCGCGGTCGGCGGCATTCCACGCAACTGTTGCGATCACCTGATCGAGCAACGCAGTGATCGTCCCACCGTGAACCAACCCCAAAAGATTGGCGTGTGCCTCTGTCGTCTCAAGCGCAAACAGTGATCCACCGTCCGCATCACGCGCCATCTTAATCGGCCCAATTGTCTGCATGAAAGCCCCCGCCTTTAGCGGCTTCCAGTTGCGCTCCTCCCTCATGATCGTTCCTTTCTTATGTTACGTTTGTGATTTGCATTGCTTCGATGTCGTTACGGGTCTCGATCAACGCGCGTGCGAGCTTGGGAATTTCGTCGTTGCTCACGCGCTCGGAGATGCCGATGGCGACGAGGGAACGGATCATTTCTCCGCGCGCGTCGAACATCGGAACGGCGACAACGGTGACGCCGGAGATATAGGTGCCCACATCCACAGCATATCCGCGCGTTCTGGCCATCTCGATTTCGGCGATCCAGTCCGCATATGTCGGCGGGTGATCCCAGACCAACCGCGCGAACTCCGACTTCAACCGGTCTTCGCCAAGGTTGTTGAAAGCCGCGAACAAACGGCCGGTCGCGGAAATCAACGGCGGAAAGCGTGAGCCGAGGTCCACCTGAAGGCGGAATGGCAACGAGGATTGCGACAGCGCGATGACGACCATCTGTCCCGGTTCCGCAAGCTGCGTTGCGATGGTCGTCACCCCATACCGAGACGACAAGTCAGACAAACGCGGCTGGATCATAACGGAAAAGGAATTCTTCTGCAGCGCGGCGCGCGCGAGCGGCAGAATGCCGATTCCAATCGAATAGCGCTTGGTGTGCGAATCAAATTCGACAAGCCCCTCGTCTTGCAACACGCGCAGGATGTGCATGCAGGTGCTTGGCACCAACCCCAACTCCCGCGCCATCGGGTTGACCCCAACCGGATCACTGGCGCGCGCCAAGAACCTTAAGATTGCAACGGCTCGCGTCACTGCGGGCACCTGCCGCTTGGTCGTTTCTTTTGCTTCATTTGTAGACATTGTCAGCCTCATCGTTCGCCATTTTCATTGCCTATATACAATAATAATAGCGTATTGACAATAACATATCCACATCCTTACCCTTGATGTCAACGAGCACGGCATCCCTGGGAGGGGCGAGCCGATGCACCAAGGGAGGAATTTGATTATGGGTCGATTGACCGATTACACGTCCTATGCGGACGCCCAGTCGAAGTTTGCCAAAGAGGCGCTTTGGGACCTTTTTGACGGTACCCGTGAGCAGTTCAACATTGCGCATGAGTGCATCGACCGCCACGTCGACGGAGACAAAGTGGCGATCCGGGTGGCCCATTCGAACGGACGTGACGAGATCATTACCTTTGCTGAAATCGCGGCGCATTCTTCACGGATCGCTCATCACCTCACATCGCTCGGCTTGAACAAAGGTGACCGTGTTGCCGTGATGATCGAACCCTCGCTCGGCTTCTACTGCGCCATCTTTGGCGCGATCAAGGCAGGCTTCGTCGCCGTGCCGATGTTCACCTTGTTCGGTCCTGATGGCATCAAGCTGCGCGTTGGCGATTGCCAGCCCGAAGTGTTTTTCACCAATGCCGAAAAAGCGGCCGAAGCCATCGAAGGCGGCGCGAAGAACGTCACCGTCGTCGACGCGGACTTTCTCGCCAGCCTGAGTCATCTGCCCGACACGTTCGAGTGCGCGACCGCAGGCACCGATCTGGCCGTGCTGCAATACACCTCCGGCACAACCCGCGCGCTGCCCGCCGCCGTGCACCACAATCACCGCTCGATCGTGACACTGATGGTGGCAGCACTTTATGCCACGGGCATTCGACCCGGTGACCGTTTTTTCTGTCCCTCCTCGCCCGCATGGGGGCATGGCCTTTGGCACGGGACGCTTGCACCGTTGGCGATGGGCGTCTCCAGCGGCACGTTCTCGGGCAAGTTCGACGCCGAGCGCCTGTTGAGAGCGCTCAGTGAGTTCAAGATCACCAACCTTACCGCCGCCGCCACCCACTATCGGATGATGCGAAACTCTGGCGTCGCAGAGGACTACACATACTGCTTCGACAAGCTGTCTTTTACGGGCGAGCCGATCGACAGTGAAACAGCCGCGTATGTGGAGCGCATCTTCGGCACGAAAGTGCGTTCCATGTATGGCACCACCGAGATCGGTGTGATCATCGCCAACTATCCGGGTGCCGATGACCTCGAAGTGCGTGATGGCGCCATGGGCAAGGCCGTTCCAGGCGTCGAGGTCGAAGTTCAACGCGACGACGGATCACGCTGTGACCCAGAAGAGATGGGCGAGATGATGGTCAAAAAGGGCGGCAAGTGGTTCCCGACCAAAGACCTCGGACGCGTCGACGTCGACGGGTATTTCTACCACGGTGGCCGCGCAGACGACGTCATAATCTCTGCAGGTTGGACGATCGGTGCCGTCGAGGTCGAGGATGCGATCCTCAGCCACCCCGCCGTCTCCGAGTGTGGCGTGATCGGTGCCCCCGACAGCCTACGCGGCTTGGTGGTCAAAGCGTACATCATCCTCAAAGCGGCCGAGACCGAAGGCCTCACGCAGAGCATTCAGGACCATGTGCGCGCCAAACTCGCGCGCCATGAATACCCCCGCCAAATCGAATTCGTCACCGAACTGCCCAAAACACCGGCAGGCAAGGTGAACCGCAAGATCCTGCGAGACCAGCAGGCCGCAAAGCTCGCTTCGGCTCAGTGACGCCGAAGCTCCCACCATTTAAGGAGAACGAACATGAACGAGATGACACGGAAGTTTCCGAAAATCACCGAAGAGGGTCTCGATGATCTTCGCAAGCGCATTGGCGTAAAGATCGAAAAGACCGTCGAGCCCTGGTGCTATGAAGCCACCCGCGACAACATCCGCCACTATGCCCACGGCATTGGTGATGACAACCCGCTGTGGTGTGACCCCGAATACGCCAAGACCACCAAATACGGTGACGTTATTGCGCTGCCGAGCTTCTTGTTCGCAACAAACCGCATCATCTCCGGCTATGTCGGCGGTCTGCCGGGTGTGCACGCGATGTGGTCGGGGGCCAACTGGAACTGGCACAAGACAATCACACGCAACATGGAGTTCCGTACCGAAGCTGTGCTCAAGGACCTCATCGAGCACGACACCCGTTTCGCAGGCAAAGCCGTCCAGCAAATCTACCATGTGGACTTCTATGACGCGGCGACCGGTGATCTGGTCGCAGACGCGGATAGCTGGTGCTTCCGCACCGACCGCGACCAAGCACGCGAAAACGGCACCAAGTACACAGCGGCCAAAGAGAACGGTCGTAAGGTTTGGACCGAGGACGAGCTCAACGAGTACTACAAGTACTACGAGCAAGAGGAAGTCCGTGGGTCCGAGACGCGGTACTGGGATGACATCAACGAGGGCGACGATCTGCCCACGATGGTCAAAGGTCCGATGACCGCAACCGGTTTCATCGCCTACGCCCAAGGCTGGGGTGGTCTTTACATCCGCGCCAACAAGCTCGCTTGGCAGTTGCAGCAAAAGCATCCCAGCGCCGGACCCAAAAACAAATTCGGCATCCCCGATTGTCCTGAGCGCGTTCACTGGGAAGAAGAATTTGCGCTCGAAGTTGGCGCTCCGGGTGCCTATGACTACGGTCCCGAACGCACATCGTGGCTCACCCAGCAGGTTACCAACTGGATGGGCGATGATGGCTTCTTGCGTCAGGCAAAATGTGAGGTTCGCCGTCACAACCCCGAGGGTGACGTGATTCTCATCAACGGGTCGGTGACCCGCAAGTTCGAGGAAGATGGTAAGTATCTGCTCGAAATCCAGCAACGCGCCGAGCAGCAGGACGGGGAACTCTCCGCCAAGGGCTCCGCCATCGTCGAGCTTCCCAAACGCTAATGGGAGCCGGCGCGTCAACCATAGGGAGGATGGGTTGCACGTGTTTGGAAGCATACTAAAAAAAATCGAGGATTCCCTGCATCTTGTAGGGTGCCTCGGCCTTATTGCAGTCGTGGCGCTGATCAATGCGGACATTCTGCTCCGGTTGTTTTTTAACCATCCGGTGCAGTTCCAGTTCGAGCTCACAGAGCTTTATCTGATGCCCGCATTGGCCACTCTGTCCGTGTCGCGGGTATTCCGCGATGGTGGACATTTGGCTCTCGACTTCATCCCCGAGCTCCCCGGACAGATCGGGCGTTGGATTAGATTCACACGCCTGATCCTACCGGCTGCCTTCTTCGGTGCCGTGACTTACATGTCCGGACGCTTTGCGTTGCACGCATTCGTCAACTCAGACGTGGAATTCGGTGTCGTCGATTGGCCACTCGGATGGGCCTATGCCGTCGCCCCGCTGGGGTTCGGAATTCTGGCGCTGCGCCTCTTTCACGACGCTTTCGCAAAAGAGGTGCGTGTTCCAACAGATTAAAAATATCGTTTCAGGGAGGAGACAGATATGACTATCGCAAAAAACCTATTCGCCACTTTGGCAAGCGTCGCGGCTCTGTGCGCCACGACGGCCCACGCAGAAACCTTAAGCCTCGGGGATTTTCAATCCACAAGCCACATTGTGTCTGTCGAGGGCACAAGCAAATGGATGGCCGCAGTTGAAGAAGCCACCGACGGTGCAATCACCTTCAACCACTTTCCCTCGCAACAAGCGGCCAAGGCCAAAGCGCAGCTTGATGCCGTCAAAAGCGGCATCCTTGACGCCGCTCTGTTGGGGGCCTCTTATCACGCGGAGACAATGCCGTTGAATTCCGTGATCGGCCTTCCCGGCTATTACGGGTCGGCTGTAACGGGCACGATTGCACTGCAGGAAATGCTCGCCGAAGGCCCCCTGCGTGACGAAGTTCTGGCGGCTGGCGTGACGCCGATCTTCGGCTTTACGCTACCGCCGTACCAAGTCCTCGCCAAAAAACGCCTCGGCGCAACGTCCGACTGGAATGCGCTTGACGTGCGCACCTCCGGCGCGACACAGGCCATGACGGCCCGCGATCTGGGTGCTGTCGGGATCTCGATCCCTGGCCCAGAGGTCTACACTGCCGTTGAACGCGGTCGCCTTGATGCGGTTCTGTTCCCGCTGGCGTCGGTGCCCGGATACAAGCTGAACGAAGTCGTAAGTCACATTTCGACCAACGGCTCTTTTGGTGGCTACAGCTTCATCATGGTGGTGCGCTCCGAGGTCTTCGACACCCTCGACGCGGACGTGCAAAAGACAATGGTCACTCTCGGTTCCGAGGTCGCAACCCATGTGGCCCAAGTGCAAGACGACATTGTTCTCTCTCTGATTGATGAATGGAAGGCCGAAGGGATCGACACCTACAGCTTTACGGAGGCCGAGCTTGATGAACTCCGCACCAGCATGTCGCCCGTGTCTACCGATTGGGTCACCCGCATGGGCGGCGAGAACGCGCAAGAGGTGCTCGAAATCTATAGCACCCTGACTGCCCAGTAACGCAAGGCTCAGTTACGACACATCGAGTGGCCGGCCGTTGCGCCGACCACTCTCCCCCCACGTCCTCAGGGAGCTCGCACCGTCCAATGCTGACATTTGCCGCTATTTTGGCCCTTCTGGCTTTGTTCATGATCTTTCGAATGCCGATCGCATTCGCCATGGGCTTGACTGGGTTTCTCGGCCTCGCAATCCAACTCGGCCCGCGCCCCGCGTTTGCCGTGTTGGAGCGCACTTTCTTCGACAGCTCAGCCTCTTTCATTCTTGTGGCCATCCCGCTTTTTATCCTGATGGCAGAACTCTTGACCGCCGGTGATGTCACCCGTCGCGCCATCATTGCCTGTCAGGCATGGATCGGCCACGTTAAAGGCGGACTTGCGATGGCCACCGTCGGAGCTTCTGTCATTCTCGCCGCCCTCGTCGGCAGTTCGACGGCCTCCACCGCCGCGATGGCCTCTTCGGCCTTTCCGCAGATGCGCGATCACAACTATTCTCAACGTCTCGCCGCAGCCGTCGTGTCTGTGGGCGGCACGCTGGCTGTCGTTGTCCCGCCTTCGATCGTCCTGGTCGTCTACGGCGTGCTTACCGAGACCTCAATTGGCAAACTGTTCATTGCAGGCATCATTCCCGGCATACTAACAGCGCTTGGGCTAGCCGTGGTGATCAAGCTCATCGCCCACACCACTGACCAAGCCCCAAAAGGCGATCCGTTTCATCTCAAAACTGCCGTAAAATCCAGCCGCCATGTCTTTCCGATGGTTGCGTTGATGATCCTCGTGATCGGCGCGATCTACGCCGGCATCGCGTCACCCTCAGAAGCCGCAGCGCTCGGTGTCATGGGATCTCTGGTCATCGTTTTGCTGCAACGCACCTTGTCTTTTGCGGCGTTCAATCACTCGGTCTCTCGCGCCATCCGTGCGACCGTTATGATTGTGGCCATTGTCGCCTGTTCTGCGATCTTCTCCAACTATCTCGCCTTCACCCGCATCACTCACACATTGTTGGAATTTGTAGCAAACACCGAGATGTCACGCGTATCGATCATGGCGATCATCATCCTGGCGCTGTTGATCATGGGCATGTTCATGGACCAACTCGCAATTCTTTCGCTGGCCATGCCGCTCGCGTTTCCCACCGCGATGGCACTCGATTACGACGCCGTGTGGTTCGGGATCGTGGTGACCAAAACCGTGGAAATTGGACTCTTGACCCCACCACTTGGGTTGAACGCCTATGTTGCGGCGGCCCAGACGGGCGTGCCACTGGGCAAGATTTTCCGCGGCATCCTGCCCTTCCTAGCGATGGAGATTGTGGTCCTGTTGATCCTGCTCTCCTTCCCCGAACTGACCTTGTGGCTCCCGAGCCTGATGTCGTCCTAAACGACACTTAACCCAATCCGACGGCCCCCCTCCTGCGCGCTATGCGTGCAGAAGGGGGAGGTTTGCCCCCCACGACAGGAGAGACGAATGACAATATTGCGCAGTAGCATCGCCTCGGGATCGCCCGCGTTCGCCGAGAACCGAACCGCAATGGAGGCCCATTACGCTGAGATCGAAATCGAGGCCATGCGCGTGATGCAAGGTGGTTCGCAAGCCTCACGCAGCCGCCACGAAGCCCGCGGCAAACTCCTGCCGCGCGACCGCATTGCTGGCCTACTCGATCCCGGATCATCCTTTTTGGAAGTGGGTCTTTTTGCCGCCAGCGGGCACTACAATGACGAGATTCCCGCAGCAGGGGCTATTGCGGGCATTGGACGCGTCGAGGGGCGGGATTGCATGATCTTGTGCAACGATGCGACGGTAAAGGGCGGCACCTATTTCCCGCTGACGGTCAAGAAGCACCTGCGCGCGCAAGAGATTGCCGAGGAGTGCGAACTGCCTTGTCTCTACCTCGTCGACAGTGGCGGCGCGAACCTCAACAACCAAGACGAAGTGTTTCCTGACCGTGACCACTTTGGTCGCATTTTTTACAACCAGGCCCGCATGAGCGCCAAAGGCATCGCGCAAATCGCGGTTGTTATGGGATCATGCACCGCCGGCGGCGCCTATGTCCCCGCGATGAGTGATCAGACCATTATCGTGCGCGAGCAAGGCACGATTTTCCTCGCGGGTCCGCCACTTGTGAAGGTGGCGACAGGTGAGGAAATCGACGCCGAAACTCTGGGCGGGGGCGATACGCATACGCGCTTGTCAGGCGTTGCCGACTATCTGGCCGACGATGACCGCCATGCTCTGGCGCTCGCCCGCGAGATCATCGCAAACCTCGGTCCTGCACCGCGTCCCAATATCGACCTCAAGACGCCTCGTGCCCCGCTTTTTCCTGCCGACGACATTATGGGCATCGTGCCCGCCAACGACAAATCGCCCTATGATGTGCGTGAAATCATCGCACGGATCGTGGACGGATCGGACTTTTCCGAATTCAAACCGCGCTATGGCAATACTTTGGTCACGGGGTTTGCCCATATCGACGGCGTGCCGGTCGGCATCATCGCCAACAACGGCGTGCTGTTTTCGGAAAGCTCCCTCAAAGGCGCACACTTCATTGAGCTGTGTTGCCAGCGCAAAATTCCGCTCCTGTTCCTACAAAACATCACCGGCTTCATGGTTGGATCAAAATACGAGGCAGGCGGGATTGCAAAGGACGGCGCGAAACTTGTCAACGCAGTATCCACCGCGGACGTCCCCAAGATCACCGTCATCATTGGCGGCTCTTATGGCGCAGGCAACTACGGCATGTGCGGGCGTGCTTTCGGCCCGAACTTTGTGTGGATGTGGCCCAATGCGCGGATTTCCGTGATGGGCGGTGCGCAAGCATCCGGCGTGCTCGCAGGCGTCAAACGCGCAGGGATCGAGGCCAAGGGCGGAACGTGGTCACAGGAAGACGAGGACGAATTCAAACGTCCGACCATCGAGATGTTCGACCGTCAATCGCGCCCGCTCTACGCCTCAGCACGGCTGTGGGACGACGGAATCATTGATCCGCGTAAAACCCGAGACGTCATTGCGCTTTCACTACGGGCAACGCTCAACGCGCCCGTTAAAGAGACCTCCTTCGGCCTGTTCAGGATGTGATCATGACCCCACCATTTGCAAAAATACTGATCGCCAACCGTGGCGAAATCGCATGTCGCGTCATCAAAACCGCCCGTCGTATGGGTGTCCAAACTGTGGCTGTGTTCTCCGACGCCGATCGCCATGCGTTGCATGTCGAGTTGGCCGATGAAGCCGTGCACATCGGTGCCTCCCCTGTAGGCGAAAGCTACCTTGTGGGCGACCGCATCATTGCAGCGGCCGTAGACACAGGCGCCGAAGCCATCCATCCAGGCTACGGTTTCCTCTCCGAGAACCCCGACTTCGTAGATGCCGTCGAAGCGGCCGGACTTGCCTTCATCGGCCCGTCGGCACGCGCGATCCGCGCCATGGGCCTCAAGGATGCGGCCAAAGACCTGATGGAGGAGGCGGGCGTACCCGTCGTTCCCGGCTATCAAGGTGCGAACCAAGACCCTGACTTCCTCGCCAACGAGGCCGCACAGATCGGTTACCCCGTTCTGATCAAGGCCCGTGCAGGCGGGGGTGGTAAGGGCATGCGCAAAGTGGATCGCCCAGAAGATTTTCGCGACGGTCTGGCCTCTGCAGTTCGCGAGGGCCAATCCGCATTCGGAGACCCACATGTTCTGATCGAGAAATTCATTACGTCTCCGCGGCACATCGAAGTGCAGGTTTTCGGGGACAACTACGGCAACGCAGTCCATCTGTTTGAACGTGACTGTTCGCTGCAGCGCCGTCACCAAAAGGTCATCGAGGAGGCCCCGGCCCCGGACATGACCGAAGAGGTGCGCGCGGCCATGACTGACGCCGCCGTAATGGCCGCAAAGGCCATCGACTATGCGGGCGCGGGCACCATCGAGTTCATCGTCGACGGATCAGGTCCGCTGCGCACAGACGGCTTTTGGTTCATGGAAATGAACACGCGCCTTCAGGTCGAACACCCCGTGACGGAAGCCATCACCGGCGTCGATCTCGTGGAGTGGCAACTGCGCGTGGCCGCAGGGGAGCCTCTGCCTGTTGCGCAATCCGACCTGTCGATCAACGGGCACGCGTTTGAGGCACGCCTCTACGCCGAAGACCCCGTGAACGGCTTTTTGCCAGCGACAGGGACACTCGACCACCTCTCCTTCTCAGACGCCGCCCGCAATGACACAGGCGTGCGCACCGGCGACAACATCAGCCCGTTCTACGATCCGATGATTGCTAAGGTCATCACCCATGGCGAAGACCGCTCCGAGGCGCTGGGGCGGTTGGTCCATGCGCTGCGCGGCACCCATGTTGCGGGAACCACGACCAACGCCGAGTTCCTCACCACGCTGGCACTGCACGAAGGATTTCAGACATGCCAGTTCGATACCGGACTGATCGAGCGCGATCTCGACGCGCTGACAACTCCCGCGCCGACCTCCGAAATCCATCTGGCCTTTGCAGCCATTGCGGGCCTCGGCATTGATCCCCAAAACCCCCGTTTAGGTTGGCGCCTTTGGGGGGACGCATCGCATCACGTTCTCTTACGCCAAGGCCCTGAACTTCACGAACGCCGCTTGATCTTGCATGCGGATGGGGCAATCACCTTGGCCGGTGGCGAAGAGGCTCTAACCCTGCGTAATCTTACCCTCGAGGGGGCGCATGTCCGCGCCCGCACTGGCCCAACGAATGCGCAAGTTGAAGCCTGGATCATCCTCACACCAACTCCAGATGGGCTCTCGGCTTCTGTCCGTACGGGCGGCACTGTCCGCGATTTCCTGCTCTTTGATCCACGGGCGGGCCGCGCCGCCGATCTTGATCAGGGGCACGCGGTGGTGGCGCCCATGACAGGCACGATTGTGGCACTCGACGCCGCAGTCGGAGACACGGTGGCGGCGGGCGAAAAGCTCGGCGTCATCGAGGCGATGAAGATGGAAACCGCGCTGACCGCGCCACGCGCGGGCCGTATCGCCAGTGTGCTCTGCGCGGCGGGCAGTCAGGTCGAAGGCGGCGCTATCCTTGTCACACTTGAAGACGAGGAGACCACATGAGCGACCATATTCGTGTCTACGAAGTAGGCCCCCGCGACGGCTTGCAAAACGAAAAGGCCCTCATCCCGACGGCGGCGAAGATCGGGCTTGTCGACATCTTGTCAACGGCGGGGTTCGAGAAGATCGAAGCCACAAGTTTCGTCTCCCCCAAATGGGTGCCGCAACTGGCCGATGCCCGCGATGTCATGGATGGGATCTCTCGGGTGCCGACCGTGGACTATGCTGTTTTGACCCCGAACCTCAAAGGCTTCGAAATGGCACGCGCGGCGGGTGCGGACGAAGTTGCGATCTTCGCGTCCGCCTCCGAAGGGTTCAGTCAACACAACATCAACTGCTCCATTTCCGAGAGCCTTGAGCGGTTCACCCCCCTCATGGACGCCGCCCGCGATGCGGGCATCCCTGTGCGCGGCTACGTCTCCTGCGTGGTGGCCTGTCCCTATGATGGCGCTGTCGCACCCGAAGCTGTGCGTGATGTGGCTCACGCTCTCAAACAGATGGGCTGTTACGAGATCTCCCTCGGCGACACCATCGGAGCTGGCACTCCCGAAAGCGTGTCTCGAATGCTCAAGACAGTGCTCGAACGCATTCCTGCGCAGAGCCTCGCGGGACACTTTCACGACACGGGCGACACCGCGCTCGGCAATGTAGAGGCATCTCTTGATCTCGGCTTGCGCACATTTGACAGCGCGGTCGGCGGCCTGGGTGGTTGCCCCTATGCCCCTGGCGCGAAGGGGAACCTTTCGACCCTTACCTTGGTGGAGCGCCTAGCCTCACTCGGCTACGACACGGGCATTGACATAGACGTCCTGCGCGCTGCTGAACGCCTTGTAAGCGACATGACCAAACTGACAGTATGAGGACACGACCATGAGCTATGAAACAGTGCGCCTGACCATAGACGCGCGTCAGGTTGCGACCGTCACTCTTGCCCGCTCCGCCAAACACAATGCGATGGACGCAGTAATGATCGCGGAGTTGACCGCCGTCGCCGAACGGCTCGCCAACGATGAAAACGTGCGGGTTGTTGTGTTGGAGGCAGAGGGCAAGACTTTCTGTGCGGGAGGAGACCTTGGCTGGATGCGAGCGCAGGCCAATAAGGACCGCGCTGGCAAGATGGAGGAGGCGATGACTTTGGCCCGCATGTTGGGCTGTTGGAACGCTCTACCCAAACCCGTAATCGGGCGCGTCCACGGCGCGGCCTATGGGGGCGGACTGGGGCTGATCTGCGTCTGTGACATCGTCATCGCCGAAGACGCGGCCCGGTTCGCGCTCACTGAAACACGCCTCGGCTTGATCCCCGCAACCATCGGTCCGTTCGTGGTGAGCCGCCTTGGTGCGTCTTTCGCGCGTCAGGTCTTTTTCAACTCGAAACCTTTTGATGTGGGCTTTCTGATCCGCGCAGGTGTCGTGGCGAAAGCTTGCCCTGCGGCTCATCTCGACGATGCAGTCGAGGCCGAAGTCGTGCAGTTTCTGCAATGCGCACCGGGAGCGGTGGCCGAGGCCAAGGCGCTCTGCCTTGCGCTTGGTGGAGCCGATCCCATCGCTGCTGCGGCGTTCTCTGCGTCGGCATTGGCCGACCGTTGGGAAACCACCGAAACCCGTGACGGCATCGCCGCCTTCTTTGCAAAGGAAGAACCAGCATGGCGCAACGGAAGCACAGATGCGTAAGATTTTCTGCACCGCCTCCGAGGCCCTTGGCGGGCTTTTGACCGACGGCATGTTGATTGCGTCAGGCGGGTTTGGGCGCGGCATCGTTTAATTTGCGGGTCGCGATCAATGAAGCGATGACGCCCCAGTTTGCGGCTCCTGCGCCCGCGAAGAGCAGTCTAATCGGGCGCTGCAAGCTGAACGGGGCGAACCTCATGCATATTTCACATGGGTATCTTCATGAGTTTTCCGGCGGGCAAAGACAACGGGTCTGCATCGCACGCGCGCTGACCCTTGAGCCAAATTTGATCGTTGCTGACAAAGCGGTATCTGCGCTCGACGTCTCCGATCAGTTTGGCCCATTCGCCACCCAGAACATTCCGGCGACCGTGAACGAAGCGCCCTGCATCCTGGACGGTCTGCTCATGAACGAGGTCGGGCGAAAAATCAAAGAACAATACGCCGACGCCGGAGGCTTCACGGATCACGTCTTCGCCATCACTGCGCTGCTGTCATATCGGTTTATTCCCCGGATCCGTGATCTGCTGTCCAAAAGGCTCTATCTTTCGACCCAGCTGCAGCCCCAAAGCAATTGCAGGGCCTGATTGGCGGCAAGATCAGGGAGAAGGTGGCATTCCGCTCTCAGTACTCAAAGAAACATTTTTCACACATAAGCGCAATAAAAACACATTTTTCGAGTGACGAGAACAAAATTCATGGATATCAAGCTCCGTAGCAGGAAGTCACGCTAAGGAACGAAATTCATGTCATCCGACCAAGGAGTACATTTTTCGGGATCGAGGACCGTTTTTCAGGAACGCCGCCTTCCAGAGACCGCCACCCTGGCAGGCTACGGCGCACTGATCGACGCCTACGGATTGTCTGTGCCCCTGCCACGCAAACTTTCGGCAATCGGGAACCATCACCGGGTCGTTGAGGATGAGATATGGCGCATCCTGACGCCACGCCACGCCCCGAGTGCAGACTTAGATGGCCACCTCACCTTCGCGCTCAAGTACGAAGGGCTCGATCTGGCCGTCCTCACGACGCTGTTCGCGGCCACCGGGCCTGACGCCATTGTTGACATCGTGCGCAACAAGCCGACCGGCAGCTACGCAAGGCGCATCTGGTTTCTGTATGAATGGCTAACAGGCAGCCGATTGAATCTGCCAGATGCAGAGGGCGGTCGCTACGTGCCAGTCGTTGATCCCGAACAGCAGTTCGCGACAGAAGGTGAAAACGCGCCCCGATACCGCTTGAAAAACAACCTGCCGGGGACGAGAGATTTCTGCCCACTGGTCTTTCGCACGCCAAGACTCGAAGAATTCATCGCGATGGACCTGGCCAGTCGCGCCCGTGCGGTCATCGCTGATGTCCCCCGAGACTTGCTTGCGCGCACGGCTGCATTCCTTCTGCTCAAGGACTCGCGGTCCAGCTACGCCATCGAAGGCGAGCGCCCGCCACAAGACCGCATTCAGCGATGGGGTCGTGCGATCGGCGAAGCCGGGCGCAAACCGCTCGACCGCGATGAGTTGCTACGATTGCAACAGATCGTCATCGGTGATGCCCGGTTCATCAAGCTGGGTTTTCGCGACGAGGGCGGTTTTGTTGGCGAGCATGACCGCGAAACACGGATGCCGTTGCCTGATCACATAAGTGCCCGACATGAAGATCTTCCGTCCCTGACCGATGGGATGATCGCGTTTGATCAGGGCGCGTCTCGGCACTCCGACCCGATCGTGTCCGCTGCAATCCTTGCATTCGGTTTTGTCTACATCCACCCGTTTGAGGACGGCAATGGCCGACTGCACCGCTACCTGATCCATCATGTTCTGGCGGAACGCGGTTTCAACCCGCCAGGGGTTGTCTTCCCGGTGTCCGCCGCGATCTTTGAGCGCAT
This sequence comes from Celeribacter baekdonensis, assembly GCF_003047105.1. Classification (NCBI taxonomy): domain Bacteria; kingdom Pseudomonadati; phylum Pseudomonadota; class Alphaproteobacteria; order Rhodobacterales; family Roseobacteraceae; genus Celeribacter; species Celeribacter baekdonensis. The sequence goes on from NZ_CP028472.1 coordinate 159,497, forward strand.
AGATGAGTATAGAACGGTCCTTGAGAGCTATTCCGCACGGCTGCTACCGTTGATCGAGTGGGAGCCGACGGAGAAATTCAACGTTCAGGTCTTGAATGACACAGGCAATTTCTACCGCTTCTTCGACGCGACCCCACATGCAGAGTTTCTCTATTCATGCGTCCAAAAGACAATCGAAGAAGACCTGCCGTCCGAGACGGCGTTCCTGCGAAATTACGATGCGTTCCGCGGCCAGATCGAAGCCATTGTTGATATGCCTGCCCGCACCATTGATCTTTTGTTCCGCTTCCTCCAACAGAACGGCGGTACCCTGTCGCATCGTGCCAGAGCCATTGAGTTCAAGGCATTGACCGACGATGAAACGGCGCGGATTGAACGCGCATATGCTGAAACAATGATGGTGCCGCATTAAAGCGTTCCGGGAATGGCCCGGGCTTTAGGAAACTCAGGGGATTCCCACGTCAGCAGCTATGGGTCCAAATAGGGTGATTTGTGTAAAACCACTGTAGGGAGCTGAGACTTGGCTATGACCACCCGGCTCGCGCAATTTGAAGGCTGCGCAGGTGGCCAGAGCCCCTCAATCAGCGTCATTCCGAAGGTGTTATGGCGCAGAATTTATCGCCAAGAAAGTGCGCGCCTACGCAAATCAGAAGACAGAAGCCAAAATTGGGTCCGGGTTGCAGTCGATCTAACAAGGTCAGCCGAACACCATGACAAAGCCGTCAAGACCTGCATCAAGCACTTTCACGAATAACAAGCTTGCCCAGAAAATGGCGGAGCTGCTCGTTTTCGGCCGTTCCTTTCAGAACGTCGACCAATCCTTCTGCCATTGCCGAGAGGGGTTGGCGATATGTGGTCAATTTGTAATTCGCGCTATCGGCTTGAGGAATGTCATCAAACCCGATGACGGCGATATCTTCGGGGACGCGGAGCCCCAGTTTCGTGCGGATTGCATCAACGGCCCCAACGGCAAGCGCATCGTTTTCACAAACGATGATATCAACGTTATTCAACGCCGAGTGATCCGCAAAATAACCTACAACCTGATCATACGCCAACTGCGGATCGTAGCGGGTCACTGAAATAAAATCCGGCGTCGCGCCGAATGCCTCCTGCCAGCGTTTGAGAAATGTCTCCTTGCGCCCCAAATGTGCCGACGTTGACTGCGGACCCGCAAGAAAGAGCGGCTTTCGATAGCCTTTCTCTACGATGTAATCCGTGATTTCGTTCATTGCCGCACGGTCGTCACAGCAGATCGAAATCGTATCGGGGTTCTCGGAACTGCGTGCGAAGACGATCAACTTACGCACGCGGCGCGCCCCCAAGGCGGTCGCGAGGCTGCGATCCGTGAATTGTATGCCGATGAGAACCGCGGCATCTACACGCCTTTGACTGGCATTGAGCAATGCAGCAGAGGTGTCCTCTTCATCGAAGGTGTTCACCAGAAGCGTATCCAAGCCGTTTTTGCGCAGAACTCGGGTTAATCTTTCCAACATGACAAGTTTGTGCGGATTGGCGAAATCGTCGATCAACAGACAGACAAGATTGCTGCGATCGGAGGCGAGGCTTGAGGCCAGAAGATCGGGCACATAGCCTAACGTTTGCGCGGCCCCCATCACTTTTTCCCGACTTTTTCTTGAGATTGAGGCGTCTTTTTTAAAGGCGCGATTGACCGTCCAGCGCGATACGCCTGCCAGCTTTGCGACATCGTCTGCGGTCACTGTCTCGTCCGACTTCTGGTTTTCTATCTGGCTCATTCGGCCCTCCGTTCATCTGAGTGTATCGTGATGGGGTCGAAAAAGACAATGTGTTTGCACGCGCGTGCAATTTATTCTTGCACGCGCGTGCAGCTTGCCGTTATGACTCCATACATACCCAAGATTCGGGAAAGGGAGGATGTATGTTGAAGGTTGGACTTCTCGGTGCGGGACGGATTGCGACAGTGCACGCAAAAGCCATCACCGCACACCGCAAGAGCACACTGGTGGCGGTTTCGGACATGATTGCCGAAAACGCAAAACAGCTCGCAGCGAACTTTGGTTGCGAGGTGCGCACCACGGACGAAATCATCGGCGATCCAACGATTGACGCGGTGCTCATTGCGACATCGACCGATACGCATTCGGATTTGATTGAGCGCGCAACCGCTGCCGGCAAAGCGGTGCTGTGCGAAAAACCTGTTGATCTCAGCCTTGAGCGGGCCCGCGCCTGTCAAGCGGCAGTCGCTCAGTCTGGCCGACCAGTCATGATCGGCTTTAACCGCCGCTTTGATCCGAACTTCTCGGCCGTAAAAGCCGCGCTGGCTGGCGGTGAGATCGGCAAAGCAGAACTGTTGTCGATCACGTCGTTTGATCCATCCCCGCCACCAGTTTCTTATATCAAAGTGTCTGGCGGGTTGTTTCGTGACATGATGATCCATGATTTCGACATGGCAACCTTCATTATGGGGGAGGCACCTGTCAGCATTTCTGCCGTTGGCTCGTCTATCGTAGACCCCGAGATCGGGATTGCGGGTGACGTTGATACCGCAGTGGTGACGATGACATATGCCGACGGCAAAATTGCCGTGATCAAAAATTCGCGGCGCGCCGTTTATGGCTATGATCAACGTCTCGAACTGCTGGGCTCGGAAGGGCTGCTTCAGGCGCAAAACATGCTGGAAAACACCATGGTGAAATCCACAGTGGCGGGCGTGACCGGAGCCAAGCCGACCTACTTCTTCCTCGAACGCTACATGCCAGCATACGAGGCGGAATGGGCCGCATTTGTCGAAGCTGTTGAGACAAAATCGGCGTTCCCTGTCACCCTTGAGGATGGCGTGACGGCTTTGGCAATGGCTGAGGCTGCAAATCGGTCGTTAGAGTTTGGTCGGGCGGTCTTGCTGGAGGAGGTTGCGCCAGTCTTGGCGTAACAGCGAGCGCTCGAAACAGATTTCTCCGACCGACAAAGGCCGGGGATACGAAATCCGGTACAGCCGGATGAACGCGGGGCCTCGCCCCAAATAATCAGTGGAACCTAAGGGAGGAGATCCATGAAAAAATTTGTAAAAGCTGCTCTGGCCGCGAGCGCATTGGCGTTCGCAACGCCAGTTCTGGCACAGGACATCGTTGTTGTCGCCCATGGTCAGGCCAACGATCCGTTTTGGTCAGTTGTAAAAAATGGTGCCGAACAAGCGGCCAAGGACGCCGGCGTTAACGTCGACTACCGCTCGCCGGAAACGTTTGACATGGTCGCCATGTCACAACTCATCGACGCTGCCGTAAATCAGGAACCCGCTGGTCTGATCGTGTCAATTCCCGACGCAGATGCGCTCGGGCCATCAATCCAACGGGCTGTTTCGGCTGGTATTCCGGTCATCTCGATCAACTCCGGCTCGGATGTCTCCAAGGGCCTTGGTGCCCTTTTGCATGTGGGTCAGGACGAGTTCGATGCGGGGAAATCCGCGGGTGCGAAGCTGGCTGAGATGGGTGGCAAGACAGCAATCTGTGTGAACCAAGAAGTCGGCAATGTCTCGCTTGATCTGCGCTGCGAAGGTTTCGCTGAAGGTTTTGGTGGCTCTGTGACCGTCTTGCCAACCAGCAACGATCCAGCGGAGATCGAAGCCAAGGTCGCCGCAGCTCTGTCTTCGGATACCGCTATTGACACTGTGATGGCCCTCGGTGCCTCGACTGCGGGCGAGCCTGCAGTGGCCGCAGCCAAAGCATCTGGTCGTGACGTAAACGTTGCTTCGTTCGATATGTCGGCCAGCTTCCTTCAATCCATCATTGATGGCGATGCCGCTTTTGCGATCGACCAGCAGCAGTTCTTGCAGGGCTATCTGTCCGTTAACTTCATGGCGCTGCATGCCAAATTTGGCCTGATGCCCGGCGGCAATGTTCCCTCGGGTCCGAACCTGATTACGGCTGACAAGGCTGCTCAGGTTATCGAACTGTCGGCAAAAGGCATCCGCTAACTTTGGATGGCACCAAGCACAAGAACGGAGCGGCGCAAAAGTGCCGCTCCACTTGAAAAAGGGAGGTCAGAATGAATGATACCGTCCAAAGCGCTGCGGACGAACGGCTCAAGGCCGAACCGTTATTTGCGCAATTGATCAAACGTCCGGAACTTGGGGCCGTCGCGGGCGTCATACTGGTTGTAATTTTCTTTTCCATCACCGCTGACAGCTCGATGTTCAGCCTGTCGGGTATCATAAACTTTATGACCCCCGCATCCCAGTTGGGCATTCTGGCCATTGGTGCGGCGATGTTGATGATCGGCGGGGAATTCGATCTGTCTATTGGCTCTATGGTGGCCTTTTCGGGTTTGTTTTTCGGTGTCTGTGCGGTCACATGGCACTTGCCGCTGATCGTCGCCATTCCGCTGACATTTATCTTTGCGGGCGCTGTTGGCGCGTTGAGCGGAAATCTTGTTATTCGCTCGGGTTTGCCGTCGTTTATTGTCACTCTGGGCTTTTTGTTCATCCTGCGCGGCTTGTCGCTTGTTGGGCTGAAATGGGCCACAGGTGGCTCGACACAGTTGCGCGGTGTACGTGAAGCGGTCGAAAACGATTGGCTGGCACCGGTCTTTTCCGGGGACGCCTTTCCGGGGCTGTTTGCGAAGCTTGCCGATATGGGCCTTGTGGCAACCTTCAATAATGGCACGCCAAAAGTGCCTGGCATCCCAGTCGAAATCCTCTGGTTTGTCGCTATCGCTCTGATCGCCACCTATGTGCTTTTGCGCATGCCGGTCGGAAACTGGATCTTCGCCGCTGGTGGGGACCGGACCGCGGCCTCGAACTCCGGTGTTCCGGTCAACAAGGTCAAGATTTCGTTGTTCATGCTGACCGCATGTTGTGCGGCATTGGTGGCCATCATCACCGTGATGGATGCGGGCTCCACAGACGCACGGCGCGGATTTCAAAAGGAATTTGAGGCGATTATCGCAGCAGTGGTTGGTGGGTGTTTGCTGACTGGCGGTTATGGATCGGCCATCGGCGCGTTCTTTGGGTCGATCATTTTCGGCATGGTCGTCATCGGGCTGACCTATACCAACTTCGATCAGGACTGGTTTCAGGTGTTTCTCGGTGGAATGTTGTTGATCGCCGTGATGTTCAACAATGCCATCCGCAAACGAGTGACGGGAGAGCGCTGAGATGACACAAGACACCAAGTTCCATCATGGCGACGCCACACAAAACGACAGTCCGATTGTCGAAATGAAAAACATTGAAAAGCATTTCGGGAATATCATCGCTCTTGCCGGGGTCAGCTTTGATGTTCGGCCCGGCGAATGCCACTGCCTTTTGGGTGATAACGGCGCGGGCAAGTCGACCTTCATCAAAACAATGTCGGGCGTGCACCGACCGACAAAGGGCGAAATCCTGTTTGAAGGCAAACCGTTGAATTTCGCCACCCCGCGTGACGCGATGGAGGCCGGGATTGCGACCGTGTTCCAAGATCTGGCGATGATCCCATTGATGAGCGTGACACGAAATTTTTTCATGGGACGCGAGCCAACGACAGGACGGGGGCTGATGAAGCGGTTTGACGTGGCCAAAGCCAATGAGGTGACCGTCAAAGCCATGCGTGAGATGGGCATCAACCTGCGTGGTCCCGATCAAGCCGTCGGCACGCTGTCCGGGGGTGAACGTCAGACCGTCGCCATCGCGCGTGCTGTCCACTTCGGGGCCAAGGTTCTGATCCTTGATGAGCCGACCTCGGCGTTGGGTGTACGCCAGACGTCAAATGTGCTGGCAACCATCGACAGGGTGCGCAAGCAGGGCATCGGCGTTGTCTTTATCAGCCACAATGTGCGTCATGCGCTGGCTGTTGGCGACCGGTTCACAGTGCTCAATCGAGGTAAAACCTTGGGGACAGCCAAGCGGGGAGAAATCACTCCCGAAGAGCTTCAAGACCTCATGGCGGGCGGTCAAGAAATGGCCGCACTCGAAGGGTCGCTTGGTGGCACCATCTGAACGCCTCCCGGGATGGGCTGCGTGCGCGCAGCTCATTCCCGGAGAGTTTGCCAAGCCCTTGGACAGTAAGGCGCGGAACGACCTTCCGAACGCACTCTAGGAAATTGTGTGTAAAATGTACAAAATGCCGGATAAATCGCTTGGTGTGGCCCTGATTGGCACAGGCTTTATGGGAAAGTGCCATGCGCTGGCATGGCGTCAGGTTGCGGCGGTGTTCGGAGGCGAACCGCCCCGACTGGAAATTCTGAGTGATGTCACAAAAGACTCCGCCATGCGTTTTGCTCGCCAGTTTGGATTTCAGCGAAGCACCGATGATTGGCAGGCCGCCATTGCCGATCCTGCGGTCGACGTGGTGTCGATCACAACGCCCAATGGTCTGCACCGACCGATGGCAGAGGCCGCGCTGAAGGCTGGCAAGCATGTCTGGCTGGAAAAGCCGATGGCACTGACGCTGAAAGATGCCGAAGCAATGACCGCCTTTGCCGCGCGAAATCCCGATCAGGTGACGCTCCTTGGATATAATTATCTGCGCTCACCGGCCTTTCAGATGGCGCGCAAAATACTGGCGGAGGGGGGATTGGCGCGCCGCTGGCCTTTCGCGGGGTCTATGACGAGGACTACAGCGCTGATCCGGACCTGCCTTGGTCATGGCGAATGACGAAAAAAGCGGGCGGTCTTGGGGCGCTGGGTGATCTTGGGTGCCACTTGGTCAGCGTGATGATCCAGCTGATGGGGGATGTGTCCGAACTGACCGCCCAGACCCAGATCGCCATTCCCTTGCGGCACTCTCCCGAGGGCCCCAAGGCGGTGGAAAATGAAGACAGTGCGCTGGCATTGATCCGCTTTACCTCCGGCGCGCAGGGCGTGTTTGCGACCTCTCGGGTCGCACGCGGGCGCAAGTGCCGCTTGCAATGGGAAGTGCAAGGATCCGATGGCACGATCATCTTCGATCAAGAGAATATGAACGAACTTTGGGTCCACAAAACAGATGAGGCGGGCTTTACCCGCCACCTGAGCGGGCCGGAGCAACCCGATTACGCGGCCTTCTGTCCTGCCCCGGGCCATAATTTCGGTTTCAACGAGCAAAAAGTGATCGAGGCCCGCGACTTGATCCGGGCCATAGCGGGCGATGCGCCCTGCGGTCCTGATTTTGCCGAGGGCCTGAAAATCGAAAAAATCATTCACGCGATGGCGACCTCGAACGGTCGCCCGGTGGCGCCTTAAGGAGAGAGACATATGACCAAGCTTGACGTAATCACGATTGGCCGCGCGGGCGTAGACCTCTATGGGTCTCAGATTGGCGGACGGCTCGAGGATATGGGGTCATTTGACAAGTATATCGGGGGATCTCCAACCAACATCGCTTGCGGCACTGCACGTTTGGGCCTGAAGTCTGGCCTGATCACGCGCGTTGGTGATGAGCATATGGGCCGCTTCATCCGTGAAGAGTTGGAGCGTCATGGCGTCTCGACCCAAGGTGTCAAAACCGACAGCGAGCGTCTGACTGCGTTGGTGATCCTTGGCATCCGCGATGAGACGCAATTCCCTCTGATTTTCTACCGTGAGAACTGCGCGGACATGGCGCTGTGTGAGGAGGACATCGACGAGGCTTTCATCGCGTCAGCGCGATCGGTCCTTGCGACCGGCACCCATCTGAGCCACCCGCGCACAAAGGCCGCCGTCATCAAGGCGTTGAAACTGGCACGTCAGCACGGATTGAAGACGGCGCTGGATATTGACTATCGCCCAAACCTTTGGGGACTGGCCGGTCATGGCGATGGCGAAAGCCGCTTCGTCGAAAGCGCTGAGGTCACGGCTAAGCTGATGGAGACGCTGCATTACTTCGACCTGATTGTTGGGACGGAAGAAGAATTCCATATCGCGGGTGGCTCGACCGATACGATCAAAGCGCTGCGTGCCGTGCGCGAGGTCTCGAAGGCGACGCTGGTGTGTAAGCGCGGAGCGGACGGTGCGGTGGCGTTTGACGGTGATATTCCTGACAGTCTGGACGATGGCCAGACCGGGCCAGGCTTTCCGATTGAGGTGTTTAATGTTCTGGGCGCGGGCGACGGTTTCTTTTCGGGGCTGCTCAAAGGCTGGCTTGATGGTGAAGATTGGTCGACCACTCTTAAATATGCCAATGCCTGTGGGGCTTTTGCGGTCAGTCGGCACGGCTGTACCCCGGCCTATCCAAGCTGGGATGAGCTACAGTTCTTCTTTGATCGCGGTATCGTGCGCAAAGACCTACGCAACGACGTCGAATTGGAACAGGTGCATTGGGCCACAAATCGGCATGGCGACTGGTCGAGCATACGCACCTTCGCCTTTGACCACCGCCTGCAACTTGAAGAGATGGACGGCTACTCGAAAGACAAAGGCAGCCTGTTCAAAGAGCTTTGCCTCGCGGCGGCGCTCAAGGTCCAGAATGGTCAGCCCGGGTATGGCATATTATGCGACAATCGCATTGGACGGTCCGCCCTGCACGCCGCGTCCGGCTCTGGCCTGTGGATCGGTCGCCCGACCGAGCTGCCGGGGTCGCGCCCGATTGCGTTTGAAGAGGACCTTGGGCTTGATCTCGGCCGTTTCAAAGAATGGGCCCGCGAGAATGTGGTAAAGCTTTTGGTTTTTTGCCACCCAGACGACACACCCGAAACCCGCGCGTTGCAGGAAGGTCGCGTCAAGCGCCTGTTCACGGCGGCGCGCCGCAACACTCTTGAATTTCTGCTGGAGGTGATCCCCTCCAAGGTCGCCCCCGTGGATGACACCACAAGCGCGACCCTGATCCAGCAGTTCTACGATGCGGGTGTTTACCCTGACTGGTGGAAACTTGAGCCGTTTAAGACGGACGCCGCATGGCAAAACGCGGTGGCCGCGATCGAACGCAATGATCCGCGGACGCGAGGGATCGTTGTGCTGGGTCTGGACGCGCCCGAGGCCGAACTCGCGCAGAGCTTTGCTTTGGCTGCCAAACAGCCGCTGGTCAAAGGCTTTGCCGTCGGCCGGACGATCTTTGGTGACGCGGCACGGGCTTGGATGAAGGGCGAGATGAGCGATGCAGAGGCCGTGACACAGATGGCGACACGCTATGAGGCTCTGTGTTCGGTGTGGGACAAGGCACGGGCAGATGCTCGTCTAAATATGGAGTGATCTGATGAGCGGAACAATCCGACTGACCGCCGCGCAGGCCATGGTAAAATGGCTGAGCGTGCAACTCACTGAAGAGGGTGACCGATTTATCGACGGCATTTGGGGGATTTTCGGTCATGGTAATGTGGCGGGGCTCGGTGAGGCCTTGCAAGACGCGGGCAACAGTTTCCCGACATGGCGTGGCCAGAACGAGCAAACCATGGCACATGCAGCCATTGCCTATGCCAAGGGGCTGAAACGCCGCCGCGCACAGGCGGTGACCTCTTCCATTGGACCGGGCGCCACCAACATGGTGACCGCAGCCGCACTGGCGCATGTCAACCGTCTGCCGGTGTTGTTCATACCCGGCGATGTCTTTGCCAACCGCCGCCCTGATCCGGTTTTGCAACAGATCGAAAGCTTTGAGGATGGCACCGTTTCGGCCAATGATTGCTTCAAACCCGTGGTGCGCTACTTCGACCGGATCACCCGACCTGAACACCTTTTGACGTGCTTGCCGCGCGCCCTGACGGTGATGACTGACCCGGCCAACTGTGGGCCTGTCTGCCTCGCCTTCTGTCAGGATGTGCAAGCCGAGGCCTACGACTATCCGGTTGAATTCTTTGAACCCAAAGTCTGGCGCGTGCGCCGCCCCGAGCCGGACAATCTCGAACTCGCCGAAGTGGTCTCGATGATCAAATCCGCCTCCAATCCGGTTATCGTCTGCGGCGGGGGCGTGATCTATTCCGATGCTGAGGCCACTCTCGCTGCGTTCGCCAGCACGCACAACATCCCTGTCGTTGAAACGCAGGCCGGCAAGTCTGCGTTGGCGCAGGCTCACCCGATGAACTTTGGCGCGAGCGGTGTGGACGGCTCTGCCGCCGCCAACGCCGTTTCGAAAGATGCGGATCTGGTCATCGGTGTAGGGACCCGGTTTCAGGATTTCACCACCGGGTCGTGGACGTTGTTTGAAAAGCCCGGTCGTAGGCTGGTGTCGATCAACGTGGCGGCCTATGACGCGGTCAAACATGGTGCAATTCCGATGGTCTCGGACGCCAAAGTGGCGCTGGAAAAGATCTCCGCCGCCCTGGGCGATCACAAAGCCCCCGTGGTCGATGCCGCATGTCGGACAGAGTGGTTGGCCGCCGTCACGGCCCATTGTTTGCCGCGCGAGGCCACACAAGACGGTCGCCCTCTGGATGCCGAGGTGATCGGCGCGGTTCAGCGCGCGACGGGGGAGGACGCCATCGCGATGTGTGCCGCGGGCACCATGCCGGGAGCGCTCAAGCTGCTGTGGCAACCATCCCAAGGCGGCTATCACATGGAATACGGCTATTCTTGCATGGGCTACGAAGTTGCGGGCGCCATGGGGCTCAAATTGGCCCGACCCGAGCGCGACGTGATCTGTTTTGTCGGTGACGGATCCTACATGATGGCGAATTCGGAACTGGCTACGGCGGTGATGCGCAAAGTGCCTTTCACGGTGATTTTGACAGACAACCGTGGCTACGGCTGTATCAACCGCCTGCAAACGCTCGGCTGTGGTGGCGCGCCGTTCAACAACATGTATGCCGATTGCAATGTCGAGGCCCAGCCCGAGATTGATTATGTTGCCCATGCGGCCTCGATGGGGGCCTATGCGGTCAAGGCCGAGAGCATCGCCGATTTGCAAGTCCAGATTGCACATGCCCGCAGTCGCGACATTCCAACCGTCATCGTGATCGAGACCACCGCCGAGGAGGGGCCGGGTTTCGGCGCTGCGGGGCATTGGTGGGATGTCGCTGTTCCGGCAGTGAGCAAAACGGAAAAATCGCGTGCCGCCTATGCCGACTACCTTGAAAACATGACTCGCCAACGGCTGATAAACTGACACCCCGGCGGGCATTCCGCCAAAGGAGAGACAACCGATGATCCAGTTCGGGACCAATCCCATTGCATGGGCAAACGACGACGACCAAACCCTTGGCGCCGATATTCCGACCGCACGTATCCTGGACGAGGCGGGTCGGCAGATCGGCTTTGACGGAATCGAGAATGGCCACCGCTGGCCGCAGGATGACCCAGAGGCTCTGCGTGTGCTTTTGGCCGAATACGGGCTCGTCTTTATCTCGGGCTGGCACTCGCTCAACCTGCTTTCGCATTCGATCGAGGACGAGAAAGCTGCAATCCAGCCGCATTTGGACAAGCTCAAGCACAACGGCTGCAAGGTCTGTATTGCATGCGAAACGTCGAATTCGGTTCAGGGGCTGGATCTGCCGCTGTCGGATCGCCCGCTGCTTGATCGTAGCGGGATGGCCGAGTTTGCGGCTAAGGTGGAAGAGATTGCGCAATATTGCTCCGATCAGGGGATTGATCTCGTCTATCACCACCATATGGGCACTGTCGTGCAGTCGCCTGAGGATATCGACGCCTTCATGGCGGCCACGGGGCCTGCGACGAAGCTTCTGTTTGATGCCGGTCACTGCTTTTTTGGTGGCGGCGATCCTGAGGTGGTGTTGCGCAGACATATCGGCCGTGTCCGCCATTTTCACGCCAAGAACGTCCGCCCCGTGATCCGGGACAAGGTCGAGGGAGACGCGCTGTCGTTCATGGATGGCGTGCGTGCCGGGGTCTTTACCGTGCCAGGCGATCAGGAAGGAGGGGTGGATTTTGCACCGCTTCTGAAAATCCTCGCCGAGCATGAATATGACGGCTGGATCGTCATCGAGGCCGAACAGGACCCCGATCAGCGCAATCCGCTTCTCTACCAGACCCTTGGTCTGGCCACTCTCAAACGGCTCGCACGCGACGCCGGTTTATTCGACGGAGGCGCACATGCCTGATCTTTTGAAACGTCCGTTTGGAACGCACGGAAAAGTGCATCAGATCACGCCCACGTCGGCGGGCTGGCGCTATGTCGGGTTTGACCTGTTCAAACTGCGTGCCGGTGAAAAGGCTTCGGACGCGACGGGCGAGACCGAGGTGATCGTTGTGATGGTTGAGGGGAAGGCCCGCTTCACCGCGGCGGGTCAGGACTGGGGTGAGCTTGGCCATCGCATGAATGTCTTTGAAAAGACCCCGCCGCATTGCCTGTATGTGCCGAACGGAGAAGACTGGGAGGCAGAGGCCACGACGGATTGCACGATTGCGGTCTGTCGGGCGCCCGGTCACTCCGGGTACAAAGCGCGGCGGATCGGCCCCGATGGCATCACTCTGACCCAACGGGGCGAAGGGTCAAATTCCCGGTTTATCAACAACATCGCAATGGAGAATGAGGATTATTGCGATAGCCTTTTGGTGACCGAGGTTTTCACCCCAGCCGGCAATTGGTCGTCATATCCCTCGCATCGTCATGACGAAGACGACTTCCCGAATATCACCTATCTTGAGGAAACCTATTACCACCGGATCAACCCGGCGAATGGTTTTGGGATTCAGCGGGTCTATACAGACGATTTGCAGCTCAATGAGACGATGGCGGTTCATGATGGCGACGTTGTTTGCGTGCCGCGTGGCCATCATCCTTGCGGTGCACCGCATGGGTTCGAGATGTATTACCTGAACGTCATGGCTGGGCCGCTGCGCAAATGGCGGTTTATCGCAGCCCCTGAAGTTGAACACCTTATGTAATCCGCCTTTGGGTGGTCCCGGAGATATGAATATGACCCAACCTTTTGCACTGGCCGCATGCGCCGAAATGCTGTGGCAGGACAAGCCGATTGAATGGCGCGCATCGCGCCTCAAAGAGATGGGATTTGGAGTTGGCCTATGGAATTGGCCCGACCATGATCTCGCCAAGCTGGAAGCCACGGGGGCGAACTTTACGATCATGAATGGCTACCTCCAAGGCCGCTTGAGCGACGCAGAAGGTGCCCAAACCCTTCTCGCGTCGGCCCGTGAATCCGCTCACGTTGGCAAACGGCTTGGGGTTGATCGGCTTAATCTGCATGGCACCGGTCTGGGCGATGGCGGCATTCCGATCCCGCGTCATGGTGTGTTTTCCCCCGGCATGGTGCAGCGTGCCATTGAGACGCTGCACCGCATTTGCGACATGGCCGAGGAAGAAGGCGTTACCTTCACACTGGAAAACCTGAATCCGCTGGATCACCCAGGGTGCCCTTTCGGGTCTACGGCTGATGTTTTGGCGCTGGTTTCAACCGTCAACCGCCCCCAACTGCGGATCAATCTGGACCTGTATCATACCCAAATTGGCGAAGGCGATCTGGTGCGGTGGTGCGCGGCTTGCTTGCCGTGGATCGGGGAAGTGCAAGTCGCAGACAATCCGGGCCGCTGCGAGCCGGGCACGGGCGAGATCAACTATGCGGGTGTTGCGCGGGCGCTCGACGAGATGGGATATCGTGGACCTGTTGGCATGGAGGCCTTTGCCGCCAACGATCCAGATGCCGCGCTTGCCGCTTTCCGCGCCGCATTTACAATATAATTATTTCCGGTTGGGACCCACGCGGCTGTTCGAGGCTCTGCGTGGACCGCACTTTACCTTGCTGGCTTACGGACCGGGTGCCGCCGCTGATCTGGCAGCGGTGGCTTGGGCGGGGCAGGGGGCACCGCTCAAGCGGGTGGCGATAGACGCCGGACCCGGCGCATTTTCTGACCTGTGCCTTGCCGACGCCGCCGGATCGTTCCGTGAAGGATACGGTGTCGATCAGTCCGTTCTGCTGCTGATCCGACCTGATGGCTACATCGCAACCTTCGCTGTTCATGACCGCGTTGCTACGATTGAAAATTTTGCGGCACGGGTCACCGCGCAGGCCTGATGACAAAATATCTGACCTTAAGAACCTCTCGCCAAAGGAAATGATAAAATGCTGACTGAAACCTCTCCCAACACCAATGCGCCGCCGGATGAACTGAACGGCAAGTAGCCGAGTTCCACGGTCGAGTAGAAGCGTACCTTGCCTCTGTGATGCTCGATGGCCTGAACGCCGATGGCGGTTGCCATGTGGCTTTTGCCCGTGCCTGGTCCGCCTATCACCACGACGTTCTCGGCGTCTTCGTCGTGGTGCAGAACCAGGGGTAATCCCCCCATTTTTAGAGGGGCGTATCAGTAGAATCTAAGCTGCTGTCAGTTTCTGTATCGGGGTCATCCCGCCGATGCCCATGTTTGGCCTTTCGTTGTTGTATGTCCAGAGCCAACGTGTTGCGTGATCCTGCACGTCTTCGATGCTTTCGAAGTGGTATCGCCCGAGCCATTCGGTGCGGACCGTCCGATTGTAGCGTTCGATATATGCGTTTTGCTGGGGCTTGCCCGGCTGGATGTAAAGCAGCCCGATCCCCGCCTTCTCAGCCCAGGTCTGCAGGCGCCCACTGACATATTCGGGACCGTTGTCCACTCGTATTGCCAAAGGCTTGCCTCGCCAGGCAATGATCTGGCCGAGCGCCCGAACCACGCGCTCGGCGGGCAGGGAGAAGTCCACTTCAATGGCCAGTCCTTCACGATTGAAGTCATCCAGAACGTTCAATGTCCGGAACGCCCGCCCGTCAGCCAGTTGATCGGCCATAAAGTCCATCGACCACACCTCATTCGGGGCCTCAGGCACGACCAGCGGTTCCGGTTTCTCGCGCTGCAGCCGTTTCCGAGGCTTAATCCGCATGTTCAGCTCCAACTCGCGGTAGATGCGATAGACGCGTTTGTGGTTCCAGCCAAAGCCTTTGACGTTCCGCAGATGCAGGAAGCAGAGGCCAAAGCCCCAGCTCCTCTTGGCTGTCGTCAGCGTAACCAGCCAATCGGCGATCAGTTCATTCTCATCGCTGAGCTTTGGCTGATGCCGATAGCACGTCTCACTGATGCTGAATGCCCGGCAGGATGAGACCATTTCCGCCATTGGTCCGAGGACAATGGTCGAATGCAATACTGGCGGACCGGTGCCGAACCGCCCATTCGGCCATCTCCTTGCGCTGAGACGGCCTCAGCGCTTTTTCCAAGCGGCCTCCTTCAGCAAGTCGTTCTGCATGCTCATCTCAGCACACATGCGCTTCAGACGGCGGTTCTCCTCCGCCATATCTTTCATCTCTGATATCAAGGACGCGTCCATGCCGCCGAACTTCGCCCGCCATTTATAGAAATTCGCGCTGCTCATCCCATGCTCGCGGCACAGTTCAGAAACCGGCACGCCGCCCTCGGCCTGCTTCAGGATCGCAATGATCTGCGCGTCGCTGTATCGTCCATTGTTCATCGTAAATGTCCTCAGATATCTTGCCGAGAAAATTCTACTTTTGAACACCACTAATTTTAGGGCGGATTACCCTTTCTCAATCATTCCCCATCCACCGTTCGGCATGAGGTCTTCTCCTGTTTGATCCAGCCTGCGGTGCGGGATGCCGCGTTTCAGCACCACAGAACAATGTATCAAACCAAGTGGCACCTCTCACTTGACGCGCTAATCCCTAACCGATCGAAGACACCGACAAGTGTAGGCGGGATCGGTCCGTTAGGAAGGTTGCCACATAGTATTCGATAGGGTGCCCGGCTTCGTTCACGCAAACCGACTCGACCTTGAGCGCCGCCTTGCCTGCCTCGACCCCAAGCAATTCTGCATCTACCGACGATAGGGACACGGCTTCGATCCAGCGATCTGCGCGCACAAGGCGGACCCCGAACTGCCGATTGATCGTGTCATACAAAGAGCGGCTTTCGAGCTGAATCCGTTCCAGCCCCGGAACGGATTCTTGCAGCATGGCCCACCTGACGATCATACGCGGCACGCCTTCGACCGACATGACGCGGTCCACCGCCACAATCGGGTGGGTGGGGTCGATGCGCAACATCCGGCTGATCCGGGGCGTCGGATAAGTCACTTCCTGACGCAATATTTTGCGGGTCACGTCCTGTTTCTTTTCCGCCATTTCCCCGCTGAACCCCATGGTGGTCCCAACGAATTTCTGTTCGTCGCGGCGACCCCGCACAAAGGCACCCTTGCCCTGAAGGCGATAAATCAAACCCTCGTTCACCATCTGTGAAAGCGCTTCGCGAATAACAGTGCGGGACACGCCAAAGGATTTGCACAGCTCACTTTCTGAAGGCAGGCGATCATGTTCCTTTAGGCCGTCTTCGCGGATCAGCGTCGTCAGCGTGGCCCTGACCTGAGACCAAAGCGGCATGGCAGTGCCGCGTTCTATGCGGCCAATCCTATCTTGCAATGTCTCAGTTTTGCTACCGGGCAAAGGCAATCGCCTCCATTCATGATTATGTCATAGCGAAGCTCGTATAAGGGCGCGGTGGTGATCCCGCAATAGTTGAGTGGTTTGGGCGATCTCCGTGGCGCGGCGATCCTCTGTCCAGCCTAGGGCTGCGGCAGCGACGTCTGCCAGTTCGTTTATGCCGCTTTCGCTCAGGGCGCCCTCGAACCCCATCAACGTTCGGCGCAGCACGATATCATCAAGACGCGTGACGCGCTCTTGTGTGCAGATCAGGGAAATTTCCGCCGGGCTGTACGCCCGGATCGACGCGAACTGGCGGGGGTCTGCGCATTCTGCTTCTGCGACCGCACTTGCCCGCGCGCCATAGCGCTGCGCAAGTATGGCGCACCGCTCACGCGTCAGGCCGGTATCTCTGGCCAGACGATTGGCCCATGCCTGACGCTCCGTGGTCGCAAAGGGATACCCGGCGGCCCCGCCAATTGCGCGATCTGCGGTGCTGGCCAGACGCGGCCGGTTTTGTCGCTGCAAAACGACATCGCTGACCTGCTCGGCAAAGGCGCGATAGGTTGTCCATTTTCCGCCGACCAAGGTCAGCGTTTCGAACGGGCGATCCGCCGTTGCGGCAAAGGTGTCAAGCCGGTGGTCGCGGCTGATTGAGCCTGTGACGCCGGCCTCTTGCAAGGGCAGGGGACGGACGCCCGCGATGGTGAAAATGATGTCCTCGCGTCGTAAGTCTTCATTCGGCATGATTGGGCGCAACACATTGAACAGGTAATCAATTTCGGCATCGGTACAGAAATTGTCGCCGGGGTCGTCGCTGCGAATGTCGGTGGTCCCAAGGAACACCCGATCGTCGCCCATCGGGTAGATCAGACAGGCGCGGTGATCGTCGGTTTCGAAATAGAGCATCTTGCCGTTCATCTTCTGCGCCAGTGCGGGCTGTTTCAGCACCACATGCGATCCGCGGGTGCCGCCCATCAAGCGACCGGAGAACCCGAGGCCAGATTGCACCTCGTCCACCCATGCGCCAGAGGCGTTGATGACCAAGCGCGGCGCGACATCAAAGGTTTCACCGCTCGCCATATCGCGCAGGGTGACGCGGCCGTTTTCCTGACTGATGGCCTTGAGGTAGGGGATCGCAAGGCTGTCGGGGCACTCGGTCTCGGCATCCGCCACAAGCTCCATCACGAGGCGTTCGGGATGGGTGATGCGCGCATCGTAATATTCCGCCACGGCGCGAATGTCCGGCGCAAGCACCGGCATCTCCGCGCGGGCCTGTCGTTTGGTCAACAAGCGGTGGTCGGGCATGGTTTGCCGTGTGCGTCCGAAGGCATCATAGAGCATCAGGCCAAGTTTGACGGGGATCGCGCCTTTGCGGCCCGGCGTGCGCGTCAGTTTCAGAAAGCGGGCGATGGCTCCAAACGTGCCGCCAAACCAGCTTCGCAGGGGCACCCAGACTGGCAAAGGTTGCACGACATGGCACGCGTTTTTCAGCAACAGATTGCGTTCGGTCAGTGATTCGCGCACCAGTGCCGCTTCGCCTGTTTCCAGGTAACGCAAGCCGCCATGGATCAGGCGCGAGGGCGCGGCGCTGGTACCGGATGAAAAATCCCCGGCCTCAACCAGCAGGGCGGGGACGTTCTGGGCTGCCAGATCTCGGAATGTCCCGACGCCATTGATTCCCCCGCCGATAATTAGAATGTCGGGCAGCTCTCCAGAGCGTAGCCTGTCTATTATCTCTTCCCGTCTGCGCATTTGCCTGCCCCTCCCGTATTGTCTTGTCGTCGGCCTCATAAGGCACAACCTGTAATAACAAGTAGATACAACTCGAAAAACCCTACGTCAATTGGGTTTATCCCACGTACAAAGGCCGTCATCTACGACCTTTGTACCCCAAATGTCCGACCACAAGGGCAATTGACAGGCCATTTTAACCTCCTATTGTTGATCCTGTAATAACAAGTTGGCGGTGCGTTGTTGAGGAGTGACGCCCGCCAAGGGAGGAGACAATGGGACAGTATGTAATCGGCATTGATGCCGGTGGCACAATGACGAAGGCGGGGCTGTTTGATCTGGCCGGCGTCGAAATCGCCTGTGCGCATAGCCGAAATGTAATGCAGGCTCCCCATCCCGGCTGGACCGAACGAGATCCAGACGGGATGTGGCAGGCCGCGACCGTAGCTGTACGAGAAGTGTTGGAGCGTAGTGGCATCTCGCCGTCAGAAATCGAAGCGGTGTCCGTGGCCGGGTATGGCGGCGGCCTATACCTGTTGGACCGCGACGCGCATCCGGTGCGGCATGGGATCATGTCGACAGACGCGCGCACCATCGACATCATCACCGAATGGCAGAGCAATGGCACCGCTGATCAGGTTGAGGCCTTGATCGGCCAACACCTCTGGGCCGGTCAGACATTCGTTTTGCTGGCATGGTTGGCCCGCAATGAGCCCGGCGTGTTGGACCGGACGCATCGCGTGTCATTTTGTAAGGATTTCCTGCGCGCCCAACTGTGTGGGGATATGTCGACCGATCTGACCGACGCGGGGTCAGCCGGTTTGCTGGACCCGGACACCGGCACCTATTGCGATGCGCTTTTGGAGCTTTTGGGATTGGTCCATCTGCGCGATAAACTTCCGGAACTTGGTCCTTCGGATGAGGTTGTGGGCCGGGTCACGGCAAAGGCTGCGGCGCTGACGGGCTTGCAAGAAGGCACGCCGGTTGTGCGTGGCACAGTAGATATGAGCGCGGCTGCACTGGCCTCACATATCTCTAAACCCGGACAAATGAGCGTCGTTGCGGGCACGTTCAGCATTGCATCAACGCTCAACACGACGCCAAGGCGCAGCTATGTGCCGATGTTGCAATTTCCCTATCCCCTCGGCGGATATATGGCGGTCGAAGGATCTCCGACTTCGGCCAGCAATCTGGAATGGGTCGTCAAAACCGTTCTTGCCCAAGGACAACCCCTTCCGAACGAAGGGTTTTCCGACATCTACGAGCGTCTGAACGAAGCTCTTGCGCGGCGTTTGGGAAAGCCCGGACCGGCTTTATTCTTTCCCTTTCTGTTCGGCGGTCCAGACGGCGCCCCAGCAGGATTGCTGGGCATGACGGCACAATCTGACTTTGACGACATGGCTATCGCGATATTCGAGGGCATCGTTTTTGCCCATAAACTGGATATCGACAAGGTGTTGTCCGGCGACGATGCCGCCCCCGTTGATCTGATCCGCCTGACGGGCGGCGCAACCCGAAGCCCGTATTGGTCGAAACTTTTCGCGGACATTCTGGGATTGCCGATCGAAGTGCCCACAGGGTCGGAATTCGGCGCGCTTGGTGTTGCCATTTGCGCGGCATCGGCCATCGGCGCTTATCCCTCTTTGGCCGATGCAGTCGCAGGGATGACCGGCATCGCGCGCCGCCACGATTGCAACGCAGAGCGTCACGCCGCCCATATCGCAAAATTTCCTCGGTTCGTTGCGATGGCACACGCAATGGCCGCAATCCCGGCGGTCCCGTCAGTCACCGAAACGGAGGCCTGTTATGCTTGAGCTTCAGGGAGTGAGCAAAATCGTTGCTGGAAAACCCCATATCAACGCAACCGATCTGATCTTTCAAAAAGGCACGATGAATGTCCTTCTCGGACCAACGTCGGCGGGGAAAACCAGTCTGATGCGGCTGATGGCGGGTCTGGACCGCCCCAGCACCGGCAAGGTGTTTTGGAACGGCAAGGATGTGACCGGACAACGGGTGCAAGACCGGCGCATCGCGATGGTCTATCAGCAGTTCATCAACTACCCGTCCATGAGCGTGTACGACAATATCGCCTCGCCCCTGCGGTTGGCGGGTTGTGATCAGGGCGAGATTGACAAGCGCGTGCGCGAGACAGCCGCGATGCTGCAATTGACCCCGTTGCTTGATCGAATGCCTCTGGAGTTGTCGGGAGGTCAGCAACAACGTTGTGCGCTGGCCCGCGCCTTGGTCAAAGATGCGGGGCTGGTGCTTTTGGACGAGCCACTGGCCAACCTCGATTACAAGCTGCGCGAAGAATTGCGTGACGAGATTCCGCGGATCTTCCGCGAGTCTGGCGCGATCTTTGTCTATGCCACGACTGAACCGGAAGAGGCTTTGCTTTTAGGCGGCAACACCGCCTGTCTTTGGGAAGGCCGCGTGACCCAGTTCGGCCCGGCGACAGAGGTCTACCGCCACCCGATCGACACCACCACGGCCCGCGTTTTCAGTGACCCGCCGATGAATTTCAGTGCCTGCACCAAAGCGGGCGGCACGTTGACATTCGAGGTCGGCTCCAAGGTTGCGGCAAGCGGCAATCTGTCGACGGTCCGCGACGGCGACTACGTTGCCGGGTTCCGCCCCAATCACCTGCGGTTCGAAAAGCCGAATGGTCCGGCGCTGGAACTGACATGCCAACTTGTTGCATCCGAAATCACTGGATCAGAGACGTTTTTGCATCTGCGGCAGGGCGCGTCACGGTGGGTCGCACTGGTCCACGGCATTCACCATTTAACCGATGGGACGGACGTCTGCCTCTGGCTCAGCACTGCGCATTTCCATCTGTTCGACACCCAAGGGCAATTGGCGGTTCAGGCTGCCTATGCCGCAGCAGCCTGAGGTTCTGACATCATGGCAAAAATTACCCTTTCCAATCTGGCGCACAGCTATTTCCCCTACCCTCGGGGCGAACAAGACTATGCGCTGAAAACCATCGACCTGACTTGGGATGACGGCGGTGCCTATGCGCTTTTGGGGGCGTCGGGGTGTGGGAAATCTACACTTCTCAACCTCATTTCGGGTCTGCGGCGGCCCAGTCAGGGGCGCATTCTGTTCGGTGAAAACGATGTGACAAACGCGCCAACGGCCGAACGCAATATCGCGCAGGTGTTCCAGTTTCCCGTGGTCTACGACACCATGACCGTGCGCGAAAACCTTGCTTTTCCGCTGCGCAATCGCGGCATGAAAAAGGACTATATTCAGTCGCGCGTCGATCAGGTGGCACAGATGATCGGCATGGAGGACACGCTCTCGCGAAAGGCGCGTGGCCTGACGGCGGATGCCAAGCAAAAGATCAGCCTTGGGCGTGGCATGGTGCGCGAGGATGTGAATGCGATCCTGTTCGATGAACCGCTGACCGTGATCGACCCTCACCTGAAATGGGAACTGCGCACGCAGTTGAAAAAGCTGCATCAGGACTTTGGTCATACGATGATCTACGTCACCCACGATCAGACCGAGGCGCTGACCTTTGCCGATAAAGTGGTGGTCATGCATGACGGGCGCATCGTGCAGGTGGGCACCCCCGAGGAACTGTTCGAACGGCCTGCGCACACATTTGTAGGGTATTTCATCGGATCTCCGGGGATGAACCTTCTGGATGCCGCCATCGACGGGAATGTCGCGCGCATCGGCGACCATGAAGCGCCGCTGGGTGGCACGTTTGGCCATCTCACCGGGCGCACGCAGATCGGCATTCGTCCTGAGCATGTGACCCTCAGCAAAACCGACGGACTGCCCGCCACCATCCTGCGTGTCGATGACGTGGGCCGTCACCGCATTTTGCGGGCTGACGTGGCCGGCGCGCCCGTGGCCGTCGTTTTGCCCGAAGGCGCGGAGCTACCCGCAGACACCTGTCGCCTCATTTTCCAGCCGGAAAAGATAGGCGTCTTTGCCGACGATTGGCGCATGACCCCGGAACATCCCCAAGACAGGAGTGGCTCGTAATGCTCAAGACACAAAACAACAAGGCATGGTTTCTGGTGCTTCCGGTGCTGCTGCTTGTCGGATTTTCGGCGATCCTGCCCCTGATGACGGTGGTGAACTATGCCTTCAACGACACCTTTGGCAACAATGCGTTTTTCTGGGCGGGTTTGGAATGGTTCCGCGAGGTGATCCGTTCAGAGCGGATGCACGATGCCCTGCAACGCCAACTTATCTTTTCGGCAATCATCCTGGCGATTGAGATTCCGCTGGGTATTGCCATTGCCCTGACGTTGCCGAAACGCGGCGTTTGGGCCAGCCTGACCTTGGTGCTGCTGGCGCTGCCCTTGCTGATCCCATGGAACGTGGTTGGCACAATCTGGCAATTGTTCACCCGTGTCGACATCGGCTTGCTCGGCTCGACATTGGTGGCGTTGGGGGTTGATTTCAACCTTGGGCGCGACGCAATAGACGCTTGGGCGACGCTGATCGTGATGGATGTCTGGCACTGGACCTCGCTTGTCACGCTGCTGTGTTACGCTGGTCTGCAATCCATTCCAGAAGCCTATTACCAAGCGGGCCGCATTGATCAGGCCAGCCGTTGGGCCGTGTTCCGGTACATCGAATTGCCCAAGATGCAGGGCGTGTTGCTGATCGCTGTGCTGCTGCGCTTCATGGACAGTTTCATGATCTACACCGAACCTTTCGTCGTCACCGGCGGCGGCCCCGGTTCGACCACGACATTCCTGTCGGTCGATCTGGTGAAGATGGCAATTGGTCAGTTCGACCTCGGTCCCGCAGCCGCCTTCAGCCTGATGTATTTCCTCGTGATCCTTTTGATTTCATGGGTGTTCTACACCGTCATGACAAATCTCGACCAAGAAAAAGAAGAGGTGCCGGAATGACCGTTCTCGACCCGACCTTAACCATAGCGACCCGTTCGAGACGGCGGCGCGACACTACGAAACTTCACAAGACCGCGTCGCGCGGGATGCTGATCCTTTACATCTTGTTCCTGCTGGTGCCGATCTACTGGCTGGTCAACATGAGCTTCAAGACCAATGCCGAGATCCTGTCGGGCGTGTCCTTGCTGCCGCAAGACTTCACATGGCACAACTACGTTGTCATCTTCTCTGACAGTACGTGGTACATGGGCTACGTCAATTCGCTGATCTACGTGCTTTTGAACACGCTGATCTCTGTGACGGTGGCGCTGCCTGCGGCCTATGCATTCAGTCGCTACAGCTTCATGGGCGACAAGCACCTGTTCTTTTGGCTGCTGACCAACCGGATGGCCCCCGCTGCGGTGTTTGCCCTGCCGTTTTTCCAGCTCTATTCCAGTGTCGGCCTGTTTGACACGCATATCGCGGTGGCGCTGGCGCATTGCCTGTTCAACGTCCCTCTCGCGGTCTGGATCCTCGAAGGTTTCATGCGCGGTGTCCCAAAAGAAGTGGACGAGACCGCCTATATCGACGGTCACAGCTTTGGCGGCTTTTTCCTCAAGATCTTCATGCCCTTGATTGCCAGTGGGATCGGCGTCGCCGCGTTCTTCTGTTTCATGTTCTCATGGGTCGATCTTCTGATCAGCCGCACGCTGACGTCGGTCGAGGTCAAAACCATCGGCGTCGCCATGACGCGCACGTCCTCGGCCACCGGCCTTGACTACGGTGTGCTGGCCGCGGCCGGGGTTCTCACCATCATTCCGGGCGCTTTGGTGATCTGGTTTGTCCGCAACTACATCGCAAAGGGCTTTGCCCTGGGGAGGGTGTGATGCGCACGACCCGTTGGATCACGATTTATACCATTCTGACCGTTGTCATGGGCGGCTCCCTTGGGGCGCTGATCCTGTCGGTGCCGCGCAAGGATGGCGCACTGGATTGGACCGGGCAAATGATCGCGGGCGGCTGGATGGCCTGGTCGTTCCCCGTGGCCCTGTTCTTTTGGACCATCGCCGGTCTGCTCATCCTGTTCACGGTTTTGGCGGTTCGCTTTCCCGAAACGCCGCGCCTTGGCGCGCTGCGGATCGAAACGACGCGCGGCGACCGGCTTTTCATCACTTTGCTTGGCTCGGCCTTTATCAATCTGGCCTGGCTGGGACTGAGCGACCTTGCTCAGTGGGGCGCTTTTGTCCCCTGCCTGATCTACGCCTTTGCGGTGTTCCGCTGGCTTTGATCCGGCCTGACCGGGTGTTGCGCGCCGCGTGTGCGCAATGCCGCCAAACTAGAAATCTTCAGGGAGGAAGAAAATGAAACTTAACTTTAAATCCACCACGGCGGTGGTCGCGGCGTTGGCGTGTTTCGCAAGCCCGTCCTTCGCCGACATGGAGGCGGCAAAGGAATTCCTGGACGCTGAGATTGGCGATCTGTCCAGCCTCAGCCGGGCGGAACAAGAACAAGAAATGCAGTGGTTTGTCGACGCCGCCGCCCCCTTTGCTGGCATGGACATCAAGGTCGTGTCGGAAACCATCGACACCCATATCTTTGAATCCAAGGTTCTGGCCGAGGCGTTTACCAAAATCACGGGCATCAACATCACCCACGACTTGATCGGCGAAGGTGATGTTGTTGAAAAGCTGCAAACCCAGATGCAGTCCGGCGAAAACATCTATGACGCCTATATCAATGACTCCGATCTGATCGGGACGCATTGGCGCTATCAACAGGCGCGCAGCCTGACCGACTGGATGGCGAATGAGGGCAAGGATGTCACCAATCCCGGTCTTGATCTGGCCGATTTCATCGGGACTCAGTTTACCACTGGCCCTGATGGGGAACTCTATCAATTGCCTGACCAACAATTCGCGAACCTGTACTGGTTCCGGTACGATTGGTTCAACGACGACAAGAACAAGGCCGATTTCAAAGCGAAATACGGCTACGATTTGGGTGTTCCCGTCAATTGGGCCGCCTATGAGGACATAGCCGAATTCTTCACCGGACGCGATCTGAGCCATATGGGTGTCGAAGGCGAAGTCTTTGGCAATATGGACTACGGGAAGAAAGATCCTTCGCTTGGCTGGCGCTACACCGATGCGTGGATGTCCATGGCAGGCATGGGCGATGTGGGTGAACCCAATGGTTTGCCCGTCGATGAATGGGGCATTCGTGTGAATGAGAAGTCCCAGCCCGTCGGTGCCTGTATGACGCGTGGTGGCGCGACCAATTCCCCTGCGGCGGTCTATGCTGTGGACAAGGCGATCAAGTGGCTCAAGGACTACTCCCCGCCCTCCGCCCAAGGCATGACATTCTCTGAGGCGGGTCCGATCCCGGCGCAGGGCAATGTGGCGCAGCAAATGTTCTGGTACACCGCCTTTACGGCTGCGACGGTTCTGCCCGACCTGCCTGTGATGAACGAGGATGGTACGCCGAAATGGCGCATGGCCCCCTCGCCGCACGGTGCCTATTGGGAAGACGGCATGAAGGTCGGCTATCAGGACGTGGGGTCCTGGACGCTGATGAAATCCACTCCCGTGGATCGCGCCAAGGCGGCGTGGCTCTATGCACAGTTCGTCACCTCGAAAACCGTGGACGTAAAGAAAGCGCATGAAGGGCTGACCTTTATCCGCGAGTCCACAATTCAGCACCAGAGCTTCACCGATCGCGCCCCAAACTTGGTGGCCTGGTGGAATTCTACCGCTCGCCAGCCCGCACCCAGTGGTCGCCGACGGGCACCAACGTGCCTGACTATCCCAAACTGGCACAGCTGTGGTGGCAGAACATCGGTGACGCCATGTCCGGCTCCAAATCCACGCAAGACGCCCTCGACGGCCTTTGCGGCGATATGGAATCGGTTATGGCCCGTATCGAACGCTCGGGCGTTCAGGGCGACATCGGTCCCAAGATGAACCCCGAACAAGGTGCCGAGTATTGGCTGGAACAGCCGGGCGCACCCAAGCCCAAACTCGCAAACGAGCGCCAGGAACCCAAGACCGTCGCTTATGACGAGATGATCAAATCCTGGAGCAAATAACCCCTGCGACCCGGCGGTTATGCGCCGCCGGGTCGGTCCACCCTGAAACCCGGTCGGCCGCTATGGCACCGGAACCTTTTGGAGAAACTCATATGACTGATCCCAAGCCCCATATCGGCGACCTCGTGGCTGAAATGCTTGCAAAGTCCGGCGTCGAATATGTTTTCGGTATGCCGGGCGGGCAAACCACGGCCCTGCATGACGGAATTTCCCGACGCCAAGACCGGATTAAACACATCCTGATGCGCGACGAACGCAACGCCGCCTATGCCGCCGACGGCTATGCCCGGATCACCGGCAAGCCCGGCGTGTGTGACGTGACGGTTGGCCCCGGTTCCAACCTATTGCCCGCCGGATTTCTTGAGGCGCTGAACGCCTCGATCCCGATGCTGGGCATCATCGGGGAATTGCCCCTGGACTGGTTGCCGCTGAAGGAAAAAGGCATCGCCAGCCAAGGTTACGATCAGCTCTCCTTTTTCAAGACCTGTTCGAAAGAGGCGTTTTTGGTGCCGTCCATCGCCGCCCTGCCGGAACTGATCCGCACCTCGTTGCGTATCGCCACCGCTCCGCGTCCCGGCCCTGTGGCCCTCATCATCCCGCATGACATCTTTGATGCGGATTGGGACATGGATACCCTGCTGACCAATGTCGATGATCGCAGCGTGCGCACGCCCTACCTGCGTTCGGTTGCACCGCCCAGTGAAATCGACAAGGCGATTGCCCTGATCAAAAAGGCCAAGCGCCCTGTCCTGGTCTGCGGCGGCGGTGTGCATGGCGCAGATGCCTGCGACGAGGTGACTGCATTTGCCGACCGTTTGGGCGCGCTGGTGGTCACCAGCCTGTCCGGCAAAGGGTCCGTGCCCGAAACTCGCGATTATGTGGCGGGCGTGCTCAATCCGCTTGGGTCTAAGGCGGCAATTGATCTGGTTCCTGAGGCGGATTTGGTGATCTGGTGCGGGTCCAAGGTCAGCCAGAACACCGGCATGAACTGGTCTTTGCCGACAGCGGAACAGGCCACCATAACCATCGACTTTGATCCGCTTGAACATGGCCGCACCTTCCGTCCGACAGTGCCGCTTTTGGGCGATGTGCGCAGCATGGTTCAGGCGCTGGATGCCGCCCTTGGCGAAAGCCGCGCCGATGCCAACCCCGAGTGGATGGCCCGCATTGCCGAGGTCAAGGCGGAGTGCGACAAACTCAAGGCCGTTGAAATGGCATCGGATCAAATTCCGGTCCTGCCGCCGCGCGTCATGGCCGAACTCGACAAACGCTTGGGTGAAAAGGACATTGTGGTCTCAGACGCGTCCTTTTCTGCCGGGTGGATTTCCGGCTATCTGCCCGCGCGCAAAACGGGGCGAAAATTCGTCTTTGCCCGCGGCCAAGGCGGGCTTGGCTATTCCGTTCCCGGTGCCATCGGCGTTGCGTCGGTCATCGAAGAGGGCGGGCACGTTGTGACACTGGCTGGCGACGGTGCCTTTTCCTACACCATTGGCGAGCTGGCCACGCAGGCGCAGTACAACATGCCGATCGTGAACATCGTCATCAACAATGGCACATTGGGTTGGATTAAGCTGTGGCAGGAAATCTTTTTCAAGAACCCGCAATCCTGCGCCCTGGAAAAGCAGGATTACGTTCCCGGATATGCAGCTGCGGCGGCGGGGCTTGGGCTGAAAGGCATCTATGTCGAAAAGCCCGATGACATCGGTAAGGCACTGGACGAGGCCTTTGCCCATGACGGGCCCTCGGTTGTCGAGGTGCGTATTGATGATCGTGCCACACCGATCCATTCCTTCAAGCGCCGTATGCGTGAACCCGAAGACAAGCCGCGTCCGCGGCCCGGCACGGTCTATAAGCTGCGCGAATGGAAAATCTCTCCGGATTTGTAAGGACGGTTCAGAAAATCATGTCGTTTGACGCGATGGACATTAAGGGCGGGGGATTTCCCCGCCCTTGGTTTGTTCTGTCACAGTAACATATTGGCAGAGAACCAGCGATCAGAGGGTCACTGTTGTGGGTGCACGCAGGTGAGAGTTTGCGCCTGTTCACAGCGTTGAAAGCATCCCTTAATGCGCTGCGCCGCTTACCCCTTTGCCCGGTTTGCGCATCAACAGAGCCGCCAAAGCCAAGCCGGCAAAAAGCACGGAGATCAACACAAAAATGTCGATGAAGGACATCACGGTCGCCTGCGTCTTCAGCCGCCCCGCCATTTGCACAAGCGCGCCCGCTTGACCGTCATACCCGCGTGCCGTCAAATTGGCTGCCATCATGTTGAGTTGGCGCATCGCTTCGCTGCTGGACCACGTGATCGCCTCGCTGAGCCGCGCGTAATGCAATTCCCCCCGGTTTGTCAGGATCGTGTTGATCACCGCAAGCCCCATCGCACCGCCAAGGTTTCGCATCAGGTTAAACAACCCCGATCCCCCCTTCATTTTGTCCGGGGATAAGGTGCTTAGTGCCAAATTGTTGATCGGCACCATGGACAGCATCAGGGACATGCCTCTGAGGATTTGTGGCCAAAGCAGTTCGTGAAAGTCCCAGTCGTCGGTCATGCCGGTCAACATCTTTGTTGACGCCGCAAAGCCCAAAAATCCAACAAGCAGCATCAGGCGCAGATCCACTTTGGAGGCCAGAAAACCGGCCAATGGAGCGGTCGCGAACATCGCGAGGCCAGAGACAAACACTGTCTCCCCAATCATCAAGCTGTCGTAGCCACGAATGGACGCGAGATAGAGCGGGTAGAGATAGGTCAGCCCGTAAAGGCCGATCCCCATGACAAAGCTAAAGGCCGATCCAATGGCAAAATTGACGTTGGTGAAGGCAGACAGATCGACGATCGGTTCGTCCCGCGTGAGAGCGCGCCAAAAGCTGACAACTCCGCCGACCACCATGATCACCGCAACACCCGCCACGGCCTGATCTTGGAACCAATCGTTGGACGCGCCTTCTTCCAGGACATATTCCAACCCGCCAAGGAACGCCGCCAAAGCGGCCAGACCCCACCAGTCAAAGCGGTGAAACAGCCGCCAGTTTGGGCGGTCAAAGTCGATGAGGAACAAAGCCCCAAGCGTCACCCCAATGCCCGGAATGACGTTGACCAA
This sequence comes from Celeribacter baekdonensis, assembly GCF_003047105.1. NCBI lineage: Bacteria > Pseudomonadati > Pseudomonadota > Alphaproteobacteria > Rhodobacterales > Roseobacteraceae > Celeribacter > Celeribacter baekdonensis. The sequence goes on from NZ_CP028472.1 coordinate 188,489, forward strand.
AAACAACCAATGCCACGACATGGTGTGGCTGAGATAGCCGCCCACGGTCGGCCCAACGGTGGGGGCCAGCGTGGCGATCAAACCGATCATGGGCGACACGATATTGCGCTTTGAGGCCGGGAAGATGGTGAAGGCGGCGGCAAAGACCGAGGGGATCATGCCACCGCCCAGAAACCCCTGTAAGGCCCGCCAAATGATCATTTCATTGATGCTACCGGAGGTCGCGCACAGAAAACTTGAAGCCGTAAAACCCGCAGCCGAGAGGGTGAACAGGGTTCTCGTCGACATCATCCGCGCAAGAAAGGCGGAGAGCGGGATCATGATCACCTCAGCGATGAGATAACTGGTCTGAACCCAGCTGATCTCATCGGGACTGGCGGCCAAGCCGGCCTGAATTTCGGCCAATGAGGCAGAGACAATTTGAATGTCGAGGATCGCCATGAACATACCGACCACCATCACCAAAAAGGCAGCGATGCGGCGCGGTGTTAACTCCGGTTCGACAGGGGCTGACATTGGTTTACTCGACGCTTGCAAGGGCGGTGTCGGTCTCCGGTGCTGTGCGGGTATCCACCGCCACCACTGCCGAAAGTCCGGCCCGAAGCTGGCCATTTGCCAATGCGTCAGCGGGGAGGGAAATACGAACGGGCACGCGTTGAACAACCTTGGTGAAGTTTCCCGTGGCGTTATCGGCAGGCAGCAAGGAAAACACGGAGCCTGTGGCCGGTGCGACGGACGCGACGGTTCCCTCAAAGGTCTGCCCCGACAGCGCATCTAAGCTCAGCTCTACCTTTGCGCCGGGCACGACGCCTGACATCTGGGTTTCCTTGAAATTGGCCTCGATATAGAGCGCATTGTTTGGAACCAGCGCGGCCAACCGTGTGCCCACAGAGACCAAGTCACCGATTTCCAGCGAGAGATTGGCCAATGTGCCGTCTGCGGGGGCATGCAGAACAGTCAAATCGAGATTTCTCTGGGCTTGCTCGACGGCCAATTCCAATTCGTGGCGGCCGCCCTCAGATTCTGCGCGTTGGGCAATCAACACATCGACTTCAGCTTTTGCACTGAGTTCTGCTGCGCGCGCTTTGGCCAAATTGGCGGTTGCTGTGTCGAAATTCTCGGTTGCGGTGTCAAGTTGGGCTTGGGTGCTCACCTTGCGTTCGGCCAAGCCACTGACCCGCTCAAGCGTAGAGGCGGCGGCGCGCAACTGCGCTTCTGTGGCGGCCCGTTCGGCGGCGGCACTCGTCACGGCAGCACGTGCCGCGGCGGTCTGTGCATCAATCCGGGCCAGAGTGCGCCCCGCCGTTTCCACCCGGCTCTTGGCCGTGTCCAGTGCAATGCGGTAATCGCCATCGTCCAGACGCAGCAAAACATCGCCAGCTTTGACATGGGCGTTCTCAGTGGCGGGAAGGTCGACAACATAGCCTGACACTTGGCTAGAAATCAGGGCGATATCGGCCTGAACATAGGCATCGTCGGTCTCGACCATAAAGCGTCCAACGGTCCAGAAATGATGGCCTTGGTAGGTTGCGCCCCCAATCACGGCCAAGGCCAAAACGGAAAGAACCGCCATTTTGCGGCGGCTCTTAGGCGGCGCATCTGAGGCGGCCGGGGGGGCGTCGGATCTACGGAGATGGGGTCAGGTCCCTCAGTGAGGGTCCCACGATCTGGCTTTGTCATTTTAATATCCTTCGTGTGCCATCATGTGTGCGCCAATGGCGTCGTCCAGTCGGATCAAGGCAGATCGGCAATCGAACTATGCGGTTCGATTGATGATATAGGGCGGGTGTGGGATGCGATCAAGGCTTTATCGAACCGACTGGTTCGATTATGGTCAAAACACGGAGGCGAGCATGACCACAGACAACGATCAAAAGACTGACCCCGACCCCGACCCCGCAGCCGGTTCCATGGCGAAATGCCGTCGCCATGCAGCAGGCGAAGATCCGGTAAAGCGCGACCAAATTCTCAAAGGCGCTATGAAGGAGTTCATGGAAAATGGGTTCGACGCGACCAGTATGAACGAGATTTGCCGCACGGCTGGGGTCTCCAAAGGCACAATTTACGTCTATTTTGCCGATAAGGTGGATTTGTTCGAAGCCCTGATTGCCGAAGAGCGCGACAAGATATTTGTGGGCATTGAGGCCCTGCTGGAAGAGGATATTCCACTTAAAAATAAGCTGACGTTGTTTGGCCAGAAGATGGTGGAAATCCTATGTTCGGATCGGGTGATCCGGTCGCAACGGATCGTTGCGGGCATCGTTGATCGGATGCCTGCGGTTGGCGCGCGGTTCTACGACTCGGGCGCAGTGCGGACACAGATGGCGCTGGCGGCTTTGTTTGAGCGCGAACACGCGGCGGGCCGTATTCTCATTCCTGATGCCAAGAGGGCGGGCGTCCAATTCGTCGAACTGGCCACTGCGGGCCTTTGGCGTGCGCGACTGTTCGGGAAAAGGACCACTGCTCCGACCTCTGAGGAGATGAATGTCACCGTAGAGGCGGCGGTGGATATGTTTTTGCGCGCTTATGGGGCAAGGCCCGAGCAAGAAGATTGATCTGATTTTAAGGGTTTATGGGATGTTTGGCGCGGGGACTTTGACGGCGCAAACGCATGGATCGACGCCTTGATAGACCAGAATATCGGAGTCTGTCACACCGGCCATTGTCGGCGCGTTCTTGAACGGCGGCTGCCTGCGCTCGTAGGCCCGCGAGTGTCACAGACAGGGGAGACGTGGCCTAAAGTTTCGATCGCGTTCAGCGGGGCCCTTCACTGTATACTGCCGCATATTGTCTTCCATTTGCGAGAATCTCGCGCTAATAGAACGGTACAGTATCGTTTCTTTATCGTGTCGCAGCGCACCGCAGCACGTCGACTCCGATGCGATAATTCTTAGTTTGGAGATAACATGGACAACAAAACGCACACTGGGGCCTCTGGCCCCGGCCCACTTCGTATTGTCTTGTGGCTATTGGGCGGGCTTTTGGCGCTCGCAGGCTTAGGACTTGCGTTGGGAGGGCTCAAACTCGTCTCCCTTGGTGGGAGCTGGTACTATTTGATCGCAGGTCTGGGTCTGGTCGCTGCGGGCATCCTTTATGTGACACGCAAACCGGCGGCGGCACTGGTTTTGGCCGCAGTGACTTTGGGCACCCTGGTTTGGGCGCTTTGGGAAGTGGGCGTCAATTTCTGGGGTCTTGTGCCACGCTTGGCCCCATTCCTCGTGATGGGGCTTGTCGCCGGAGTGATCCATCCGTCGTTGACCGGCGGGCGCTACCGTCGCCAAAGTTTTACTGTTGCGGGCCTTTTTGCCCTTGCCTTGATCTGGGGTTTCGCCGCCATGTTCAAACCGCATGGGGTGACCATGGCCCAAACGGTGCCACAGCTTGACGAGGTTGAACTTAAGAACGACGGCAGTGCGAATTGGGAGTTTTACGGCAACGACCCCGCAGGCACAAGGTTCGCGGCCTTCGATCAAATCAACACGGACAACGTGCATGACCTTGAGGTTGCGTGGACCTATCGGACGGGGGAGTTGGCCGAAGGCGCGTCAGAATCGCAAAACACCCCAAGCCAAATTGGCGACACAATTTACACCTGTACGCCCACATCCGAAGTGATCGCTCTGGATGCCGATAGTGGCGCTGAGAAATGGCGTCACCGAGAAGAGTTGAAAAACACCAAAACGGTGTGGAATCGTTGCCGCGGCGTAGGCTATTACGAGCCCGCTTCGGTGGCCCGTCCGTTTCCGATCGAGGGCGAAACTCATATCGCACCTGCTGCGGATGCGGCCTGTGCCCGTCGCATCATTCAGGTGACAATGGATGCCGATATCGTAGCACTTGATGCCGCCACTGGCATGCGTTGCACGAGCTTTGGCGACGAGGGCAAGGTGTCGATGATGACCGGCCTTGGTGATGTGACATTCGGTGCCAGTTTTTCCTATTCCTACACTTCGGCCCCGACGGTGATTGGCAATTTGATCGTCGTCGGCGGATGGGTCTTTGATGGCCGCGCCTTGGATGAACCTTCTGGCGTCATTCGTGCGTTTTCTGCCGACACCGGGGCGTTGGTTTGGGCGTGGGATCTTGGCAATCCCGAGATCACCAAACTGCCGCCCGAGGGCGAAACCTACACGCGTTCGACACCAAACATGTGGACCCATCCGGCCTTTGATATGGATTTGGGCCTTGTTTACTTGCCTCTGGGCAATCAACAGCCTGACTTCTGGGGTGGGGATCGTCCGGAACTGACCGACACATATTCGTCGGGTTTGGTGGCGCTGGATATTGCCACGGGACGCGAAAAATGGGTCTTCCAGAGCGTATATCACGACATTTGGGACTATGATCTTGCCTCCCAACCCTCGCTCTATGACATGCCGGACGGGACGCCTGCATTGGCTCTGCCCACCAAACGCGGCCAAATCTTTCTTTTGGATCGGCGCACGGGTGATCCGCTTGCGGGTGTCGAAGAACGCCCGGTTCCGCAGGAGGTCGCATATGGCGATTATGTCTCGCCCACCCAGCCCTACAGCACAGAAATGCCGACGTTTGGCACCGATGCTTTAACCGAACAGGACATGTGGGGTGCCACGTTTTTTGACCAACTGGCCTGTCGGATCGCGTTCAAAAAGCTCAATTATAAGGGTGAATTCACGGCCCCCCAACGTGAACCCACCCTGATCTATCCGGGCTATTATGGCGGTTTCAATTGGGGCAGTGCCGCATTGGACAAGCGCAGCGGGTATGTGTTCGTCAACGACATCCGTATGCCGCAGGTCGTGACTTTGCGCCCGGCTGAAGGCGTTGATTTTGACGCGTTGGTGTCTGGGCATGGCGTGGGGTCAACCTACCCGATGATTGGCACACCCTTTGTCATTGATCATGCGGCCTTCAATTCGCCGCTTGGCTTGCCCTGTAACGCGCCGCCATGGGGTGTGTTTGGTGCTGTCGATCTTAAGACGAAATCTCTGGTCTGGGAACGTCCGGCAGGCACTGTCAAAGATGTGCAAATGGGCGCGCGCCCTGTCGGCCTTTCGATCCCTTTGGGCATGCCCACTTTGGGCGGCGGCGTGGTCACCGCATCGGGTCTGGTTTTTTATGCCGGGACGCAGGATTTCTACCTGCGCGCCATGGACATCGAAACCGGCGAAGAGCTTTGGAAAGGCCGTTTGCCTGTGGGCGCTCAGGCCACTCCAATGAGTTACGTCTCGCCCAAGACGGGCAAGCAGTATATACTCATCGTTGCCGGGGGTGCGCGCCAGTCTCCCGTTCGTGGTGATTATGTGATCGCCTACGCCTTGCCAGATAAGAAGTAGCCCGCCTATGACAGACCCCCGCCGTCCCACCACCTCCAAAACATCCCGAGGTGCAACACGACGGCGGGAACTGCTTGTCGAGGCCGCGCGCATTTTTCTGCGTGACGGCTTGGATGGAACAAGTATGGATGTGATCGCCTCTGAGGCCGGGGCTTCAAAATCCACATTGTATCGGCATTTCGGCGATAAAGACGGGCTTTTGATCGCTGTGGTGCAATTCCTCTGCGCCGATTTCATCAAAGATATTGATCGCAGCCCAAAGCCGGACTGTGGCCTGCGCGAAGGATTGCGCGCGATCCTTTTGCAACTGGTACATGTGCTCTCAAAGCCCAGCCATCCCGATTTTTTCCGACTGATTGTTGCCGGGTCCCAACGCTTGCCACAAGTGGGCGAGGCGTGGCATGAACATGGCCCGCTGGTGTGGCACGACATGCTTGGCAAAGTCTTCGACGCGCAAATCCAATTGGGGGTTCTGCCGGACGATCTGGATTATAGCGACTATCCCGAAATTCTGTTTGACGCGGTGTTCGCCGATATGATCATTCGCACCGCCGTCCTTGGCAAAACTCAGGACGCGGATAAGGCACCCGGTCGCTATATCGACAAGTTGCTTGATGGGGTGGTGGCGGGCCTCGCCAGTCAGAGATCCGAGCGCGCGCAAGGGGTGTGAGCCTTGCTATTGACCGCCGCTTGGTGGCGGCTGTCAACGTCGCCCCGGCTTAAAGCACGCGAAGATGATCGGGTTGTTCGACCAAAGGTCCAAGCAGCACATCGCCAAAAATAGGCTGATACCTTTTACGGATGTCCTGATCTTCTTCAAAGGACAGGGCATATTGCCCGATCTGGTGGAAATAGGTGATGCGCGCCCGCACAGTGCTTTCGTCATCGGAATAGCCCATGGCCAAAAAGGCCCGGACCAAAAGATCAATGCGCAGAGTGTCGATGTCTTTGATTTCACGCGCGACGGCTGCATCTCTGCGAGACCATTCCCGCACAGCAAGGTCAAGGCGCGGGCTAAACGGCTTTTCGTCGACCCAAACATGGACAATGTCGCTAAAGAACTGGACGCCGTCGATGTCTTTGGCGTCCTGTAACTGTAGGAACGGGGCGCAATTTGAGGCCCGCCACAGATCCATGAGGCCGTCGTGAAGATCCTGCAAACTCGAAAAGTGAAAATAGAAACTGCCGCGGGTCACGCGAAGCAGGCGCGCGAGCCGATCAATCTTGACCGAAGAGATACCGCCGGTTTCAAACGCACCCCGCGCGGCGGCAATCCACGCCTCGCGTGAGAGTGTCTTGCGCCCTTTCGGGCGCTGAGGCGTATCTTCGGCGTTCCCTGCGGGGCTATCATCGAGATCAGACACATCACTCTCCTTTGTCTTGGAGTATACGGATGGCCAAGCCGGGCACAAGGTGTTGTGCCCTCCCTCAAGCTGAGCCGCGCATGCCTCTGAGTGACGGATTATGGCAGGCGGCCAATGCGCTCTGCCATAAGGGCAAAGAACGGTTCAGGATCAATCCGGCGCAGCACGTTGCAATTGCGCTCTTGGCCTGTGACATGCCACCAATCGACCACCGTCATGCCAATGGTGACGGGAGAGGAAATATCGACGGTCACATGGCATTGGCGTTGCTCAAAAATCTCAGGGTTTAACAAATAGCCGGTGACGCAAGCGTCATGGATCGGTCTGGCCTCAGTCGGGAATTTGTGGCTGCCATAGAGGCGGAAGAAATCGGCCAGGTTTGCGGCTTCGGCCGCGGTACGGCTACCGGTGTCACGCAAGCTGTTGATCCAACCCGGGGTCATCTGAGCCGTATAGGTACAGTCGATGCCCGCCATCGTGATCGGCACACCAGAGGCGTACACCTTATGTGCGGCGTGAGGATCGACAAAAATGTTGAACTCGGCGGCGGGCGTTGCATTGCCGCCCTCAAAGAACCCGCCCCCCATCGACACGACTTCGCGAATGCGCGGGATGATGCGGGGCTCCATGGTCATTGCCATCGCAAGATTGGTCATCGGCCCAAGTGTGCAGACCGTCAATTCGCCTTCGGGGCCGCCATGATGGTCCGGACCAGATAGTTGACCGCATGTTCGGATTGCGCGGCTGTTGTGGGCTCCGGTAAATCGGCACCATCCAATCCTGTTTCGCCGTGAATATTCTCCGCCGTGATCAGTTTGCGCAGGGTCGGCCCAGGGCAGCCCGCATAGACTGGAATGTCAGGCCTTTGTGCAAGTTCCAGAACTTTCAAAGCATTCGTGGTCGTGCGCGCCAAAGGGACATTCCCGCCAACGGTGGTGATGCCGATGACATCAAGCTCTTCGGGAGAGCCCAGAGCAAAGAGGATCGCGAAGGCGTCGTCCTGACCGGGATCGGTATCAATGATTATTTTTCTGGCTGCCATGATCCGATGAGTCCTTTTTTCTGATTATCTATTGCCGACTGCGCTTTGATATGTAGAAATACAGTACTGTATTGTACGTTCAAGTGGGAGTTCGAAAATGAATACCAATGATCGAGGGGATTTTTCCGAAATTCCGGTGCTGGACGTTGCGCCGCTTTACGGTACGGACCGTGAAAAAATTGCCGCAACCGCCGCACAGTTGTGCGATTATCTTGAGACTATCGGCTTTCTCTATGTGGTCGGGCATCAGGTCGCGGCGCACAGCGTCGAAGCGGTGCGCGAGGCGAGCAAGGCGTTTTTTGCTTTGCCTGAAGAGCAGAAACTTGACGTCAAAATTGACAAGAACTTCCGGGGGTATTTGCCCTTTGCCGGGTCAACCATCGTGACCTCATCGGTGGAAACCGTCAGCAAACCCAATCAAAGCGAGTCCCTCTTTTTCATGCACGAAGTCGCTGAAACCGACCCGCGTTGTCTGGCAGGCGATCCGTTGCAAGGACCAAACCAATGGCCCGCAGAGAACCTGTTGCCAAACTTTCGTCCGACCATTGAGCACTATGTCGACGGTATGAGTACGCTGGCCCGCAAGATGGTGGGCGCCATTGCCCTGTCGCTTGGGTTGCCCGGCGACAGTCTCGATGCACATTTCGAAGACCCGACAACCTTTCTGCGGTTGCTGCATTATCCGACACAGCCCAAAGAGGAGGGTCTGTTCGGCTCTGCCCCGCACACGGATTACGGTTTTATCACGCTGCTGGCGCAGGACGATGTCGGCGGGCTTGAGGTAAAGAACAAGGATGATGAATGGATCGCGGCCCCGCCGATCCCGAATGCGTTCGTGATGAACGTCGGTGATATTCTTGCGCGCTGGTCGAACAATCGGTTTGTGTCGACGCCGCACAGAGTGGTGAACTATTCAGGCCGGGAGCGCTATTCGCAACCCTTCTTTTTTGATCCGTCGATGGACGCAATGATTGAGACGATCGAAGCCTGCGTTCCGGTCGGAGAGACGCCAAAAGCCGGTCCCGTGCGCTATGGCGACTACCTCATGGAACGGATCGACAAAAATTACCATTATCGAAAAAAAGCGAGCTGAACCAACAGCCAACACCCCGCCGGAGCGGTCCAATTGGCCGTCTCCATCGCGCACAACATGGAGAAAGAGATGAACGATACGACCTTCACGGCGGCCGCCTTTTTGGCCCTCGCCGTCGCGGCCACGCCCAGCTTTGCTCAGACAGTGACCCCCAGTGATTCCGTTCGTGAAAGCGGATTGCTGTCGGTGGCAAACACGCTTGATTTCGCGCCGTTCGAATACCTTGATGAGACCGGTGAACAGACCGGGATCATCATTGAACTTGCAGGCGAGGTTGCGAATTTGGTTGGTGCAAAGCTTGATGTGCAGCGCACGCCCTTTCCGTCCATGATCCCCGGTCTCGCGGCGGGTCGGTTTGACATTGCTTGGGAAACCTTCTCGGCCACACCTGATCGGCTCAAACAGGTCGAGTTTGTGATGTTCCTGAAGGCGGGTGTTGCCGCGTCAACTCTGCCGAGTCTGGTCGATACGTTCTCTGGCGATCATCCTTTGTGTGGCAAACGCGTCGGCGTGTCCGCAGGCAGTGCCTCTGATTTCCTTGTGGACGAATTGAATGTCGCCTGTGCGGACAACGATCTGGAACCGATCCAAAAATCTGTGTTCAATTCTTCAACCGATATTGTTCAGGCAGTCATGTCCGACCGGGTCGATGCCCGGATGGATGATGCAACCGCATCGAGCTATTTCGAAGTGACCAGCAAAGGACAACTCGTCGTCTTGCCCACGCTCTATAACGTCGCGCCGCTTGGCTTGGCGGTGAGCAAAGGCGACAGCGCAACCGCCGAGATGATGGTCAGCGCGCTTGAAACCCTGTTTGAAAACGGCACGTATCAAGGCATCCTTGAGTCCTATGGTATGGGAGCCTACGCCATTGACGCGCCCTACCGGGTCGACAGCATGGACGATTTGCGCGAGCAATAAGCGCCATAACACCCGGCCCGTCAGGTCGGGTGTCCACATCTCTACCAAAATGAGGGCATAGGTGGTGACCAGACCGGCTCAGCCAGACGCACAGGGGCAGAAGACCCAAATCCATGGGGTAGATGCCCTGACCGTGGTTCCGAGGCGCAATGACGCGATCTGGATTGGCACTGTTGTGGTGTTGATCCTTGCGGCGCTGATCCTCAAAGCCTTTGCCAGCAATCCGGCTTTCGCCTGGGGTACAGCCTGGGGCTATATGTTCCACCCGTCGATCCTACGCGGCCTTGGCAACACGTTGCTGCTCACCGTTTTGATCATGTCGGCGGCCACGATCATTGGCACTGCCGTTGCGATCATGCGTGTGTCGCCAAGTCCCATTTTACGAACCTTCGCCGGTGTTTATGTCTGGTTCTTTCGCGGGGTGCCGTCGCTCATCCAATTGATCTTTTGGTTCAACCTGTCTCTTTTGGTGCGCGAAGTTTCCCTGAGCTTGCCGTTCTTTGGCGAAATCTTCTCGGTGCGTACCAATGATGTCATGACGCCGTTTCTCTCGGCTGTGGTGGCGCTCGCGCTCTGTGAGGCGGGCTACATGGCCGAGATCATCCGGGCGGGCATCAAATCCGTGCCCTCTGGTCAAGCGGAAGCCGCCCGAGCGCTCGGCATGCCGTATCGCAAAATCCTAAGACAAATCATCCTGCCGCAAGCGATGCGGTTTGTTGTTCCTCCCACCGGGAATGAGGCGATCAACCTGTTGAAAATGACATCGCTTGTGACCTTTATCGCCGTCGATGATCTGTTCTATTCGGCCCAAAGCATCTACGCGCGCACCTTTGAAACCATCCCGCTGCTGATCGTCGTCGCCGTTTGGTATCTTGCCGTGGTCAGCATCATGTCCGTCGGACAGTTTTACATTGAGCGATATTTTGGTCGTAGCGACAGTGGCCGCGATCCGGAGGCTCTTTTGTCCATTCTGTCGCGCGGTCTCTTTTTGGGGCGAAAAAAGGAACGCAACAATGTCTGAGGCCCGCAAGATGAATGCAGACCGGTTTGGCGTGCCCGAAGAGTCGATGATTTTTGCGCGCAATGTGCGCAAGACGTTTGGCGCTTTAGAGGTTCTGAAGGGTGTCGACCTTGATGTGCCAAAGGGCTCGGTCGCCTGTATCATCGGCCCGTCCGGGTCGGGAAAAAGCACCTTTCTGCGCTGTATGAACCACCTCGAAAAGCTCACGGGGGGCCTTATTCTCGTTGATGGGGATTTCGTCGGCTACGATTTGGTGGGGGATAAGCTCTACGAACTAAAGGAAAACCAACTGTGCCGTCGTCGTGCGGAAATTGGCATGCTTTTCCAATCGTTCAATCTGTTTTCACATATGACGGTGATGGAAAACCTGATCCAAGCCCCGGTTCAGGTGCGGGGTACAAACGTGGATCAGGCGAAAGAAGAGGCCGCCGCCTTGTTGGCCCGTGTCGGCCTGTCCGACAAAGAGGCCGCCTATCCGCGCCAACTGTCTGGCGGTCAACAGCAACGTGTCGCCATTGCCCGCGCGCTGGCGATGAAGCCGAAAGTTCTGTTGTTTGATGAACCGACGTCGGCGCTTGATCCTGAACTCGTCGGAGAGGTTCTTGGCGCGATGCGAGATCTCGCCGAAAGTGGGATGACGATGGTTGTCGTGACCCACGAAATCGCGTTTGCCCGTGAGATTGGCGATCAGCTTGTGTTCATGGACCAAGGTCAGATTGTCGAACGTGGCAATCCGCGAGAGATGATCAGCGCCCCGCAATCACCTCGGACACGGGAATTCCTGTCGCGTGTGCTTTGAGGGCTGGGTCGTCCCGGTGGTCGCCTCAGAGTGAGACCCGCCGCTGTGGTGGATCACAGGGCTTTGTCACAAATCTTTTGGCGAAAACTGCCGCCGTGCCACGCGCATTGTCCTTCGCAGGACAGGGCGCGCCCCTGATTTATGTGCAAAAAGACAAACTCCGGCTCCATCTACTCATCACGCGCAACGCCGCAATATGGTGCCGCCGCACGAAGCACCTGTGAGACTGCGCCTGCATCGAACGGAACTGAATTCGCACTTCGATGTGATTTGCAGCACCTGTGATTACTTTCTGTCCGTCATCCCTCCCTTGCATTTTTGCTTTTCTCATTTTGATTGTGTCGGACTTGCGTCGCCACGCTCTTAAATGGCTAAAATACAGTACTGCATGTTGATCATTTAGGTCGGCGTGAAAGGCAATAAAACATAGGATTTTCAATGACTTTTAATGCACAAGGGATGTCCCGTCGGTCATTGCTAAGCATGATTGGCACTGTTGCGGGCAGCGCGGTCATGTATAGCGCAATGACTGAAATGGGGTTGGCTCAATCCTCCAATTGGGCGGGGCGGCCGGAGTTGAGCGGCGCGCCAAAAGGCACGCGGATTTTGGTCCTTGGGGCCGGTCTTGCCGGTATGACAGCGGCGTTCGAATTACGGAATGCCGGCTATGAGGTGAAGGTTCTCGAATACCGTGAAAAGGCTGGCGGTCGGTGCTGGACGCTGCGTGGGGGCGACACCTACACGGAGCTTGGGGGATTTGAGCAAAAGGTTGAGTTTGAGGACGGCAACTACCTCAATCCCGGTCCTTGGCGCATCCCAAGCGACCACTTCGCGGTGCTCGACTATGCGAAACGGTTCGGTGTGGAACTGGAACCGTTCATTCAGGTCAACTACAACGCCTATGTCCACAACACCGAAGCGTTTGAGGGCAAACCGCAGCGGTTCAAAGAAATTGACGCCGATTTCAGAGGCGGGGTCAGCGAACTTTTGGCCAAGGTTGCGGACCAAGGCAAACTCGACGGGCTGGTCAGCGCCGACGATGCGAAAACCCTTGTCTCGGCTTTGAAACGCTACGGCGCGTTGGATGAAAACGCGGCCTATGTCAAAGGCGAGGACTCGTCGTCCCATCGCGGTTGGACCAAAGCAGAAGGTGGCGGTGCTGACGGTGAACCCATCCCGTCCGATCCGCATGATCTGTCCACCATTCTCAATTCCGATCTGTGGAAGAGCCTCACAGGCGGTCTGCATCTGCACATGCAAACGACCATGTTCCAACCCAAAGGCGGCATGGACATGATTGCGCAGGGCTTTGAAAAACAGGTCAAAGACCTGATCACCTACAACGCCAAAGTTGTGAAAATTCGCAACACCGACGATGGCGTCGATGTCACATGGGTGCCATCAGAGGGGGCAGGGGCCGAGGCGGTGGAACGCGCGGATTACTGTATCTGCACCATTCCCTTCTCCGTTCTGGGTCAGATTGATCACGATTTTTCCACGCGAATGTCTCATATCATTTCGACCATGCCCTACGCCTCTTCGACCAAGGTTGGTTTGGAGTTCAAGCGGCGGTTTTGGGAGCAAGACGAACACATCTACGGCGGGATCAGCTACACCAACTTGCCGATCTCGCAAATCTCTTACCCATCCACGGGATATTTCAGCGATGGCCCCGCTGTGCTTTTGGCGGCCTATAGCTGGGGCGCGTATTCCTATCAGTTCAACGCCTTGCCGCCCTCTGAACGGGTCGCCAAAGCCTTGGAATACGGGGCGCAGATTCACCCGCAATATACCGAGGAGTTCAAGACCGGCGTTGGCGTCGGCTGGCACCGCGTGCCGTGGACGCTCGGGTGTTTTGGCCTGTGGAATGACCGTGAGGCCGACTACATGGATGCGACAAAAATGGATGGCCGCACATTGATGGCAGGCGAACATATATCCTACCTCCCGGCGTGGCAGGAGGGGGCGATCTTGTCCTCGCTTGATGCCATCAAACGTCTGCACGCCACGATCGTCGAAAACTGAGAGCTGGAGAGACACCTATGAAGCATACATTTATGGCTGCCCTTGCGGTTTCAGTTTTTGCTGTACCGCTTTGGGCCGATGACGTTCGCCCAGACACTTCTGGCTGGTTTGAAAACCCGGCCAAATTGGACCAACGCGGTGGCGAAGAGATCTACCGCGCGGTCTGTGCGGCATGCCACATGCCTGACGGCAAAGGCGCGCAAGGGGCGGGGATGTACCCGGCTTTGGCGGGAGATCACAACCTCGAATTCGCGGATTATCCCATCCATGTCGTGCTCAACGGGTTGCGTGCCATGCCCGCTTTGGGCGGCCAACTTGATGACGAACAAATTGCCGAGGTCGTGAACTACATCCGAACGAGCTTTGACAATAGCTACGCTGAAGATCCCGCCACAAGCGAGATGGTTGCGGCGAGCCGCTAACCCTTTGGCGCCGGACGTCCCCCGGCGCCAGTGCCCCCTACATTCAAAAGGAATATAACATGGTATCCATTAAATCTCTGCTCTGCGCTTTGGTCCTGTCCAACTTGGCCGCACCTGTTTTGGCCGAGGAGCCTGTGCGTCACCCGTTGCCGAACTCGAGCTTCCCGATCCTGCAAGCGGTGGAAGTTCCCGCGACTGCGACCACCGTTTACCTGTCCGGCACTGTCCCCGGCGTGCTGAACGCAGATGCGGAAAAAGGCACCATCGCGGCCTATGGCACAATGGAGGAGCAAACCGTCTCCGTGCTGAACCGCATTCAGGCCACATTGGAGTCGCTTGATATGAGCATGGGCGATGTCATCAAAATGCAGGCGTTCCTCGTGGCCGAAGACGGCAAACTGGTGGATTTTAGCGGCTTTATGGACGGCTATACGCAGTTTTTTGGCACAGAAGACCAACCCAACCTCCCTGTTCGGTCCGCTTTGGTTGTCGATGCTTTGGCAAATCCGGGCTTTCTGGTCGAACTCGAAGTGACGGCTGTCCGTCCTTAATCCGGCGCGTCAAATCCACAACACCTTCCGAAGCCACAGCATGCTTTGTGGCTTCGGAACAGTGAGTGTCCGAAGAGAATGCCGATGGGCTGGGCAGGTTTTGTCGCATCGAACGCGGCCATCGCGCGGCGTTTCTGAGCCGTATCAGATCACGGCTATGAGGATCGGCTTTGCCCATGTTTTCGTCCTGCTTTTGATCCCAACGACCTATTCCAACCTCGCGTAATTCTCCTCCAATTGCGCCCGGCACAGCCGTGGCTTTCCTCTTTGGCGCAAACTTATCGGTTGACAGAACGGCCCAGCATTTCGTTAATGCCCCTACGTCAGGGGAGTCCCGCCCAAGGGACTGAGAGGCTGATTGACGGCGGAAACTCCGCCCGAGGTGACGCGACCCTTAGAACCTGACCCAGTTGATGCTGGCGTAGGAAGACCGAAGGGCATTTCCGTACACCTCTACCACGAGGGCGGTCCTTTCGGGCCGCATGGCCCATTTGCGTTTGCGCGCATGGGCGGTGGTCCATGTCTGCTACCCGTTTCACTTGGGTCTCATCGTTATGAGGAGACCGAAATGAAAGACACGATCCCAACACTCACCACCGGCGCTTTGCCTGCCTCGCAAAAAATCTATGTTCATGGCCAGACCCATGAGCTGCGCGTGCCGCTGCGCGAGATTTCCGTGACGGGGGAGGCGCCCTTGCGGGTCTATGATAGCTCTGGCCCCTATACCGACCCGGCGGTGCAAATCGAGATTTCCGAAGGGCTGGCCGATGTGCGCGGCGGCTGGCTTCAGGCGCGCGGTGACATCGAACAATATGAGGGACGGGTGGTGACAGAGGCCGACAACGGCTTTGTGACCGGCACACGCTTGACGCCCGCTTTCCCGAAACAGCGCGATCCATTGCGCGCAGTTGGCACCCGGGCCGTGACCCAGCTCGCCTATGCCAAAGCCGGGGTGATCACACCCGAAATGGAATTCGTCGCCATTCGTGAAAACGAAGGCCGGATGGGGGCCTATACCCGTGATGGCGATCCAATGGGGGCGGAGTTGCCCGATCTGGTCAGCCCTGAATTTGTGCGCCGTGAGATTGCCGAAGGCCGCGCGATCATTCCCGCCAACATCAACCACCGCGAATTGGAACCGATGATCATCGGCCGCAATTTCAAGGTGAAGATCAACGCCAATATCGGCAATTCCGCCGTCACCTCCTCGATGGAAGAAGAGGTGGAGAAAATGGTTTGGGCGATCCGATGGGGTGCTGACACGGTCATGGACCTCTCGACCGGTCGCAACATCCACAACATCCGTGATTGGATCATCCGTAACGCGCCGGTTCCGATTGGCACCGTGCCGCTCTATCAGGCGCTTGAAAAGGTCAATGGGATTGCCGAGGATCTGACGTGGGAGGTGTTCCGCGACACGCTCATCGAGCAGGCGGAGCAGGGGGTGGATTATTTCACCATCCACGCAGGTGTCCGGCTGCACATGATCCCGATGACCGCCAAACGGGTGACCGGGATTGTGTCGCGTGGCGGCTCGATCATGGCAAAATGGTGCCTGCATCATCACCGCGAAAGTTTCCTCTACGAACATTTCGAAGAGATTTGCGACATTTGTCGCCGCTATGATGTCAGCTTTTCGCTGGGCGACGGGTTGCGCCCCGGCTCCATTGCCGATGCCAATGACGAGGCACAATTTGCCGAGTTGCGCACGCTGGGTGAGCTGACCAAAATCGCTTGGGCCAAGGACTGTCAGGTCATGATCGAAGGCCCCGGCCATGTGCCGATGCACAAGATCAAAGCCAATATGGACGAGCAGTTGAAACATTGCCACGAGGCACCGTTTTACACGCTCGGGCCACTGACGACAGACATCGCGCCGGGCTATGATCACATCACCTCCGCCATCGGTGCGGCGATGATCGGATGGTTCGGCACGGCGATGCTATGCTATGTCACGCCCAAGGAACACCTCGGCCTGCCGGATCGCGACGATGTCAAAACCGGGGTCATCACCTATAAACTCGCCGCCCATGCCGCCGATCTGGCTAAGGGTCATCCCGGCGCACAGCTGCGTGATGATGCGCTGTCACGGGCGCGGTTTGAATTCCGTTGGGAGGATCAATTCAACCTTGGTCTTGATCCCGACACCGCGCGCGACATGCATGACGAAACCATGCCGAAAGAGGCGCATAAAGTGGCGCATTTCTGTTCCATGTGTGGGCCGAAATTCTGTTCGATGCGGATTTCCCATGACATCCGCGCCGAGGCCGCAAAGCAGGACGGCATGGCGGCCATGGCCGAAAAATTCCGCGAGGGTGGTGAACTTTACCTGCCGACAGACGACAGCGCGACGGAACCGGCGCAATGATCTCAGTTCTTGGATCGGGCGTGGTGGGATTGTGCGTTGCCACCGCGCTACATGAGGCGGGGCATGAGATCGAAGTCATCGCGCCCGAACATAGCACACCCCCCGCCTCGTGGCTGGCGGGGGGGATGCTTGCGCCCTTTTGCGAGGGCGAAAGCGCGCCTGAGGTGATCGTCACGCGCGGACAGTCGGCGGTGGATTGGTGGGCGGCGCATGTTCCTGACGTGGTGCGACGCGGGACGCTTGTGCTTGCCGCCCCGCGTGATGCGAGGGAATTGGATCGTTTTGCGCGCGCAACACGCGGGCACGACTGGGTTGTGCCTGAGGCACTTGAACCCGCAGTCTCAGGACGATTTGCGCGCGGGCTTTTCTTTGCGACAGAGGCGCATCTTGATCCCCGTGCCGCGCTCACCGCCTTACGCATGCGGCTTTTGGCGGCGGGGGTGGCGTTTCGCGACGCCCCTGCGCGTGGTCGCGTGATAGAGTGCACAGGGATCGCGGCCCGCACGGCTCTGTCCGATCTACGCGCGGTGCGTGGTGAAATGTTGGAACTGCACGCGCCCGATGTGGCCCTCACCCGGTCTATCCGCCTGCTGCATCCGCGCTTTCCGGTCTACATCGTGCCCCGCGCCGCGGGGCGGTACATGGTCGGGGCGACGATGGTCGAAAGCGATGACGCGGGCGGCATCACGGCGCGCGCTGTGATGGAATTGCTGTCGGCCGCCTATACCGTTCACCCCGGCTTTGCCGAAGGTGAAGTCATCACAACGGCGGCGGGGTTGCGGCCGTCCTTTCCAAACAATCTGCCTGCCATCCGGCATGTCGGCGATGTGATCCACGTCAATGGCATGTACCGCCACGGGTTTTTAATGGCCCCGGCGCTCGCCCTTGATCTTGTGTCTGTTTTGGCAAAGGAGCCTGCCCATGCGCATTGATTTGAACGGTGTATCCTATGAGACGGCTGCCCCGACACTTGCTGATTTGATTGTGGAAACCGGTGCAGAGGCGGCCGCAGTTGCCACCGCGCTCAACGGGCAGTTCGTGCCCTGCACGGCACGTGCATCGACCCCACTCACCCAAGGCGCAAAGGTCGAACTCCTTGCGCCAATGCAGGGAGGATAGAATGTTTTATGGCATAGACCTCAACACCCGTTTGATGCTCGGCACGGCACAATACCCGTCGCCCGAAGTGCTGCGCGCGGCCATTTCGGCCTCTGGCGCGGAGGTTGTCACCGTCTCGCTGCGTCGTGAAGGACCGGGGGGCAGCGGATTTCGTGACATTCTTCGGGACAGCGGGTGTCGGATTTTGCCCAACACCGCGGGCTGCCATACGGTCCGCGAGGCCGTGACCACCGCTCATATGGCGCGCGAACTGTTTGGCACCCCCTGGATTAAGCTCGAAGTGATCGGCCATGCCGACACGTTGCAGCCCGATCCCTTTGCGCTGGTCGAGGCTGCCCGCATCCTATGTGCGGATGGGTTTGATGTCTTTCCCTATACGACCGAAGACCTGATCGTCGGTGAGAAACTGATCGAGGCCGGATGTCGCGTATTGATGCCATGGGGGGCGCCGATTGGCTCCGGGCAGGGGCTGCGTAATATTGGTGGGCTGCGTGCCATGCGGGCGCATTTTCCACAGGTGCCTTTGGTGATCGACGCCGGGATCGGCGCGCCGTCTCAGGCCATGCACGCGATGGAAATGGGCTTTGATGCGGTGCTTTTGAACACCGCCGTGGCCAAGGCACTTGATCCTGTGGCGATGGCACGGGCTTTTTCTGACGCAATCACGGCGGGACGTTTGGCGCGGGAGGCGGGTCTTATGCCTATGCGCGACATGGCCCAAGCGTCCACGCCAGTGTTCGGCATGGCGGAGTTGTTGGCATGAGCCTTGATCCGTTTTACCTGATCGTGGGCCATGTCAGTCAGATCGAATTGCTCGTCCCGCACGGGGTTCGCCTCGTCCAACTGAGGATCAAAGATCAACCGGAGGCGGAAATTCACCGTCAAATCCGTCGTGCCCGCGACTTTTGCGCCGTGCATCGCGCCCAGCTTGTGGTCAACGATCACTGGCAGGTGGCGCTTGATCTCAACTGTTCCTTTGTCCATCTGGGCCAAGAAGACATGGACAGCGCGGATTTTGCAGCACTGCGTCGTGCGGGGGTTGCCGTTGGCCTGTCCACCCATGATGAGGCCGAACTGGAGCGCGCCCTGTCGTGTGATCCGGCCTATGTGGCGCTTGGCCCGGTCTATCCGACGCTGCTCAAAAAGATGGCATGGGGTCCGCAAGGGCTGGATCGCGTGACCGCGTGGAAACGCGCGGCGGGTAAGGTTCCGCTGGTGGGGATCGGCGGGCTGACGCCGGAGCGATTGCCGGGGCTGTTCGCCGCCGGGGCGGACAGTGCCGCTGTGGTCACAGACATCGCGCAGGCGGCTGATCCCGAAGCGCGCTGTTGCGACTGGATCAAGGCCACGGAGGCGTGGCGATGAACCGGTATGTCAGGCAAGAAATTCTACCCGAAATCGGTGTGGCGGGCCAAGCGCGATTGGCCGCCGCACGGGTTTCGGTGGTGGGCGCAGGTGGGCTTGGCTCCACCGTTTTGCCGCTTTTGGCCGGGGCGGGGGTCGGGCGGATCGACATTGTCGATCCCGATCATGTCGAGGAAAGCAACCTGCACCGTCAGACCCTGTTTCGGATGTCCGATCTGGCCCAACCCAAAGCCGAAGTTGCCGCACAAAGTCTTGCGGCGCTCAACCCCGAGGGCCGGTTTATCGCCCATGCCACCCGGCTCGATCCAGAGAATGCCGCCAACCTCACAGCGCAGGCGGATCTGATCGTCGATGCCGCCGACAGTTTCGCCACCAGCTATGCGCTCTCCGATCTCTGCTTCGCGGTTGAACGCCCGTTGATCAGCGCCTCGGTGTTGGCGCGCCAGGGCTATGTTGGCGGGTTTTGCGGCGGCGCGCCCAGTCTGCGCGCGGTGTTTCCCGATCTGCCCTCGCGACTTGGGAGCTGTTCGGACACGGGCGTGATGGGACCGGTGGTGGCGATGCTCGGTGCGCTTCAGGCGCAGATGGCGTTGTCGGTTCTGTTGGGTCTCAAGCCCTCGCCCTTGGGACAGCTCTTATCGCTTGACCTAGCGCGGTGGCATGTAAGCGGCTTTCGATTTGACGGCGCGCCAGAGCCGGTTGCAATGCCGGAGATTTTGGCCCCTGCGCAGATCGACGTGGGGGATTTGGTCATCGACCTGCGGGGTCGCGACACAGTCGATCCACAGCCTGCGCCGGGACAGCGCGTGGTTTTCATTTGTACCTCAGGATTGCGGGCATGGCGGGCGGCCAAACGATGTGCTGCGCTTGGGCACCACCGGGTCGCCATCGTCGGAGACGGGCAGTGAGCGGGGTCGTGCTCTGCATCGGCGGTCTGGATTCGAGCGGCGGGGCGGGCGTGTTGCGCGACAGTGCCACGGTGCACGCCCTCGGGGGCACCGCGCGCGTTGCCGTCACAGCGGTGACCGCCCAAAGCGATCGCGCTGTGACGGCCGTTCACGCCATCCCACCCAAGGTCGTGGCGGATCAAATCGACATCGCCGGTGCGGTGAGCGCGGTCAAAATTGGCATGTTGGGCACGGCAGGGATCGTCGAGGCGGTTGCCGCCGCTTTCCCTCGCGCCCCATGCGTTTTGGACCCGGTGCTGATGTCCAGTTCGGGTCACATGTTGCTGGATGATCTCGGGGTCACGGCCCTGTTGGATCGGTTGTTGCCAAAGGTCGACCTTCTGACACCGAACGTGCCGGAACTGGCGGCTTTGGCGCGCCGCCTCTGTGTCCCAGAGGACGACCCTCGCGCCTGTGTTGAGCGGCTTTTGCACCGCGGATGCGGGGCAGTTTTGGTGAAGGGCGGACATGCCGAAGGCCTTTCAAGCGTCGATCACCTGTATCGCCGGGACGTCCCGGTTGTGGCCTTCGGCGCGCCCCGAATTGATGCCTCGCTCAGAGGCACCGGGTGTCGTCTGGCCAGTGCCATCGCGGGTCATATCGCACAGGGTGCCGGTCTTGTTGACGCGGTTGCTTTAGCAAAACAGCATGTCCACGGCGCGTTTGTATTGGCGTCTGGCGCGCCAAAACCACAGCCGGGCACCTGATGCCAGTCTCCCAAGCGTGATGTTTTACGCGTGCGGGATTGGATCAAAAATCCAGACCAAGATCGAGCGTGCGCGCCGAATGTGTCAGCGCCCCGGAGGAGATATATCCAACCCCGGTGGCGGCCACTTCGGCGATGCGCTCCAACCGCATGTTGCCCGAGGCCTCAAGGATCACCCGCCCCGCCGTCATCTCGACAGCGTCGCGCAGAGTTGGCGTGTCCATATTGTCGAGCAGCACCACATCCGCGCCGCCCTCATCAAGCACTTCGGCCAGTTGGTCCAGACGGTCCACTTCGATCTCGGTGCGGATCATGTGCGAAGCACTGGCCTTGACCGCTTGCAAAACCGGACGAATGCCACCCGCGGCGGCAATGTGATTGTCTTTGATCAGGATCGCATCTGACAGCGAAAAGCGATGGTTGAACCCGCCGCCATGCAAGACCGCTTGTTTTTCGACCAACCGCAGGCCGGGGGTGGTTTTGCGGGTGCAGGTGATGCGGGTCGCGGTGCCGTGGGTCTCGGCGACAAACGCGGCGGTCAGCGTGGCAATGCCACTCAGACGCCCGGCAAAATTGAGAGCGACCCGTTCGGCGGACAGGATGGAGGCCGCATCCCCTTCGATCTCCATCAAAAGATCGCCTGCTGCGATGGCGGTTCCATCGGGCGTGTGAAGCGTGACGGAAAGGTCCGGGTCAACCAAACGACAGGCAATGGCCGCGATTTGCATTCCAGACACCACACCCGCCTCGCGCGCCTGTATCCGGGCGCGATACTTTGTGCCCGCCGGGATCACCGTCCGGGTGGTGATGTCGCCATAGGTGCCAAGATCTTCCATCAGGGCCGCGCGCACCAGCGGTTCCAAAATCAGGTCGGGCAGGGGGGACAGGGCGGTCATGGGAACTCCGGTTCTGGATGGGAAGGCTGGGCCAGCGCGTCAGATAGGGTGAGGGCGTCGGAAAGGATGAGAGACGAACGAGTCCCCGTCTCACCATGTGTTTCGGGAAAGTCCGACCGACAATGGGCTCCACGGCTTTCTTCCCGCATCAGGGCAGCCGCCGCAATCAGGAGAGCTGTGGCCGTCATATTGTGCAGAGCAGGACAGTCAGGCTGTGCCGCTTCAATCTCTGCAATGTCGTTTATGGTGCGGGTCAGCCCAGCAGCATCACGGATCACACCGGCCCCATCGGTCATGGCGCGGCGCAGCCGGGCCACCAACGCGGGATCAGGCGGCTGCGCAGGTGCCAAGTTTGGCAACGTGACGGTCGGGACTGCGTCGGGCGCGACAGGCCCGAGTGTGGCATCAATATCCACCGCACAGCGGCGGGCATAGACCAGAGCCTCAAGCAAGCCGTTTGAGGCCAGCCGGTTCGCTCCGTGCAAGCCGGTCGAGGCCGCTTCGCCACAGGCCCACAGGCCCGCAAGCGTGCTGCGCCCCGCCTCATCGGTGGCGATCCCGCCCATGTGGTAATGCGCGGCAGCGGCCACCGGGATCGGGTCGCGGACCGGATCAATTCCGGCCTCACGACAGGCCTTGGCCACAGCCGGAAAGTCGGTCAGGATACGGGTGCCGAGGGCGTCGCGCGTGTCAAGGGCCGGGCACAGGCCCGCTTGGGTCTGGGCATAAATGGCGCGGGCAACGATGTCGCGCGGTGCGAGTTCCGCATCGGGATGCAGCCCCAGCATGAAGCGTTCGCCATGGCGGTTGATCAAAAGTGCACCTTCGCCGCGCAGCGCTTCGGTCGCCAAAGGCGCGGGGTCGGCCCCGGTGGCCATGGCTGTGGGATGAAATTGCACAAATTCCGCATCTGCGATCACGGCCCCCGCACGGGCGGCCATGCCGATCACCTGTCCGCGAATGCGCGGTGGATTGGTGGTGAGGGCATAAAGCCCGCCCGACCCGCCGCCCGCCATGATATAGGCCGCGCCGCGCACAAGGCATGAGACTGAGAGCCCGGTGTCGGAATGCGCATCACAGCGCGCGATTTCGAGGCCGGTGACACGGCCATTCTCGGCCTGAAGCCCGGTGGCCATCACGCCTTCTAACACCTGAATAGACGGGGTGGCACGGACTTCGGCGATCAAAGCGCGCATGATTTCTGCGCCAGCTTGATCTCCGCGCACCCGGACCACGCGGGCAAAACTATGCGCTGCCTCACGCGACAGCACATAGTCGCCTTCAGACGTGCGATCAAAAGGCGTGCCCAGTTTGGTCAGATCAAGGATATGCGCGCGGGCTTCGGCGGTGACCTGTGTGGCGATTTTGGCATCCACGGTGCCCGCCCCGGCGCGAACCGTATCACGGGCATGGTCTGCGGCACTGTCGGCGTCATGCATGGCCGCGGCGACCCCGCCCTGCGCCCAAGCCGAACTGGCACCTTCACCCAAAGCCTCGGGTGAGATCATCAACACCGGGCGTGGTGCAAGTTTCAAGGCCGCGTAAAGCGCCCCAAGCCCAGCCCCAACAATGACGATCCGGCCTGTGCTCAGCGCGTCCATCTGGGTTAAACCGCGAGACGACGGGACAGGTCGATCATTCGCTCGACCGCCACCCGTGCCTGTGCCGCGATCTCGGGATCAACCTCAACGGCCCCCTGCATCGAATGGAGCGACCAGAGCACTTTTTCGAGCGTGATTTTCTTCATATAGGGGCACATGTTGCAGGGGCCGACAAAGTCCACATCCGGCAGTTCATCCGAGATGTTCGCGGCCATCGAACATTCCGTCACCAGCATGGCCTTTTCGGGCCGTTCGCGATGAACATAGTCGATGATGCCGCTGGTTGAGCCGGAAAAATCCGCCTCGGCGATCACATCTGGCGGGCATTCGGGGTGGGCGATGATCCGGGTGCCGGGATTCCAGTCGCGATACTCGCGCAAATCTTTGGCGGTGTATTGTTCATGCACGATGCAGGACCCTGCCCACCAGACCACGCGTTTGTTGGGCACCTCTTTGGCGACATTTTGGGCCAGGTATTGATCGGGGGTCATGATGACGGTGTCGCTGTCTTGTGCGGCAACAATCTGGGCCGCATTCGAGGAGGTGCAACAGATGTCAGAGGCGGCTTTGACCTCGGCTGTGGTGTTCACATAGGTCACCACCGGCGCGCCGGGGTATTTGGCCCGCATTTCGGCAATCCCTTCGGCGGTGATGCTTTCGGCCAGCGAACAGCCCGCGTCCATATCCGGGATCAGCACCGTTTTGGAGGGGTTCAGGATTTTCGACGTCTCGGCCATGAAATGCACACCGCATTGCACGATCACATCCGCTTCGACCTCTGTGGCTTTGATCGCCAGTTGCAGACTGTCGCCGACCACATCGGCAATGCCGTGATAGATCTCAGGCGTCATATAGTTATGCGCCAAGATCACAGCGTTGCGTTGCTTTTTGAGGGCAAGGATCGCTTTGACATAGGGCGCGTAAATGGCCCAGTCTGGGGGCGAAATCACCCGGTCCATTTTGGCATAGATGTCCGCCAACTCTTCGGCACAGGCGAGCGAAGGGGTCAGGTCATAGTGATTGGCAAGTTCGGTGCGCATGGCGGTTTCATCGAGCAAAATGTATAGCCTTTGTCGGTTCGTGTTGGGCACGGGAGGTGACAGAGTGTGAAGCCGGTTCATGTTTCGGCACGCAGGCTGTTTAATCTAGGGTTAACCCAACGGCAAGCGCGCAGGACAAACCTTGCTGTTCTAATGCAGGTTTCGCGGTATGGGCAGTGGTCTGAGGGAGAGGCCGGGTGGCGGATCAGCGAGTCTCGTTGTGGTGCTGAGACCCCCTCGCAGGTGCACAGCGCCAGTTCGACGTGACAGATGTGTTGGCCACGGCTCGGCGCGTTCACGATTTTGACCAATGGACATTGCAATGAGAATGTCGCCTGACCAGCCAATCGGCAAGATGCCGTTGTCCCGTCAGGCGACCTGTCGCTCTGTAAAGAACATGCGTCACGGGCGCAGGCCCGGAGCATCATCGCTGATGTGGTTTCACTTTAGCAAGACGTCGAGCGGGATCGGCCGGCTTATGGTCCAACTGTCTGTCGCGGCCGGTTGGCCATGGGTGATCTCGATGATCTGCATTTCGGCGACGTTCTGGTGGTGCAATTCCGCCGTGAAGCTTCGCGGCCCAAAGGCCGTCGGTTCGTCTTGCATCTTTTCTAATTCTGCTGTGACGTCCGCACCATCAAGCGTACCGGCGCGTTCCACCGCCTTGGCCCAGAGATCAATCAGCACATAACCAGGATAGGCGTAGGAACTGGCCGGGCGGGTACCTGTGGCTTTTTCATAAGCTGTATTGAATGCCTCGACAGCGGGGCGTGGGTCGTCGCCATAGATCGAACCTTGCACTGGGACAACGAAGCCGGACAAATCGGGGGTGGCATCCAGCCAGTAGGAGCCATCGACAGCCGAGCCATTGAGAATGAGCGACGTGATCCCTGCCGCGCGAAGTTGTCGCACCGCCGAGGCCGCCCCCGGAATGTAGGAGCAGAGCATGATCACATCCGGCTCTTGCGGCAACGCCTTGATCCGGGTGATCTGGCTGGCGATCGAGGCGTCATCGTTCTTGAATGTGTCGCGGCCCACGATCTCGGTGCCGTCGATCTGTGGAAACATCCAGTCGAAGCCGCTACAGATGCCCTTGTTATATTCGATGGTGGTATCAAGCAGAACATAGCCCGTCTGTGCCCCGCGTTTGGCATGGCTCCATTCGGCCATCGTCGCGCCCTGTACGGCGGCCAGCACTGAACCGGAGAAGGCATGCGGGCCCACGCCCTGAATGCCAGCTTTCACATCTTCGGCACAGAGAAAGAAAGACACCATCCCTTCGGCTTCGGCGGAAAGCGCCGCTGGTGCGCCAAAATCGTAATCGCAGCTTACGATCATCATGTCCGCGCCGTCGTCGATCACCTGAAGCCCGGCCTTGGCCGATTGTTGGCGGTCGGTTTTGGTATCGGCCTCAATCCATTTGATCTGGCGCCCAAGCAGTCCGCCATTGGCATTGATCTCGTCGATCCGAATTTTAGCGGCGGTCGCGGCAGGCGTATCGTAGGCCTCCATCCAACCGGACTTCGCAATGGCGAAGCCGATGGTGATGTCTTCGGCCATGGCAGGCAGCGCTAGCGCCGCCACTGCCGCAGCAAGAGCAAATCGTTTCACGGTGTTTCTCCTCTGTTGGTTGATGTCGCATCTGTAAGACGTGATTGGCGAAGCCATCGCGGCTTCAATCTGAATTCTTTGCCCGCCGTCAGGCCGTTCGGTCGCACAATCAGCACCACGATCATGGTGAGGCCGATCAGGATCTCCTGACTTCCCGAGGGCAGCGCGACATGTGCGCCGCCGATGGCCACGCCCTGTTCGGCCCGCACCAACAATTCGATGAGCGAAGAGAGCAACAGCACACCGGTCACGGCCCCCGAAAGGCTGCCGATCCCGCCCACGACCAGCATCGCCAGCGAAATGAAAGTGATCCCCAAATAAAAGCTGTCGGGATTGAGTACGCCAATGGAATGCCCAAGGAGCGCCCCGGAGACGCCGGTGAAAAATCCCGAAATCACCAATGAAAGTAGCCGATGGCGATACATGTTGATGCCTGAGGCGCGGGCGGCCACCTCATCTTCGCGGGTTGCCCGCAGAGCCAAGCCGGAGGCAGAGTTGGCATAGAGGTTGGCCGCGAAAATCGCCGCCACCGCCCAGCCCAGTGCCACCCATGGATCGACATATCGTGGGAGCCCCACAACCGAACTTGTCGCCCCTGTGACCCCTTCCCAGTTGGAATACACGGTGTTGATAATGGCCAGAAAGGCAAAGGTGGCGATTGAGGCAGCGATGCCTGAAAGCCGCAGGATCGCCGCGCCTGATAAAAGTGCGATGAAGGCCGCCAACAGCCCGCCTGCGATGGCCGCGGGCAAGACATGCCAGTGCGCCTGCATCAGCCAATCGGGCAGATCGGACAGAAACAGCGCTTTTGATTGTGGCTTGAGCGTCAGCCATGCCGAACAATAGGCGCCGATGGCCATATAGCCAGCATGGCCAAAACTGATCACGCCGGAATTGCCGACGAACATCCAAAGAGAGACAACCAGCGTCACCCGAACCAGAGTTTCAGCGGCGGTGCGCGCCAGCGCCTTGTCCCCGAACAGCGTCACCAAGAGGACCAAGCCGATCAGCAGCGCGGCCAAGATCATCGGCGTCGAATAGGCCGCCATACGATTGCTTGCATGTTGAGATTGCATTTCAGACCCTCGGTTTGGCAGATGTGGGAACGAACAGCCCCTGCGGACGGACCAACAGGCAGACGATCACCAGCGTGTAGAGAAAAGCATCGCGAAAAGGCCGCGTCTCAAGCGGCAGCCATGCTTGCAAGACGACCGAAACGATGCCCACAAGAAACCCGGCGGCGACGGCACCGGGCAGCGATCCCAAACCACCCAGAACTGTGGCGATGAAAGCCACCAGCATGATCTGTCCGCCCATCCTCACATCGGCAACGCCGGTTTGAGTGACCATGATCAGCGCCACTGCCGCGGCCAATGCGCCGGACAGAGCAAAAGCACCGGTGATCACCCGATTGGCCCGTACCCCGAGTAGGCGTGCCATGGTGAAATTTTCTGCCGCCGCGCGCATTTCCAGACCGATCCGGGTTTTTTTCAGTAGGAGCGCGAGCCCGGTCACGACAAACAGCGTTGTGACAATCACGATCAGCTGTAGCAACGGCACGCTCGCCCCAGCCACGTCGATGGGGGTGTTCAGCCCCGGCCACAGGCTGATCGCTTTGGGACGCCCGCCATAGGTGGCAAGCAGCGCGTTGCGGATGACAAAGCCGAGTGCGAAAGAGGCGATCATCATCGCCACCGGATCGGCCCGCCGCAAATGCCGGAAGACGGCGTATTCGCTGGCCACAGCGATCGTTGCGCCTATCGTCAGCATCAGCGGGATCAAGATCGGCGCGGGCGCGTGCCCCAAAAACATCACCGCGACGGCATCTGTCGAGGGCACGATGAGGGCGAAGACGCAAAAGGCGATGTATTCGCCATGGGCGAAATTGACCAGCTTCATCACCCCAAAAATCAACGCGATCCCTAACGCGGCCATCGCGTATAGCCCACCGAGCGAGGCCGCGTCGAAGAAGAGTTGGGCCAAGTTGGTCATGTCGTCCCCTCCATATGTGTGTTGGATGTGCCGAAATAGGCCTCTGTCAGAGCCTCACGGTCGACCATATCGGCGGCATTGCCTTCGCTCGTGATCCGCCCGCCACGCATCAGCACCATACGTCCGCCGACCCGCGCAGCGCGCAGCGAGCTTTGTTCAACGATCAGCAAGGTCAGTCCGCGATCTTCCTGCAATGCGCACAGCGTGTCATAGACCTGATCTACGATTTTGGGCGCCAGACCCAGCGACGGCTCGTCGACCAGGATCAGCTTTGGATTGGTCATTAGGGCGCGGCCAATGGCCAACATCTGTTGCTGTCCACCCGAAAGCGCGCCTGCCGTCGCAGTTCGTCGGTCGCGAAGGATCGGAAAACTGTTGTAGATATCGTCGATGTCCGCATTCACGGCCTCCGCATCACGGCGAAGACCAGTGCCCACCCGGAGGTTTTCCTCCACCGTCAGCGACCCGAAAATATCACGTCCCTCGGGGACCATCGACAGCCCCAGTCGGGCGATCATCTCGGGTGCCAGACCCGTCAGTAGATCCCCGTCCATCTCGATCCGGCCATGGCTCGTGGCCACAGCGCCGCTGATCGCCTTGAGGAGGGAGGACTTGCCTGCCCCGTTTGGCCCCGACACAAAGACCCGTTCGCCCTCTGCGATATGCAGTGTCAGAGTGTTGACTGCGGGTACTTTGCCATAGCGGACCGCCAAATCGAAAACCCCTAGCTTCGTCATCACACAGCCTCCTGGTCTGACCCAAAATAGGCGTCTCGCACCCGCTGGCTGGCGATGATCGCGTCCCGGTCGCCCGCCTCAATCACCTGTCCAGCATCAAGGACGTAGACATGTGAACTCACCGAAAGCACCAAGCCCACATTGTGCTCGATCAGCAAAACGCCGGTCTCCAACTCCTTGGCCGCTCGGGCGATCAACAGCGCCAAATCCTCCGCTTCCGCCTCAGACATGCCTGCGGCAGGTTCATCCAGAAGTAGAAAGGCCGGGTCGAACATCAACGCTCGCGCGATGCCGACCCGACGTTCATCGGTATAGGGCAGGCCGGCGGCGGGTTTTTCGGCGAGATCGGCCACACCAATCCAGTCGAGCACCCGCATCGCTTCGACTTCAGAGGCATGGCGGGAATACCCCAGCCCCACCCCGGTCACCGCCAGATTGTCGAGCACGTCGAGGCCAGAAAAAAGTCGGCCTGCCTGAAAGGTCCGCGCCACACCTTCACGGCGCAGCAGATGCGCGGGATGTGTCCCGACATCGCGACCGTTGAGCAAGATGCGGCCCTGACTTGGCGTTTGGAATCCAGTCAACACATTGACCAGCGTCGTCTTTCCCGCACCGTTGGGGCCGATTAACCCATAAACCGTGCCCGAGGTCACAGTGAGCGTCACGTCGGTGAGAGCTTTGAACCCGCCGAACGCCACCGTCACCCCGGATACGGCCAGGGCGCACTTGTTATTGCTGCCCATGCCCACCACCGTTCACGCCTCGGCCAGTTCGTGGGCGGGCGCTGTGCGCGTGACCGCAATGTCCGCTGTGAGAACGTATGTGCCGGTTTTGTGTAGGTTCACCGTCCAGCCGGGTTCGACGACAATCGTGGTGGTCACTTCCTCAATCACCGCAGGCCCATGTAGGACATCGCCTGCCCCCAATGCCGCCCCGTCATAGACGGGCGTTTTTTGCGTGCGGCCATCGGCATGGAACACCATCTCGCGATGGGTTTTCAGTGCCGACGCGGCACCGTTGCCCGCTGCGATCATCATCCGTTGCGGTTTGTCCACATGGCCGGTGATCGCGCTTTCCACGTTCACCACCTCGACCGCGTTATGGGGTTCATCATAGGTGTAAAGTTCGCGGTGGCGCGTGTGGAATGCGGCTTTGATGTCCTCAAGCGTGGCTTCGGTCACCTCGAAAGGGCCGATTTCCACGGTGCATTCATGCACCTGTCCGACATAGCGCATATCCAGCGTGCGGTGGATCGAGATGTCGCTTTCGCTGAACCCGTCTCCCTCCAGATCCGCGCGCCCGCGCGCTTCTAGCCCATTGAACAGCCCGTCGAGTGTCTGCGCCGCCTCAGCACCCTGAAGTCGCAACGGCGCTGGTGCCATGTAGTTGTATTTCACGTCCGAAATAATCTGGCCATATGCACAAAGCCCCGAGGCCAGTTTGGAAATCAGTACTTTTGAAATGCCCATTTCGCGGGCAAGCGCTGTGATATGTGCTCCGGTCGCGCCGCCTGCCCCCATCAGAACGAAATCACGCGGATCATAGCCGCGTTCCACCGAAACCCGGCGGATCGCATTGACCATGTTGTTGTTCACGATGGTGAACATGCCGTAGGCGGCTTTTTCCACGCTCAGGCCCAGTGGGTCGGCCAAATTGGTTTTGATCGCAGAGCGGGATTTTTCGATGTCGAGCGGCAGGCGCCCCCCCACAAGCCCATCTGCGTTGAGATAGCCCAGGACAAGATTGGCATCGGTTGTGGTCGGTCGTTCGCCGCCCTGACCATAACAGGCCGGACCGGGTTCCGAGCCCGCCGATTGCGGACCCATTTGCATCAGGCCCATTTCATCAATCCACCCGATCGAGCCGCCACCGGCACCCAGCGTTTCCACTTGGATCATCGGAATGCCGATGCGATAGCGTAGAAAGTCGATGTTCTTGTTGACGTTGGCTTTTCCGTCCTTGGTCAGCGTAATGTCGAACGAGGTTCCGCCCATGTCGCAGGTGATGATGTTCTTCTCGTCCCAAGGCGCGCCCACGTCGAGGGCCGCTTGTGGCGCTGAGGCTGGGCCGGAGTTGATCGCGTAGACCGATTGATCCGCCACCACCTTTCCCAGCGCGAGCCCGCCGTTTGACTGGAAATAGCGGACCGGGTGTTTCGAACCCAATTCGCGGAAGTAGGCATCGACCCCCTCGACATAGCGTTGCAGGATCGGGGCCAGATAGGCGTTGACGATGGCCGTCGAGGTCCGGGTGTATTCGCGCACTTGCGGGTAAAGCCGACTGCCGATGGTCAGTCGCACATCGGGCATCATCTCGCGCACGATCTCGGCTGCACGCATCTCATGTTCGGGGTGTAGCACCGACCAGACAAAGCTGATCGCGACCGACTCCACCCCTTCAGCGATGAAATACCGACAAGCGTCGCGCACATCTTCTTCGCTCAAGGCGGTGCGCACTGACCCGTCGGAAATCACGCGCTCGTTGACCCCTTTGCGCAGGTGGCGTGGCACCAACATTGTCGCTGGGGGATATTCAGGGTCATACCGATAGCCGTCTTCCTTGTGTCCCAACCGAATTTCAATTGAATCTTCGTGGCCGCGGGTGGCGATCAAGCCGGTCTTGGCGCCGGTGTGGGTGATCAGCGCATTCAGGCCGACGGTGGTGCCGTTGATACAGAGGTCAGATTGGGACACGATCTCTGCCGCGCTAAGCCCGGTTTCGTCAGAGATCAGCGCAAGCCCGTTGCGGATGGCCTTGGTCGGTTCGGTTGGCGTTGAGAGCACTTTGAAAATTTGCACGTCACCATTGGCACGGGCCAGAATGAAATCTGTGAACGTGCCGCCAGCGTCGATGCCCAGACGATATTTGCTACGCATGAGAATAATCCTTTTATGTCAGAGACTTCAGGCCGCCGCGCGGGCTTTGGCTGTGGCGGCTTCGTCTACGGTCAACGTTTCAGGGTCGGCAATGACGACGCCATAATCGAGCCGGGCACCGGCGATCGAAACGAGCCCGTTTCGGATGTCGGCCACCACCTTTTGCACCTCGCGCTCGAAGGGGTTGCCATATCCGCCGCCGCCTGGGTTGAGATTGGCGGCGCGTTCGCCGGGGCGAATGGTTTCGATGACGTTATCGATAATGATCTGAGTTTCGCCCGCGCGGGTGACTTCCAAGCGTCCGACCTTTTTTTCGACCATGGCGGATTTCGCCCCAGCCGCGCCCATAGCCGGGATACGGCGCCCTTCGCCGAACGTGATCAACGTCATGTCCCGGTCAAGCGGTTCGACTTCCCACCGCGTGCCTGAACCGCCACGGAATTTGCCCGCACCGCCGCTGTCCGTCATCAATCCGTATTCGTGGATGATGATCGGATAGGAATGCTCCAGCATCTCGATATCGCCTGAGGTCAACGCCCCAAAACAGCATTCCGGTCCGCAGGCGTGCCACCCGTCCTGGCTCGCTGTGGCCCCGGCTCCTGAGATGATCGACGCCAGAACCATGGTCACGTATTCTTCGTCATGTCGCGTATCCCAACCCGCAATGTTGCAGCCATTGGCATGACCCCACGACGCTGAAACCTTGTCCGGTGCCGCCTGTTCGAAGGCCAGCCGGACCGCATCTGTCAGCGTTTCCATGGGCGTGGTGGTGCAGTTCATATGCGGCGCTGGCGGCTTGGCGTTGCACAACGTGCCCTTGGGCCCCATGTCCACCGTCACATTGCGGTAAAGCCCTTCGTTATAGGGGGAGGCAACTGGGCGAACATCATCAGGCCGAGATAGACGCCGGAGTAGGAATTGCCCTCGTAGGAATTGATGAAATACGGGATCTGCGGCGGGCTCTCGATTTCGATATGACAGGTCTCGCCTGTGATCGTCACCGTTGCGGTGATGTCGAAATCGCCAAAGCCGTGTCCCGCATCTTCCAGAATGGCGGTGCCGGAATATGTCCCATCCGGGACCTTTGCGATCAAGCCCGACATATGGCGATTGGCCATCGACAAAAGGTCTTCAATGCAGTCCTGGACAACGTCTTTGCCGTATTTGTCCATCAACGCCACAAGGTTGCGGGCACCGACTTGGCAAGCGCCAATCAGGGCGTTGAAATCGCCTTCCTGATCCCTCCGTGCCCGCATGTTGGTTAACAAGAGGTTCAGCACATCGTTGCGCGGCACCCCTTTGTCCCAGATTTTGACCGGCGGAATGCGCAGCCCTTCGGCGTAGATTTCTTTGGCCTCGGGGTTATAGCCCGCGGGAACCGGGCCGCCGATGTCGGTCAAATGGCCCTTGCAGACCGTCCAAAACGCCAACTCGCCTTGATAAAACACCGGGTAGTACATGCATGTGTCGATGATATGCGATCCGGCATAATCTGGATCGTTGTGCAGGATCAGATCGCCCTCATGGATATCGCCCTCGAAAAACTTATCGACCGCTTTCATCGCAGGAATGAGCGATCCCAGATGGATCGGGATGTCTTGCCCTTGCAGGATCATCTCGGGCGTGTGGTTGAACAGTGCCGTGGAATAATCATGCGCGAGGTTGAACACCGAACTGCGTGCGGTCTTTTCCAGTGCCATCGTCATTTCGCGCTGCGTGGTCTCAAGAACACCTCTCACGACGGAAAGTGTGATTGGGTCGACTTGTCGTTTTGCCATATTTCCGGTCCTCTGCTGGGGGCAGAACAGTGCCTGACGGGGGCTGAAGGCCCTTCCGATCCGGCGCGTTTGTCCTGCACGTCGATCTGCCAAACAGGGTTTCCGGGAAATCGATTCCAGTCTTGACGCTCCGTGCACAAAGCTTTGGCAAACGGCGCAGAAAAATTTGTCAACCAGCGCAAGATGAGTTGACGCAGAGCGCAGACCGCCTGTTTTTCTTTTGTTTTGATCACAGCGTCACGTAATGTTTACGAAGGGAGGACTTTTCGATGACAGCTGCGTTCCGCTTTTCGACGGGTGCAACAGAACCGCAGCATCGTTCCAGCAAATGGAATGCGGTGGTGTCGGAGGCGTATTTTCCGCTGGAGTTGCAATTTCGCGACCCGATCCGTTTCAATGGCGAACTGTCTCGCGTTGAACTGGGCCATGTGGGTATGTCACGGCTCACCTCTGACCCGGTGAATTACGAACGTCGGCGCTCGCATATTTGCAATACTCAGGAAGAGGAATATCTCGTCACGCTGCCGCGCGCGACCTCGGTTGAGTTCCGCCAGATGGGCCGCGACCTGCGCTGCGATCCTGGCGGTTTTATTCTCGAGCGCGGTGACGAGCCTTATCGGTTCCTCTATGAACGCCCTAACGATTTGTACGTGCTCAAAGTCAGCCGCCGGGCGTTGGCCGAGCGGGTGCGTCAGCCCGATCGGTTTTGCGCGCGTGTGATCGACGCCACCACCGGAACGGCGGGGCTTTTTGCCACGATGGTCAGCCATGCTCAGAGCCAGATCGACGATCTCACGCCATCGGCTCGTGAAACCATCGGACGCCACCTGCTTGAACTTCTCGGCCTTGCGCTCAACGATGCCTCGAACGCCTGCGAAAGTGGCTATTCTTCGGTGCGGGCCGCACATCTTTCCAGGGTCGAGAAATACATCCGCGCCAATCTGAAAGACCCCGATCTTTCGCCCGATCTCATTGCCGAAGCCTGCGGTATCTCCAAACGGTACTTGCACGATCTTTTCAAAGATATGAACGGCACCGTCAGCCAGCAAATCCGAGATCAGAGGTTGGTGGCCGCGCGGGACCGGTTGCAGGCCTCACGCGATCTGTCGATTTCCGAGGTCGCCTACCGTTTCGGGTTCGCAGATCAGGCGCAGTTCTCGCGGCTCTTTAAGGCCAAGTTCGGGATGACGCCCTCAGAATTCCAACGCAGCGCGACGCAACGGCTCGCCTGATCCGGTCCGGCAATGGACTTCATCTCTCAGCACAAATCTGATCGAAAAGGGCATTGGCCGCCTGAGACAGCGCGCCGTTGCGGCGATAGATGTAGAAATTGATGTCGGGCAGGGGAGGCAACCCTTCGCGCTCACCAAGGATACGCAAATCTTGGGTCACCATTTCCGGTGTGCGCGCGGTCACGCCCAATCCGGCGTTCAAAGCAACATGAATCCCCGACAGGCTTGGACAGGTATAGCGTTCGATATGGGCCACCCCGCGTTGTTCAAGCGCATCAAGCGCGATCCGGCGAAAGATGGACGGAGAATCCGCAAGCACCAAAGGCACGGGTTGATTGCGTTCCAGTCGCAACATGGAAGAGGCGATCCAAACCGTCGGTGAGCTGCGCAAAAGTTTGCCTTCGAACCGTTCGGAATGGCGTGTGGTCAGGGTCATATCGAGCCGCCCGTCCTCAAGCAAAGGCATAAGGTTCGGGCTGCGGTCCACTTTGAGCATGACGTGAACACGCGGATTGGTCTGGGCATAAGTCGACAGAAACAGCGGCAGAATGGAATCTGCAATATCGTGCGGGGCACCGATGCGGACTTCGCCGACCTCTTGTGAGGCATGCACCATCATCACGGCCTGATCGTTCAGACTGATGATTTGACGCGCATAGCTCAAAAGGTTCTGACCTGCCTGCGTCAGTCGCCGTTTGCGACCCAGCTTTTCAAACAGGGGGATGCCCAGTGTTTCTTCAAGGCGCTTCATTTGCTGACTGACGGCGGATTGCGTGCGATAGACCCGCCGCGCCGCCGCAGTGAATCCGCCCTCTTCCGCAATCGCGACAAAGGTGCGCAACAGGTCTGCTTCGAGATTAGTGATCATGTTGGTGTGCCATTTTCGGGGCAGCATATCACAGCAAGATATCTCGTCACCCGCTTTCGGCCTTTACCGACCCTGCGTCTGCCCTTTTGGCGTTTAAACCTGATCTCGTCCGTTTCATCCCCGCATCAGCGCAGGCCAATGTCAAACGCCAGTGGCACAAGATCGTGCCTGTCTGATCTTCGGCCATGCTGCGTTGCGGCACGTCTCGAAATCGAACGCACAGACGTTTTTGTTCCCCCTCCCGTTGTGAGGGGGAAATATTAAGTCATTATAAAACAAATGGTTAAATATTTTTGACCGGTCTGTTCGCGGGTTGGAAAAGAACCTGCATCCCATTGGGTAGGATCGACGGTCCGGCCAAGGGGAGAGGAGCCCCCGTGGCCTCAGCGACCGTGATCCCGGCGTAAGACACGCTCTTTACCGCAGGATCACTGCGCAACAAGGATGGGAGGAGAGATGCACGATGGCATTTCAGATCAATATTGATAACGGAGGAACGCTGACCGATGTGTGTATCATGTCGGACGACGGCGTTCAAAAGACCAAGGTTCTGACCACGCCTTACGATTTGTCGAAATGTTTTTTCGAGGGTCTGACCAAAGCCTCCGAGGTGGTCTATGGCGCCACGGACGTCAAGCGTCTGCTCGAAGAGGTGGACCTGATCCGTTATTCCACCACCCAGGGCACAAACGCGATTTGTGAGCGCAAGGGGCCGAAACTGGGTCTGGTGCTCGACACGGAGTCCAAGGATCTTGTGGCCTCACTGCGCGACCATGATCCCGAAGTCTATGACGCGTTGATCGGGGATCGGGTGGCTTTTGTCGACACAGCGACATTGCACAGCGATGCCGCCGAAGTCGATGTGGTCAAGGTGATCAATCAATTGACCGCAATGGGCGCAAACCGTCTTGTGGTCTGTTTCAGCGGCGCAGATTTCGGCGATGCAGAAGAGCGCGTGAAGAAAATCGCGCTGCGCAAATACCCGCGCCATTTGTTGGGGGCGGTGCCGGTGCTCTACGCGTCGGATCTGACGGTCGATGCCAATCCTGATCGGCGGGCATGGTCGGCGGTGATCAATTCTTTCCTGCATCCGTCGATGGAGGCGTTTTTGTACAACGCCGAAAACCGTCTGCGTGCGTTTCGCACGAAAAACCCGCTGTTGATTTTCCGCAATGATGGCGATGCCTCGCGCGTGGCCAAAACCGTGGCGATCAAAACCTATTCGTCGGGACCGCGTGGCGGCATGGAAGGGGTGAAAACCTTTGCCTCGCTGTACGGATTTCGGGACACGGTTTCCATCGACGTGGGCGGAACCACCACGGACATTGGCCAATGCACCGAAGGGCGCGTTGCCGAAATGCGGCGCGGTCATGTCGAAGGCATCAGCGTCTCCTTTCCACTGTGTGAAATCATGTCGGCAGGTGCCGGGGGCAGTTCCATCTTTCGGGTGAAAGAGGGCCAAATTGTCATCGGTCCGGAGAGCGTCGGCGCATTGCCGGGTCCGGCCTGTTTTGGGCGTGGCGGCAAAGAGGCGACCATCACGGATGCCAGTTTGCTGTTGGGGCTCCTTGATCCGATGTCGTATTTTGGCGGAGACATGGGGCTTGATCTTGCGCGCGCAGAAGCGGCGGTGATGGCCAATGTGGCCGATCCGTTGGGTGTAAACCTTGAAACGGCGTTGCTTGCGATGTCGGATGCGTTCGAGGCGAAAATTGCCGAGGAACTGTACCGCTGCACCACGATTTCTTCTGATACGGTGATGATGGCCTTTGGCGGCGCTGGACCACTGAATGCCTGTGGTGTGGCCGAAAAAGCCGGGATTTCCCGTGTGGCTG
The DNA here is from genome assembly GCF_003047105.1 of Celeribacter baekdonensis. Lineage (NCBI taxonomy): Bacteria > Pseudomonadati > Pseudomonadota > Alphaproteobacteria > Rhodobacterales > Roseobacteraceae > Celeribacter > Celeribacter baekdonensis. The sequence continues at coordinate 226,013 of NZ_CP028472.1, forward strand.
TGCCTGCAATGGCCGCGGTCTTTTCGGCCTATGGCATCGGGTCTTGCGACGTGTCGCAACGCTATGTGGTCAGTCTTGAGACCTGTGACACGGCGTGCCTGAATGCGACTTTGGACACCCTGAATGTCAAAGCTGCGCGCGATATGTTCGCGGAAGGGTTTGAGCCGGGCAGCTATACGATCTTGGCTCAACTGGTGGCTCAGACCGATACGGGCGAAGTGGTGCGACCCCTGACCGAAGGGGACGATTTCCCATCTGACTTGGCCGGAGCTGCGTCGGTGGAATTGGAACTCAGCGCGATCAAAAGCCTCCGCCAAGGCGACACGGGGCACATCGCAGTGTCGCGCAAAGCCGCCGCGAAAGCTGCGGAGCACCGCAAAGTGCTCGTGCCTGAAAAAGGCCGGATCGACCTGCCGGTTTACGCCTTGGGCAGCCTGAAAAAGGGCGATTTTGCGGCTGGCCCGGCCATCCTTGAAGAAGACTATTTTACCGCTCGCGTGCCTGCGGGTTGGGGTTTTGTCGTCAGCGAAGCGGGCGACGTGATTTTGGACCGGGAGGGCTGAGCCATGAAGATTCCGATGACGGAATATCTACGAATTGATCTGGAAACCGAAAAATGGGAGTGCCGCGTTTGCGATCATGTGATTGCGCCTGCCGATGGCAATTACAAAGAAGGATTGTTGGTTCACAACCGCGATCCGCGCGACATCCATCCGCCCATCATCGACCCGGACAAATACCGTTTCACCTTTAGCCCAGACCCGGAATGGGTGCGTATTCTGGAATTCTGCTGCCCAAGCTGCGGCACGCAGGTTGAAACCGAATACGCCATTCCGGGCCATCCCCCGCTTTGGGACATGCAGGTCGATGTCGCGGCATTGAAAGCGCAATGGGCCGCGCGTGGTCCTGCGGCGCTGCCGGATGCGGGTCCCGTGGTGATGCCTGAACGCGGCCATAGCCACTGACCGTAAGCACGGAAAATAACGCCAAGACCCGCGCTGTGATGGCGCGGGTGACACCGGGGGTGTGTTCGCAAGGTCGAGGAGACTTGCCGCCTCCGCAGCACATAAGGGAGAGAGTATGAAACGTGTATCCGTTGATATCGGCGGCACCTTCACCGACTGTTTCGTCGTTTGGGGCCAGCAATATATCGAAACCAAAGCTCTGACGACGCATCACAACCTGGCGATGGGCTTTAACGAAGCTCTGGGCAAAGCCTGCACCACGTTGGGTTTGGGGTTGGAAGAGATTTTGGGCGAAGTGGACAGCGTGCGCTATGCGACAACGCTGGGCACCAATGCTCTGATTGAACATAAAGGTCCGAAAATCGGCATGTTGGTGACAGCGGGCTATGAGGCGACTGTGCCACTGAGCCGGGCGCGTGGCTATGGCGAAGGTCTGGATAACCTCGGCCAGCAAGACATGCCCAATGCCCAGCGTCCTGACCCTCTGGTGGAGCCGCACATGATTTATGGTGTGCGCGAACGACTGGACTTCGAAGGCAATCTGGTGATGAAGCTGGACGAAGAAGACGTGCGTCGTCAGCTGCGCGGGCTTGTGGATCGCGGCGCACAGATCATCGTGGTCGCCTTGGTGAATTCGGTTGTGAATCCGGCACACGAACAGCGCATCGAAGAGATTGTGTTGGAGGAATATCCGTCGCATTTGCTCGGTGCGATCCCGGTGATCCTGTCGCATCAGGTGGCGGGCCGCAAAGGCGAATATGTCCGCGCAACCTCGGCCATCGTCGATGGCTATCTGCATTCGACCATGTATCACGCGCTCTCGGCGCTTGAGCAGAACCTGCGGGCGCATAAATACGAAAAGCCGATGTTGGTGATCCACAATTCGGGCGGTATGGCACAGTTGAACTCGACTGATGCGCTGCAAACCATCCACTCAGGACCGGTGTCCGGCATCGGCGCGTCCGAGCACCTGTCTTTGCAGGCTGAATTGGGCAATGTTGTTGCCACCGACATGGGTGGCACCAGCTATGACATCGGCATCGTCGTCGAGGGCGGGATCAAGCACTATGATTTCAACCCGGTCATCGACCGCTGGCTTGTCTCTGTTCCCATGGTTCACCTTGTGACGTTGGGTGCGGGCGGCGGGTCCATTGCCTCCTACGACCGGATGTACAAGACGGTGAAATGCGGGCCGGAAAGCGCGGGGTCTGATCCGGGACCGGCCTGTTACGACCGCGGCGGGATGCGCCCCTCCGTCACCGATGCCGATCTGGTTTTGGGCTATCTGGACGCGGAAAACTACGCGGGCGGGTCGATCCCGCTCAATCCGCGCCGGGCCAAGACCGCGATTGAAGACGCGCTGTGCGACGAGTTGGATTGCGACGTGATCGAAGCCGCCAAGCTCATTCGCGAAAAGGTCGATGACAACATGGCAAACGGTCTGTTCACCGAGCTGCGCGCGCGTGGCTATGACCCGAAAGACTTCACCATGTTGGCTTATGGTGGCAACGGTCCGCTGCATTGCTGCGGTATCGCGCAGAACCTCAGCATCGACAAGATTCTGGCCCCGCCCTTGTCCTCCGTCTTCTCGGCCGTGGGGGCAGGCAACATGCACCAGCTCCATATTCACGAGCAGTCGCTCTACATGGTGCTTTATGACAGCAACACCCGCCACATCTTTGACGACTACGATCGGTTCAATGCCATCGTGGCGGAGTTGAAGGAAAAAGGCACCCAAGACCTGTTGCGTCAGGGTGTGCCGCTGGACCAGATCAGTCACGATCTGGAACTCGACATGCGCTATGGCAACCAGTTGGTGCAAACCACGGCTGTGATCCCGCGTCATGAGGTGCATGGCCCGGCGGATGTGTTGGCGATGATTTCGCAATTCTCCAACGATTACGGCAAGCGTTTTGGCGAAGGCTCTCAGGCACCGGAAGCGGGCATCCGCATCAACACCATTCGTGTGGCTGCCTATGCCAAACACGAGACGGTGAAATTCGAAGACATCAAACCGTTGGCCAAGGCGGACCGCAAGGCCCCGCCCGCTCCACAAAGCCATCGGACCTGTCATTTTGTTGGCGTTGACGGTGCCTTTGAGACCCCGGTTTGGGCACGCAAGGACATTGAGCCCGGTGTCGAGATTGAAGGGCCAGCGATTGTTGCCTCCGAAGTCACGACCTTCTTGGTGAACCCCGGCTGGACCTATGTCGCGGCAAAACAAGACGCGTCGTGGTTCTTGCGCAACGAAACGCCGATCACCCGCCATTAAGTCAATCTGCCCCCCGGCGCGGAGGAGGCGTCGGGGGTGTACCCCTTTGGAGGAGAGTCCCATGAACGAGATGTCAACACGGGCGAAAACGCCCACACTCGAAGAAATGAACCTGATCAAGAAATTTCTTGACGACACCACGCTGTTTCTCGGTCCCGACCCGGAGATCATGCAAAACCATGACCTGATGCCGCGCACCGAGATCGAAGACGACGCGATTGGCAAGGTCAGCGATGCCCACACCGTGGCCAAAATCCGGGATCGCATCCAATCGGGCTGTGACGAAGGCTATGAGATGGTCGAACAGATGGGTGCCGCACCCGGTGCGAAATGGGGTGACGTGATCACGGGCGTTTATTCTGCCAGTGGTGATCTTGCCATTGCCTCGGCTGGGGCGTTCTGATCTTTTCGGCGCTGGTGCACCACCCGATCAAATTCATCATCAAAAACTGGATGAATGACCCAACCGTGGGCGTGAAGGACGGCGATGGTTTCATCCACAATGACTCGCGCTACGGCAACGTGCACAACACCGACCAGTCGATGATCATCCCGATCTTTCACAAGGGTCAACTGGTGTGCTGGGTCGCCTCGACCGTGCACGAAGGCGAGAATGGCGCGATTGAGCCGGGCGGTATGCCCTCGATGGCTGAAAGCCCCTCTGATGAAGGGCTGAAAATGTCGCCTTTCAAAGTGGTTGAGAACTATCAAATCAAACGCGACATCCTGACCTTCCTGCAAAACTCGGTGCGCGAGCCAAAGCTGCAATACGAAGACATGAAGGTGAAACTGTTCGCCTGTCTGCGCATCAAACAGCGGATCGAAGAGACGCTGAATTCGGATGGTCCTGAGGCTTTGATGGCGACGCTGCGCCTGACTATGGAAAACGTGCGTGCCGAGGTGAAACGCCGGATTTCGGAATGGCCGGACATGACCGTGCGCAGCTACATCATTCAGGACTCCACCCTGCGTGAAAACTGCGTGGTCAAGATCAATTGCAAACTGACCAAGACCGGCGATCGGTTGATTTTCGACTTCCGTGGCTCGTCGCCCGAATTCACCAACCGCGCCACCAACACGATTGTTGCGGGCCTGAAAGGGATGCTGGCGCAGGTCTTCTTGTGCTACGTCTGGCCCGACCTGCCGCGTGGGCAGGCGGCTTTTGCGCCCATCGAAGTGATCACCGATCCGCATTCGATCGTGAACTGTTCCTATGATGCGCCCAACTCGCAATCCTTGATGTCGATCTTCACCGGGTTCACCGCCGGGCAACATGCGGTGGCCAAGTTCCTGTATTCCTGCCCGGAAAAATTCACTCGGGTGCATGCGCCGACTTTCAACATGATCAACACCTTCATCTGGGGTGGGGTAAGCCAGCATGGCGAAACATTGGGCAACCTCTGTGCCGACCTCAACGGCATGGGTGCGGGGGCTACGTCAAGCCGCGATGGCGAACATGCTTTGGCGCCGATCTTTGCCACCATGGCCGACATCGGTGAGCAGGAGCTGAACGAGGAGGAAGTGCCCTTCTTGCAGCTCGTGTCCAAAAAAATGACCCGCGACGCTGTGGCCCCCGGTAAATATCGCGGTGGTCAGGGCTATACCATGATGGTGGCCACCAAGGATTCCGAACAATGGGGGTTCATGACGACGGCGCAAGGGGCCAAAATCCCGCCGCTTCAGGGTCTGTTTGGCGGCTACGCCTGCGGCACCTATCCGTTGTCAAAGGTCAAGGATGTTGATGTCTATGACGTGTTGATGAACGAACCAGAGCGGTTCCGCCACTCGATCGAAGAGATCATGAACGAACAACCGTTCGAGGACGCCGATTATTCGACCCATCACATGGGCATGGGGTTCGAGATCTCGAAACGCGGCGAGTTGTTCATGATCAGCCAAGGCGCGGGCGCAGGCTATGGTGATCTTCTGGAACGCGATCCGGAAAATATCATCAAGGACATCGAGGAGGGGCTGATCTCTCCCGAAGTGGCCGCACGCCTTTATAAAGTGGTCTTTGATGCCGCAACGCTGGCGATTGATTTTGACGCCACCGAGGCCGCGCGTGCCGAAGAACGTCAGGCCCGGATCAAACGCTCGGTCCCCTATGCTGAGTTTGTCAAAGGCTGGAACAAACCAAAGCCGCCGTCGCATCTGCAATATTTCGGATGTTGGGGCGATGATGTTGGCACGCTCTATATGGGCGCGCCGGACATCATCCGCCGCGGCGACCAACCGCGTCCGAATTACATGATGCACCCCAAAGACGTGCGCATCGCGGAACTCGAAGCGCGCCTTGAGGCCGCAGGTGCCATGGGGGACGAAAAGAAATGAGCCAAACCCTAGCAGACGATCTGCCCGATGGTTCGGGTACGAAGGCGCTGCGGGTCTGGTTGAAGTCGTCGGGCTATGCCCGGCGGCTTCTGCTGGGCGAAAGTGGCGATCCTTGGGCGGACGGGGCGGCGAAATACCTGTCTTTTTTCTCTCAGGCACGCGGGTTGCTGCGGGCCGATGTTGCGGAGGTGGATTTGGGGGATTTGTTCCGCTCTTGGGTGCATCGCCATCCCGCTTTGCGCGCCGATATGGCCAGCAAGAAGCGCGTGACCTACCCGTTGCGGCGGATGCTCGAAGAGGAGGGGCCGCGCCAGCTTTTGGACGAGGTGACTGAGGCCGTTGCCGCCAATTTGCAAGCTCAGGTGCCGATGGTTTTGGTGATGCCAGCTCCGGGGGCTTGGCTGGCCGAGGCGCAACAGATGGTCGATCGTCCGGCTGAGGTCGACGATGATGCGGTGGAAGATGCCGCCATGTATATGGCCGATTTCCTGCGCTGTGTGTCCGCGCGTCCGGTGGGCGGGCTGTTGGTGGAAGAGGGCGCCAGCCCCGGTCCGGCCTCCCGCTATTCTCCGATCCTGAATGCGGCCAAACACTACCGTTGGGCTGTGGTCGGGCGCGATGTCTCCCCAGAGTCAGCGGCGGTGTTTGACGCCACCATAGGCACGGATGCAAGCGCCCAAGGCCGGGATGTCAGTCTTGATCTGTTTGGACAGGGCACATTGCCGGACATTGGGGCCGGTCAGTTTGCCTTTGCGGAGATCCCCGTTGGACATGCGCCAGAGGCGGTGCTGGACGCGATTGCTCAGCTGCGGGGCTAGATGCACGGGTCATATGTCCCAAATTCCGCCCTTCCCCACGGGCGGATTTGACCAGTGGGTGGACGTTTTCAAACCGACGCCAAGGTCATCACGGCGCCCCTCCTCCGGGGCGCCGTTTTTCGTGAGGTCAGTGTTGAACCGTGCGTAGGATCGCGACGCTTTCTTTTAACCCAAACCGTTCCAGTTTGATGTAGAGCGTACTTTTCGCGATCCCCAGATCCCGCGCGACCGAGGTCAAGTTGCCCTGATGCGCCCGGATTGCGGTCATGATGGCCTCGCGTTCAGCAAGCTCCAAGGGGCTGATCCCCGCATGATCCGGCGCGGGGGCGTCAGAGCTCAGATCATCTGGCAGACCAAGCTCAGATGGCAAATGCTCTGCCTCCAAAAAGTCGCCCTCGCAGACCAGCAGACTGCCTTCCAAAGCGTTGCGCAATTCGCGGATGTTGCCCGGCCAATCATGTTGCTCCAAGGCGCGCCGCATCCCATGCCCGACCCGTGGGACCGGACGGTCATACCGGGCCGCGATCTGGGCCAGAAAATACTCCGCAAGCGGCACAATATCGCTGCGCCGATCGCGCAGGGGGGGAAGCGCCAAAGACGTCACGGCAATCCGATAGTACAAATCCATTCGGAATCGACCGGCTTGCACCTCGGCTTTGAGGTCGCGGTTGGTCGCCGCGATCAGACGAAAGTGGACTTTGCGCGGATGGTTTTCACCGATGCGGCAAATCTCGCCGGTTTCCAAAACCCGCAACAGATGCGGTTGCAGATCGAGAGGCATCTCGCCAATCTCATCCAAGAACAATGTGCCGCCATCGGCGGCTTCAATTTTCCCCATCATGCCGCCACGTTTGGCCCCGGTAAAAGCGCCCTCCGCGTAGCCGAACAATTCACTGGTCAAAAGTTCGCGTGAAAACCCGCCGCAATTGACCGCCATGAACGGGCCCTTTTGATCTGGCCCGGTGTCGTGAAAGGCATGGGCAAAAGCGTCCTTGCCAACGCCGGTTTCGCCCAGCAACAGCACGGGAACCGAGGCTTTCGCCAGTTGTCGCGCCCGATTCAGCGCCGCCACATAATTTGGTGCGGCACCAATCAGGCGGTTAAACGCATCGGTTGGTGCGGACTGCGGGCGGGGAATGTCGTGGATTTTGTTGCGTTGGACCAAGGCATTGCGGTCGGGTAGCACAAGGATCGAGCCGAGGCGATGTCCCTGTACATGGACGGGCTCGATCCAGTCCTGATCCACCCAAGACGGCATTTTTTCGGGCACAAGCTTGCCATCGCGCCAGGGCAGTGTCAGATCGCGAATGGTGAGGGCCGGATCATTGCGGCCCTTTGCCAGTTGCGTCATCAACGCGGCGGCACTGTCATTGGCTTTGACGGCGCGGCCTTGGCGATCAAAGACGATCAACCCGTCGCTTCCGGCGTTGTTCAGCCGGTCGAGATAGTGGTCAAGCAACCGATATCGCAATTTCATTTCCTGACGCGCCAGACGGTTTTCGATCCGTCCAGACGCGGCAACAGCCAGCGCCAGAGCGTGACGGCTGTAGCTGTCTGTCAGGCCGGAAATGTCAATCGCGCCAAGGATCGTATGGCTGATCGGATCACGGATCACACTGGCCGAACAGGACCACCGTTTGATCCCGGAACAAAAATGTTCGGAGGAATGAATTTGGATCGGTTGGCCGATTTCAAGCGCGGTTCCGATGGCGTTGGTTCCACAACTGGCCTCACTCCAACTTGCACCGGGCATCAGATGAATGTTTTCAGCCGGGTCACGCAAAGAGGTGTCGCCCTCAATCGACAAAACCACACCAGCCGCATCGGTCAGCACCATGACGGTTCCGGTTTCATGCAAAAAATCGCGCGCAGATTGCATCACCGACACGCTGGCCTGTACAAGCTCCGTGTTGGTTTCCAAAAGGCCATACAGAGGATCGCCATCCAAGGGGACCGGGGCCTGATCCCGTGTGGGATCGACCTTGCCCTGGCAGCGGCGCCAAGAGTCGTCGATCAACCGGCGCAGCGCATCAGACCCCGGTTCATCGCCCTGTAGAAATCGTTCCCAGGATGTCATGATTTGCGGGTCATTCTCTGGACGTGAAAATGTCTGGCGCAAGGCGGTTCCCGGCATTGCAGTTCTCCTCCCAGTGTTGCGTGAGTGGTGGCTGCTTCCTCCCCGAAGCAGATGGTCCACCAGCCAAGACAGCGACCGAAATCGCGTCTTTGCGCATTTTTATCGCGGTAGTTTAACAGTCTTTGCCTTTTCCACCACAATTATTGCGTTTTGGCCTGTCTGTGCCGGGGGTCTAAGGGGCCTGCACGGCTGAGCCTGTGGGGCCGTTTATGTCCTCGCGATGCATATTGGGCGTGTCGCACAGTGCGGGCCTTTTAGCCACGAAGCGGTCGTCTTGACCGCGTTTTATCTGTGCGCACCGTGGCACCACCGTCCGGTTTTCGGACGCCCCTCAGGCCGCGCTCAGACCGAAAACCGGACGCTTTGGAGAAGAGGTTTGAAGCACGCTCACGGCAAGCCGTTGTTTGGCCTGAAAAGTCGTGAGTGGAACGAAACCTGCTTCTCTTTTGGGAGGATGGATGGAGGAAAGCCGATGACAACGCCCGAAAACCTTGCTGTTTTGGCGCGCCCTGCGGACGTTGGGCGGGTGCCTGTGACCCTGTTGACCGGGTTCTTGGGGGCCGGAAAAACAACACTTTTAAATCAGCTCATGCGCCTGCCAGAAATGGCCTCGGCGGCTGTTTTCATCAATGAGTTCGGTGAAATTGGCATTGATCACCACCTTGTTGAGCGAATCGATGAGGCCTTGGTGATTCTCGAATCTGGCTGTGTGTGCTGCTCGGTTCAGGGCGATCTGATCGCCGAACTGAAGCGGCTGCACGACCGCATGGCACGGCGCGATATTCCGCAGGTGTCTCGTGTGGTGATCGAGACCACGGGTCTGGCCGATCCGATGCCAGTGGTGCGGGCGTTGATGGAGGATCGGTTTGTGTCCGCCCGTTTCCGCTGTGACGGGATCGTCACGGTGGTGGACAGTGAACATGCCTCCGCCCAGCTGGCGCATCATCGCGAGGCTCGGGTTCAGGTCAGTATGGCGGACCGTATCGTCTTGTCTAAAACCGACCTTGCAACGCGCGCCGCACGGGCAGAGCTGACCAAAGCTTTGAGGGCGCTGAACCCCGCCGCGCCTCGGATGAGTGCGGCGGAGGCGGTTGAGGCCGTGAGCACTGTGTTGGGCGGCGGGCTTTATGCGCCGGAACAGATCCCGCAGGACCTTGGAGGCTGGTTACAGGCCCATGTCCCGTCAGGATCGCGCACGAAAACGATCTCCGCGCCGTTTTCCCCCGTCACACATGACCACCACAGCGGCCGCGTCCGCAGCTTTTCCGTGCGCTTGCCAAAGCCGGTGGCCTGGCGGGGCTTTTCTGTGCGGATCGGTGAAATCCTTGCGCGCTGGTCGGGTCAGATTTTGCGCCTCAAAGGCATTGTGGCGGTTGAAGGGATCGACACACCAACCGCCATTCAATGCGTGCAGGATACCGCCTATGCGCCCGTGCATATGGCGCGCTGGCCAAAACAGGATGCGACCGGGGCATTGCGCGCGGGGCAGGGTGCGGTGGTGGTGATAGGCGAGGATTTGACGGCTGAGGATGAACAGGCAATCCGCGCCCTGTTAACTGAGTTTCCGGCGGACAGGTTGGCGCTGCGCCGTGCGGCCGCCTTGCCGGATTTGGCCACGCGCAACTGGCTCAACGAACGGATGCCCTTGGCGTCACGACCGGGGATGATCTCTGAGGCGTTTGTGATCCAGCCGCGGTTTTTGCGCGATGCGCATGGATCAGTTGGGTGATGAACCTCTCCGTCACCCCAAGGTCGCTCAGAGAGGGGCGGCAAAATGACAATCACAAAGGAGAATAACATGACTGGCATTCATATCGTGGGCAGTGGCCACACCGCGTTTGGGCGGCTCGATGCCCGCAGCCTAGAAGACCTGATCGTCGACGCCACGCGCGAGGCATTGTCGGAAGCTGGGATCAGCGGCAAAGACATTGATGCGGTGTATCTTGGACATTTCAATGCTGGCATGTCCGACGACGGGTTTGCCTCGTCTTTGATCCATCAGGCCGACGACCAATTGCGATTCAAACCGGCGACGCGGATTGAAAATGCCTGTGCCTCAGGTTCGGGGGCTATTTACGCCGGGATGGACGCTATTTTGGCGGGTCGGGCCAAGCGTGTTTTGGTGGTGGGTGTCGAAAAAATGACCCACCGCAGCACGCCCGAAGTGACCGCCTCGCTTGGCCGTGCCGGGTATCAAAGCGATCCGAGTGAGGCCGGGTTGAGCTTTCCGCAAGTGTTTGCCATCGCGGCCAAAGCCTATGCTGAGCGCTACAGCAATCCGAGTGAGGCCATGGCGCGGATTTCGTCGAAGAACCACAAGAATGCTCTGGCCAATCCACTGGCCCAAATGCGCCGCGATCTGAGCTTTGAGCAATGCAACGAGGTGACCGAGAAGAACCCGCTGATCGCGCCGCCGCTGCGCTTGTCGGATTGTTCGCTGATTTCTGATGGTGCCGCCGCCGTGGTGCTCAGTGCCGATCCGGCGGCCCATACGCGCAGTGCGCATATCCGTGCTGCCGTGCATGTGTCGGATTTTCTCCCCATGTCGCGTCATGGTATTTTGCGCTTTGAAGGTCCGAAACGGGCCGTGGCGCAGGCCTATGCGGTGGCGGGGATCACGGTGGATGATGTGGGATTTGCCGAGGTGCACGACTGTTTCACCATCGCGGAATTGCTGATGTACGAAGCGCTTGGCCTGTGTGACGCGGGGCAGGGCGCCACTGTGTTGGCGGACGGTTCTGTCTATCGCGGGGGGCGGTTGCCGGTGAACCTGTCTGGTGGGCTCAAGGCCAAAGGCCATCCGGTCGGCGCCACCGGCGTGTCGATGCATGCGCTGTCGTTTCGGCAATTGACCGGTACGGCGGGGGAGATTCAGGTGGAGGCCCCGCGCCTTGGCGTTGTGGTCAATATGGGTGGCGCGGCTGTGGCAAACTATGCGACCGTCTTGGAAACAGGCCACGTCTGAGGTGCGCGGCTGAGGGGAGGAACGCATGCGCTTGACCAACCTGTCGGAGAGCATAGAGGATCGGGTGGGCCGTGCCACCGCGTGCCGCTTGATCTGGTCCGATTTCATGGCGTTGAACCCGCGTGCGCTTTTGGGATCAACACCATGAAAGGCCCCAGTCTGCATCAGGTGCAATATCCGGCTCAGCGGATGTCACAGACGATGCAACGGGCACTTAATCTGTTGCAAATGGACAATGCCGAGCTGAGCGGTCTTTTGATCGAAGAGGCCGCGCACAATCCGCATGTGCAGGTCACGCTGCCAATGCCCGAAGACCCGGCGCCAGTGCGCAAGCACAGGCATTGGGGCACGCCCGGTCTCATGGCCGGGGCTGCCGATTTTGATCCCGATCGCATGGGTGCCGAGGCGACGGGTCTTTACGCCCATGTCCAGGCGCAGGTGGGGCTTCTTTTTCAAACCGCAAATGAGCGTGCCATTGCCGAGGCGTTCATCGCTGCGCTCGACCTTTCGGGTTGGTTGGGTGAGACCGTGGAGGAGGTGGCCCGTTCGGCAGGTTGTGCGCCTGAGAAAGCGGAACAGGTGTTGCTCACCTTGCAGGAGGTTGAACCCACTGGGCTGTTCGCGCGGTCGTTGGCCGAGTGTTTGCGTTTGCAATTGGCCGAGGCACAGGCTTTGGATGTCCCCATGCAGCACCTGCTGGACAACCTACCGGCCTTGGCGCGTGGCGACACGGCGCTGTTGTTGGATCGGTGCGGTGTCGACGCGCCGGAGTTGGGGCGAATGGTCACGCTTTTACGCAGCCTCGACCCCAAACCGGGTGCGCAATTCGACTCCGCCCCAGCACCCCGCCGCGTGCCTGATCTGATCGTCAGTCGGGATTCACAGGACAGGTGGCAGGTGGTGATGAACCGGGCCAGCACACCGGAGGTCCAAGTGGCGCATCTGGCCGAGCCCTCCAGCAAGGAAGGTTTGGAAACCGCCCGATGGCTGGAGCGCACCTTGTCGCGGCGTAGCCAAATGATCCTGCGGGTTGCGGGCTATGCGATTGCATTTCAACACGCGTTTCTGGAACAGGGGCCGACACGGTTAAAACCATTGACCAACGCCGAGGTGGGCGCGGCCTTGGGCCTTCATGAAACCACGGTGGGGCGTATCCGCAACGGGCTTTTGATGCAATTGCCCGAGCGCGTGGTGACACTGGATGCGTTTTTTGGCCGGGGGCGTGTCGCCTGCCGCAATGGTGGCAGCCTTGCGGGAGATGCGATTGCGGCCATCCTCACCACGCTGGTTGCTGCTGAGCCGCCAAAGGCTCCTTTGACCGATGCTCAACTGGTGGACGCCCTTGCCCTGCGTGGCATCACGATGTCGCGTCGGACATTGGCCAACTGGCGCAAACGCGCCGGGATCGGCACCGCATCTGAACGCAAATGACAGCCGGCCTTTGCGCGCAAGATGTGATGCGCGACTTTTGCCGCATTTGAGAGTAGAGTGGTGGAACATTCCACTAGAAAGCGGTCTCGTGCAGGTGCGTCTTGAGAAAATAGTCCCGTTCAAACGACAACGCAGGTTCTATGCGCTCAGCATTGACCAAACGCTGTTTGGGGAATGGTGTTTGATCCGGGAATGGGGTCGCATCGGAGCGATTGGCGGTCAAAAAAGGGGTGCGTATCTCGCCACGCAAGACGACGCGCTACGGGCCCTTGAGGGCATAAAGCGTGCAAAGAATAGGCGTGGATATGCGACAATCCCGGTTCAGCTTGAGTTGATTTGAAAGGCAAATATTCCTTGGTGCGGCGATTGTTGGCAATAATTACCGCATAATTTGCGGCGAATAAGATTGACGATGCGGCGCAAACACCCCATATTTCCCGCAAGGAGTGCGGTGAATATGACGTATATCCACGAAAAACCAGATTGGCCAAAGTTCGTTTGGCAGAGCGAAGCCATTGCTGACAGTCTTGGCCGTGTTCGGCATCAACAAGGCCGTTTGATTGGCCGGATGGAGGCCCTTGGGTTTGACGCGCAGGCTGAGGCGGTTCTTAGCGTGCTCACCGAGGATGTCACAAAATCGAGTGAAATCGAGGGTGAAACTCTGGATAAGAAACAGGTGCGCTCGTCCATTGCACGCAAGCTTGGGCTTGATGTTGGGGGGCTGGTGGCCGCCGATCGGCATGTGGATGGCATTGTTGAAATGATGCTGGATGCGACCCAGAAGTTTTCAGATCCGTTGACGGAAGACCGGCTTTTCGGCTGGCACGCGGCTTTGTTTCCGACAGGGCGTAGCGGGATGACCAAAATCACAGTTGGGGATTGGCGGCGCGAAACTTCGGGCCCGATGCAGGTTGTGTCTGGTGCCTATGGCAAGGAACGGGTGCATTTTGAAGCGCCTGCGGCCGGTCGGGTGACCGAGGATATGCAGGATTTCCTTGAGTGGTTTAACAACGATGGGCGGCTTGACGGGGTTTTGAAAGCCGCGATTGCGCATTTCTGGTTCGTCACGATCCATCCCTTTGAAGACGGAAATGGACGGATTGCGCGGGCCATTGCAGACATGGCCTTGGCCCGATCTGAAGGCATATCTCGGCGCTTTTATAGCATGTCTGGACAGATCCGACAGGAACGCGAGGCGTATTATGCCGCTTTGGAGCGCGCGCAAAAAGGCGATTTGGACATTTCAAATTGGGTGATTTGGTTTCTGGAGTGCCTCGGACATGCCTTTACCAATGCGGAAGAGATTTTCACATCGGTTCTGTACAAAGCGCGGGTTTGGGATTGGCTCAAAGATCAAAGCCTCAATCCTCGGCAGCGGGAGATGATCAATCGGCTGCTGGATGGGTTTGAGGGCAAACTCACGTCCTCGAAATGGGCGAAAATCACGAAAACCTCATCGGATACGGCACTGCGCGACATCACCGATCTTGTGACCCGCGACATTCTTGCCAAGCAAGACGCGGGCGGGCGCAGTACAAGCTATGTGCTTAGATTTTCTGGTGAGGATCGGTGAGTGATGACCTGTGCGGGCGACAGGTATCGGAGCATTTGTGCCTTGTGACCCGCGCAGAACCGCAGAGGGGCTGGGCGTTCGAGTTCCTTGCAGAGGCGTCACATTCGGTGTTCAAAAACTGAACATTCCCGTTGATTTCGCACGCTTCAGGGTAACACTGTTGCCACCTGAGGAGGGGGAGACTGTGTCATGAGCATGAAAACGACGTTTCTGCAGGCGCGCGCCGCGTTAGACGCAGGTGAACGATTTGCGCATGCCGCGATGCCTGAGGAGATCGCGCGCAGTTGGCAAAGGTGCCTGCGCGTGGGGCTGGAACCCGGTGGCGAGCCGGTGGATGCGGTGATCTCGTATCAGGAGCTGCAACTCGCACGTCAACAGAACGAACGGCTGATGGAAATCGTTCGGCCAGAACTTGAACTCCTGAGTTCGCAGATTGCCGGTACGAACTATATGACGGCCTTTGCGGATGCGAACGGGACCGTTTTGGATGCCATCATGGACGCCGAATTTCACGCCGCTGAGTGTTCGCGCAGTGTGCGACCCGGCTCGATCTGGCGCGAAGATTTGCGCGGTACAAATGCGCTTGGGTTGGCGTTGTTCACCGGACAGACCAGTATGGTGACCGGGCCTGAGCATTTTTTTACACGCCATGGTGGGGTGTCCTGCGTTTGCGCCCCGATTTTTGCATCAGACGGCAAGATCGTTGGGCTGCTTGATGCGTCCTCCGAGGTGTCTGATCGACAGTATCATACCAAGGCTCTGGTCAGTCTGGCGGCGACGAATATTGAAAACCGATTGTTCATCGAAAGCCATCGTCGAGATTACATCATACAGTTCCATCCCAGGGTCGAATATTTGGCGACGCAGAGTGTGGGGATGGTGTCGGTGACTGAGGACGGCTATGTCACCGGCGCCAACAGAAGTTCGGCCAGATTGCTGTCGGGGATGAACTTTTTGACCATGAACCGGTTCAGCGACATCTTTGGCGGCTCTTTCCGGTCGATCCTGCGCAAACTGATCCAAGGCGACACGGTCGAGCTTTCGGATGGGTTGAATGCCAGCTATTTCGCCCGGCTGCGCCCCATGTCACGGCCGCGCTCGGGTCGCGGACCAGCGCAGGAGGTGACGCTGCGCGCTCCGCGGCTGTACCGATTAGAGCCTCAGGAACAGGAGCTTGTTTTTGATGACGAGCTGCTGCGCGAATGTTTGCGTGTGGCGCGCCGGGCGGCGGATGTGGGCCAGCCGGTGTGCATTCACGGCGCAACGGGAACCGGCAAAACAGCGATGGCCGAGGTCATACACCGACATCTGCATCCGGCAAAACCGTTGATCGTCGTAGACTGCCGCAGGCTGACCCAAGACACGGATATGCGCGGGGTGATCGGGGAGTTGATGCAGGCCACCGCCCCCTCGGGGCTTTCTCTGGCGCAGGGTGGTACATTGCTGTTGGAACATGTTTCCGCTCTGGCTGGCCTGGCCGCAGATGAGTTGAACGTGCTCTTAGACAGTGTGCGCAGAGATGTGGCGGCGGGGCATTGGTATGTGGTGGCGACGGATCAGCCACACCAGGATCAAACGCATATCCGCACCAGAACGATTGCGGGCGTCAACATGCTGACCGTTGATTTGCCGGGGCTCAAGGCGCGCACTGATTTCGATAAATTGGCGCGGATCATGCTGACGGATTTATCGTCGCAACATCAACTGTCAGCCAAGGCCCTGCGCAAGCTCGCGTCGATGGAGCGGCCCGGCAATTTAAACGATCTGCGGCATCATTTGCAGGTCTTGGTGGCAAGCTGTCCCGCCGGGATTGTGCGCGAGACGCAGGTGGAGCATTTCTTTCCGTCGCACCAGAGTGAAACGAGGGCCTGTGGCCGCTGCTTAGGGGTTCCGATGCGAGAGAAGCGATGCCTCGAGGTGCGGCGTGTCTTTCAAATCTGTCAGTGCAATGTGGCGCTGACCGCTCGTCGTTTGGGCATCTCGCGCAATACGGTTTATTCGCATTTGAAAGACTGAACAGCACCAATGCCTTGCGCCAATGCGGCGGAGATTTGATCTTGGTGACGGGTCGCGTCTTCTTCTGAGAGAAAGCGCAAAGCGGGCGTGTTTTCTGTCAAAAGCGCCATGCCTAAGCTGCGGCGATGCGCATCCAATATGACAAAAAGGCCGCGTGGTGGACCTCGAAAGCGGTGCGTTTCGATGAATGCGCGGATCGTTTCGGGGGCCGGCCAGATCGGCGATCCGGCATGGGGCAACATACGCACGAGGGTCACGGCGTCTTTTTGCTCCGCCGGACGCAGGCAGACGTCATTTAGGGCAATCAACGGCGGGTGCAACAGATGCCATTGTTCTGGTGTCATCACAAAATCGCGGCACAACTCTGCCGATTGTGTGCTTTGGAAAAACATTTTACGCAGGGTTGGGGCGGGTGAAAACCCGAGCCGCGTCAGCAAGGTCTGCGAGGCCGCATTGTCCGTGTGACAGGTGGCGCTCAGCGGTGGCGCGAGCGCGGCGAAATGGGCGGTCACGGCGCGTTCTAGCGCCTGATGCATCAGCCCGCGACCCCAAAATGCCGGGTCGAGCCAATACCAAAGCGATGCCCCGATGCACAGACACCCCGCCACTGCGCCGCCGTGTTCGACAATAAAGAGATGTTCATCGGGATGTTGGCCGTGAGCCAGCAGCGCATCGACATCTGACGGGCCAAAGGGCTGTGGCAGCGCGGCAAGCCAAGGGGCGATCCGGGGATCGTTCAACTGTTGGATCAGGGTCGGCAGATCCTTTTTCTGGACCTGACGAAGGACGAAATCTTGCGGTGCCTGATCGGTGGAAAAGCGGGTCATGGGGCTCTCTGAATTGGCCTGCGATAGACCCAGAACAGCGCGAATCATCGGACGAAATCAAGAAGCTGATTCGGAAATAATCGCGATTTGGAAAATATACTGCACTGCAGAAAAATCTCTTTTGGAACAATATGTTCCAACCGCAAAATGAAAACGTAAAGCTATTTTACAACTTTTCTAACGCGCCACGAATTTGGGCAAAAAACCACCTGTTTAAAGCGGATTCCATTGCGTCATCCTGTCGCTTCGATAGCCTGACCCAGACAAAGATCGGATGTTCAGGGGAGGGGATAGCCGTGCACGAGACATTACAAACAGGGCCGTATGGTTTGCACGATGCGGGCTCAGTTCGGACGTTCTTTGGTTTGCCCCGAGGCGTAGGACATCACATCCCAAATCGCAGAAATATCGGTGGCCATCAGCCGATGCACCTGCTGCAAAATCCGATCTTTGAGCCCATCGTCCAGCGCATCAACGGCGTGGCGTGCCGCACGCATGTCCTGCGGATCACGGGTTTCCAGCGCCTGTTGGATGGCGTTTTGACAGGGCGTGTCCAGGCCATCGGTTTGGGTACACACCAAGGCGAGCGTTTGGAAAAATCGAATGTCGGCGGGATCAATCATCGTGTCGGCCCTTCAATGCGTAAAACAGCACTCATTTAAAGGGGGTCTCAATGACAGGTCAATCACGCAGCCTTCAAGATATTCTCATGGACCGTCTGAAAGTCACACAGGACATCGCGGCGGCCAATGTCGAGCACATGCGGCTGAACCAAAAAGCCAGCGGGATGATGGTGTTGGATATGAAGGACGAAGAGGACGGCGTGGTCGATGAGGGCCGCGAGGTCGAGCGCCGCCAAAACGAGGCCGCGTTGGAGCGCAGCGCCGACATCATCACTGCATTGGAAGGGCGTCTTTCCGCACTGGATGCGGAAATCGACACCGTTATGAAAAAGGAAAACTGAATGACACAGCACATGCCACCTCAGGCGCTCTCGCTTTTTGATTTGTTGGCCCGGACATGGGACTTGGACCAAAACATCCGGCAGGTTCTGTTCAACATGGACGGAACGGCGCTTGCGGTGGTTCAGGCCGACGGTCGCATGACGTTTATCGGCGTGAAGGATGCCGAAGGCCCGGAAAAACGGATACGGCAGGAACTCGACACCGGCCGGATGACCATTCGGGCACGGGAAAAACCACTGCCGATGCCTCTGACCAGCCGGGATGCCACGGCGCTGTCAGACAGTAAAATCTGCCCGCTTGGGCCACAGGGATTTGCCTTTGTCCATAGCGAGGGCGAAGAGCTTTGGCGGGCGACGCCGCGTGGCCAGCTTCTGCGGTTGTTGCCCAGTGAGGGCGCTGACATCACGGCACTGAGCGCCTTGCCAGGCGCGGCACGGATCGTGGTCGGGCGCGGCGATCAAATTTCGGTTGTGAGTGCTGAGGGCGGGGAGCCGCTGAGCAGCACAGAGTTGACGCATGATGTGCGTGACATCGCGGTGTCAGACGATGGGTGCCTGTTGGCGTGTTGGGGGGCGGGGCATATCAGCCTCATCAAAACCGATGGTCTTGAGCCTGTGACGACACTGCCCTGTCAGGGACAGGTTTTGGCGATGCGCTGGTCGCCCTGCGCACGTTGGTTGATCGCGGGGTGTCGCGACAAATCGGTTCTGGTGGTGGATGCCGCAGCCGGGACCGCAGATCGGATTGTTGATTTTCCACAGGCGGTGCAGTCGGTGGATTTCAGCGCAACCTCGCGGGCCATGGTCGCGTCCGGGGCCTTCCGCGTGGTGGGTTGGGCGCTGCCTGAACTGCCTTTTGGCGATCACGAAGGGGACCCGATCACGACCGGCAAACCGGGGCTGACGATTGTGGATCGGCTGTCGGTTCACGGCAAACGTGACCTTTGCGCCGTTGTGTATAGCAACGGGTTGGTCACGATTTGCCGGGTGGGACAGCCCGAGGAGATGATGTTGCGCGAAGGCACCGGCGTTGCTGTCACTTCGGTCGCGTGGTCCGGGACCGGCACACATCTGGCACTGGGAGCCGAGGATGGCACGGTGTCCATCGTCACGTTCCCAGACGACATGTTCAAACAATAAAACCAAGGGAGGAGGATCAATGACACAAGCATTGACCACAGAAGAACAAAGCAAAGACCGCTTTTTCCAAGCACTTGCGAAAGTGGCCGAAGAGATGGTTGAGGAGCACGGCAAAGATTTCGCGGCGGGGGCGCTGGTTCTGGCCGCGCGCTGGGTGGCCGAAAACCGCCTTGGCCAAGCCGAAGACCTCAAGCACTAATGGAACTTTGACGCCTGCCGCATCCCGGTGGGCGTCGTTCCGGGGGCCGCCAGCCTTTGAATCTGGCTCACAAGTATACTGTTCAATGGTCCGGCCAACCGCGCAAGCGGGGCGGTCGAGGAGGATGTGTTGGCGGCTGCGACGCCCGCCACATCCAATATTTTCGTCAAATCCGGTTCCACCAGTTGAGCGAAGGCACAGAGTTCATGAATCCGAAACGTGGCAAAATGCAAACTGTCGTCATTCGCCAGCACGTTGGTGTGCTGCCGGGTCGGGACATGGGTGTTGAGCGCGTTGCTGTGCACCGCCGCCCCAAGCGTGGTCAGCACCGTCTTGCGCCACTTCGCGTAATCGGTGTCTGCGGAGTGATCAATGCCGACGGTATAGAGCTTTTCGGAAATGGTCCGAAAAACCCGCCCGCCTGCGATGTGACGCCGCCAAAATTCATTCGCCTCTTCAACGCTTTGACAGTCGGCAAACCGTTGCGCAAGTTTGGGACGGATCAGCAGGACCAGGGCCATATCCACATCTTCGGAAATCGACCGGGCGATTTGCATGGCGGGCATCGGCAGGTCCGTCAACGCCAAAAGCCGCAGGGCGCTGAGTTGTTCGGTCAGCCGCGCGGACAGGGCCGCAAGCCCGTGCCATTGCGCCGGGGTCAGACCTTCGATCTGGTGGCTGCGTGCGCAACTTGCGACGGCGTGCAACGCGCGGACCCAAAGAATGCATTGATCAAACAGAAAGACCAAATCCACCTCGGCGCTGTTGGGTGCGTTTTCAATGCGCGGCAGGGCTCGAAACCCCGGCAGGCTGCGCACCCCGTCGCGCCAGTGGCGATCAAAATCCAACCCTTTCGCCGCCCAAAGCTGTTTCACGCGGGCCAAAAGCTGTGGCGAGAGGCCGGGGTAGGACAGTTCGGGGGTGCATATTCGAAAGGGAGTGTTCCGCCAGTCGGATCATTCTTGTGCATGGGGCTGCGTGTCCGGGTTTCAGTTAAGTCACGATAGACCGGCCATCGCGCCTATGGCCAGAGTTTTGTCCCAGCTGGGACGGAGGAGTTGCCCCGAGAGGGGCGGAGGGAGAAAAAGATGTCGCTAGCCATTCTTATGCGAGCCAGACAGACACAGGTGTTCAAAATTGGTCAGGTGATCGAGGTGTTGAACATGTCCTCGGCCGAGTTAGACGACCATATTGCACAGACCGCGCGGGACAATCCGATGATCGTGCTGCGCCCGCGCCGCGCGGGCGGTGTCAGTGCGACGGATGTCCTTGAAATGACCGCCGTAGAAGAGGCCTCAAGCCTCTATGATCACGTTTTTCGCGAGCTGGCGGGGTTGATTTTGCAGGGCGGTCAGTTGGAAAAACTGGTCATCGCCTTGATTGAGGAGCTTGATCCATCCGGCTGGCTTGGGCGGTCGGTGGCCCAGATCGCCGAGACGCTGGGTCTCCGGGCCGAGGTGATCGAAACCGCGTTGAAAATCATCCAGAAACGTGTCGAACCGGCGGGTCTTTTTGCTCGCAATCTGGAGGAGTGTTTGCGGCTTCAATTGGAAGATCAGGACGCCATGACCGAGACCTTGGGGCGGGTTTTGGCCCATCTGGGGGCGTTTGAAAAAGGTGGTCCGGCCTGTCTGGCCAAAGCCGCCGGGCTTGAGATGGAAGAGGTGATGTCCTGTCTGTCGGTGATCCGTCGGCTGAACCCGAAACCAGGGGCTGTTTTCATGACGGATGCGACGCTTTTGCGTGAGCCGGATGTGAGGGTGACGTTGTCCACAACGGGGTGGGAGATCGAATTTCTCTCTGGTCAACCATCTGAAATGTCGATTTTACCGATGCCAAAAGGCGCGCAGACCCCGGTGTTGCGTGAGGCGCTTGCACGGGCGCGGGCGCTGAAACAAGCCTTGGAGTTGCGTCAGTCCGCGGTAAAGCAGGTGGTGCGGGTTTTGGTGGATCGACAAAGCGCGTATTTTCACACCGGAGCCGAAGCTTTGGAGCCGATGACCATGTCCGACGTCGCCCAAATCACCGGCTATCATGCGAGCACCGTGAGCCGCGTGTTGAATGGGTTGTTGATCGAAGGCCCCCATGGCGTGATCGCGGCGCGGGTGCTTTGCGCCGGGGCGGCCTCGGTCGAGATGACACATTCCAAACCCAAAGTTCAGGCGCGCATCAGGGCCCTTCTGGCGTCTGAGGATTCAACACGTCCGCTGTCTGATCGTCGGCTGACGGCGCTGTTGCAGGTGGAGGGCATCACCGTGTCCCGCCGTATCGTATCGAAATATCGTCAGGAAATCGGTCTTGCATCGGCAGCGAAACGGCGTCTTTACGCCTGAGGTTGCAGCGCAATTTTGAGACGTCAAATCCGTCTGCGTCAGGGCAAAATTTTCGGGGAATATTTAGACAACGTGCCGGGCGAATGCTCGGCATATTGCGTTTTGAGCACCCTGTTTTTTCGTCCGTCTGAACCCGTTCGGGCAACGTGTAAAATGGGCCAAGTGTAACGTGTAACGCTTCGTAACTCTGCGCAACGTCCGAGTGACACAATATGCGACAATATGTCCGTTTCACTCAGAGCCCGGATGCGCCTGATTTTGAGTGTGCAAAATAAATTAACAAAAAATATATAATAAAAACAGTTATTTAATAATTTTTAACAGATTGAGCCACGGGTTTTTCAAATTGTGGAACGCCGTTTGCAACAAGACCTGCACAAGACGCGAGCAACTGCTCCACGTGGGGCAGTCTCAAAGAACGAAGGATAGGGAGTGAGGGCATGACGGTGATTGGCCAAGGCATATGCCAGCCATCGCAAGGATGTCGATCTTTTCAACCTTTGCCGAAAACCGGCGCCGCTGGAGATTGAACACCGGCGCTCAAACGCAACGGCAAAAGCCGCCAACAGGTGACCGGGTTTCCGGTCGCAGAGCTTTAAGGAGGCTCATGGCATGACTTTAACGCTTAATAAAATCACGTCTCAGCGTGGGATTTCGGTGGGGGAGGCCACCAAGAAGATTTCCGATCTTGGTTGGAACCCTTCTTATGTGCAGGAAGCCAGCACGTTCCCGACGGACTACAAAATCACCAAGGCACCGCGCGATCCGATGAAACAGGTTCTGCGCTCCTACTTCCCGATGCAGGAAGAAAAGGACAACCGCGTTTATGGTGCCCTTGACGCCGCTTTGCGCGGTGACATGTTCCGCAACGTTCAACCCCGTTGGGTCGAATGGATGAAGCTGTTCTTGGCCATCATCCCCTTCCCGGAAATTTCGGCTGCGCGCTCCATGGCGATGATTGCACGTCTGGCTCCGGGCGAAGATCTGCGGACCGGGTTTACCATGCAGATGGTGGACGAATTCCGTCACTCCACGATTCAGATGAACCTGAAAAAGTGGTACATGGAAAACTACATCGACCCAGCCGGGTTTGACATCACCGAAGAAGCGTTTGGCAAATGCTATGCCACCACGATCGGTCGCCAATTTGGCGAAGGCTTCATCACCGGGGACGTGATGACTTCGGCCTGTATGTATTTGACCGTGGTTGCCGAAACGGCCTTTACCAACACGCTTTTCGTGGCCATGCCGTCGGAAGCCGCCCGCAATGGCGACTATGCGCTGCCCACCGTGTTCTTGTCGGTTCAGTCCGATGAAAGCCGTCACATTGGCAACGGTCACTCGATGTTGATGGCCGCGTTGAAAGAGCCGGAAAACCACCTGCTTTTGGAACGCGATCTGCGCTACGCGTTCTGGCAAAACCACGCCATCGTTGATGCCGCCATCGGTACGCTGATCGAATACGGCACCACCAACCGCGACAAGGACAAAGAGTCCTATGCGGAAATGTGGCACCGTTGGATTTTTGAAGATTACTACCGGACCTACATGCTTCCGCTTGAGAAGTATGGTGTGAAAGTCCACCACGATGACGTCCAGGAAGCCTGGAACCGGATCACCAAGAAGAACTACGTTCACAAGATCGCTCAGTTCTTTGCCGTTGGCTGGCCTGTCAACTTCTGGCGGATCGAAGCTCAGACCGAAAAAGATTTCGAATGGTTTGAGCACAAATATCCGGGTTGGTATGCCGAATTCGGTGACTTCTGGAAATGGTACTCCAAATTGTCGAAGCCGGGTGAAACGGTTGTCACCTTCAACGAAGACACCGGCTACGTCTATCCGCATCGGTGCTGGTCGAGCTTGGTGCCGTGTGTTGTCCGTGAAGACATCGTTGTCGATCAGATTGACGGCCAGTGGCACACTTTTGCGCATGAGCTGGATCGTTGGACCGCAGTCTCCGCGTTCTCGGATGAATACGAGGGCCGTCCGACGCCTGCGATGGGCAAATTCTCGGGCAAACGCGAATGGGAAAGCGTCTACGACGGTTGGGATCTGGCGGATGCCATCAAGGATCTGAACTTCGTCCGCGAAGATGGCGAAACGCTTGTCGCTCAGCCGCACCTGCGGTTCGACAACAAGGATATGTGGAAGCTCGAACACGTGCGCGGTCACACGTTGCGCTCGCCGCTGAACATGCTGCGCGCGATGTCGGATACGGATCGCGATGCGCATATCGCGAAGTATCGCGAAGGCTTCACCATCAACCCCTGTAACTAAACCAATGCGGCGGGGGCCGAATGACGGCCCCCGCCACCCGGTGTGCAATGTCTGCACGCTGTGGATAGGGAGGACACAATGACGGATATTTATACTGTCCGGTTGGAACCGGTCGGAGTGGAGTTTGAAGTCGAGGAAGACGAAACCATTCTGGACGCCGCGTTCCGGCAGGGGATCGCGCTACCTCACGGGTGCAAGGAAGGGCAATGCTCGGCGTGCAAATGCGTCAAGCTGAATGGCGAAACGGAGATGTTGAAATACTCCACCTTCGCATTGAATGACATGGAGAAAGACAGCGGGCATATCCTGATGTGCCGCGCGCATGCCTACAGCGACATTGATATCGAACTGTTGAACTATGACGAAGAGGTTCTCTCCAAATCGATCCCGGTGAAGCAGTATTCCGGCAAGATCGTCGATTTCCAAAAACTGACCCATGACATTCGCGCTGTTCAAATTGAACTGGATGCGCCTCTCAAATTTTGGGCGGGTCAATATGTCGACATCACAGTCAAAACGGAAAAAGGGGAGAAGATTACACGCTCGTTCTCCATGGCAAATCCGCCGAGCGAAGCCCAAAAACTCGGCTTCATCATCAAAAAATACCCTGACGGGCGGTTCTCCAACGAACTCGACGATGGCGGCATCAAAGCCGGAGCCGAAGTCGAAATCGAAGGGCCCTACGGGATGTGCTTCCGACGCGAAGGACGCGACGGACCCGTGATCCTTGTCGGCGCCGGATCGGGCATGTCGCCTGTCTGGTCGATTTTGAACGACCAAGTGGTCAGCGGCGAAGAGCGCCCGATCTATTTCTTCTATGGTGCACGGTCTCAGAGCGATCTTTTCAAACTGGACGAGATCAAGGCGTTGACCGACGCCCACCCGAATGTCGAGTTCATTCCGGTGCTCAGCCATGAGGCTGAAGATAGCGGATGGGCTGGCGAACGCGGCTTTGTCCATGAATGCGTCGATGCGCGGTTAAAGGCGATCGACTGCGACGGGGAGGGGGACGTTTACGCCTGTGGACCGCCGCCGATGATCGACGCGCTGACACCCGTTCTGTTCATGCGCAACTTCGAAACGGACCGCATTTTCTACGACAAGTTCACGCCCACTTCCGGTTCTTCGGGCCATTGAACCTGGCTCGAACGCTAGTGACGTGAAACCAACCAAAGGGAGGCTACAATGGTAGCAACATCAAGCTCAGTAGGATCCGGTGCCGCCGGTGCCGCAACATTCATCGGCTCAACCAGCCGCCGTTACAACTATTTCGAACCGCGCGGCAAACGGGCAACCCATTACGAGGACGTCACAGTTGACGTGCAACCCGATCCCGAGCGCTACCTGATCCAAGACTGGATCATTGAATTCGAGGGCGGAAAAGGCGGCGGGGCCTACACGAAAGACAGCACGGCCGCGCTGTCGAGCAACTGGCACGCTTTCCGCGCCCCCGACCAGGAATGGGAACGCACCCACTATCAGCGCCAGTCCAAGATCGAGAGCATGGTGCAAAGCGTGATCACCAATGCGCGCCGCGCCGGTGCGCCGCGGTCTTTCGACAAAAACTGGCAGATGATCCTGCAAAAACATCTGGGCGCATGGAAACATGCGGAATTTGGCCTTGGCACCTCGCTGATGCAGGCGCAGCGCTATGGCTACTCCCAGATGATCAACAACGCCACTTTGACCAACTCCTCGTACAAGATGCGCCTTGCCCAGGACATCACCTTGTATCTGGCCGAAATCGGCATGGATCTTGAAGGCTGGGACGATGAGTTGGGCAAAAAATGCTGGCTTGAAGATCCGATCTGGCAGCCGACCCGCGAAGCGATCGAGACGATCATGGGCTGTGAGGATTACCTTGAGCAATATTTCGCGATCAACATCGTGTTCGAACCTTTGGTCGGCGAATTGATCCGGTCTGGTTTCTTCATGCAAGCCGCTGCCGCCAACAATGATTTCATCACGCCGCCGGTGATCTCGGCCGCAGAAGCGGATTACGAGCGCAACCTCGCGAACACCGTGGACCTGATCTACCTGTTGGCAAACGATGAGCAATACGGCGATCACAACCGCAAGCTGTTCAAAGGCTGGCTCGCCAAGCACCGCGACTTGGCCGACAAAGCCGCCATTGCGTTGCAGCCGATCTGGTCGCAGCCGCATTCCAAGCCGGTCTCTTTCGAAGATGTCAAAGCGGTTTCGCAAGAGCGGATCAGCCAGATCATCACTGAGCTGGGTCTCCTCTAATCCTCTGAAAGGAATGAAAAAATGTCTAGCAATGCCCGTGATTCTTCCAAGCAGAACATTTTTAAGTCGATGAAGGACATCACCTTCGATCAAACGATTTCACACCAATGTGGGATCACCATGAACGACTCCGTCGAGGCCCGTGCCATCGCGGAATTCATGGGGCAGGATCCGAATGTGACGGTCACCTATAACCCGGCAACCATCCGGGTGGATGGCGAAGGCAAGCTGATCTTCAAAATGGATGAGATCAGCGAATTCTTTGGCCGGGAAATGACGGCGGAAATCTTTGAGGTGAACACCTCCACGCATTATGGCCGCATGGTCCGCGTGGATGACAACATGGTGATCCTCTTCGGCAATATGGACGACGTGTTCGAATATATTTGATGGCGCAAGGACGGGAGGGCGCGGTTCTGCGCGCCCTCTCACCCAACATCCAAACCAACACAAACGCACCACGACACTTTGGGAGGAAACCATGTTCAAGACACCTGAGGGGAAAGAGATTTTCGTACTCGACGGGCACACCCATTTTTGGGACGGCAGCCCCGAAAATCAGGCGAATATCCACGGCAAGCAATTCATTGATTGCTTCTACGCCTATCACACCAACCTGAGCCCATCTGAAGAGCTTTGGGAAAAATCGAAGTTTGAAAAATACAGCGAAGATGACATCTATCGCGATCTCTTCGTTGATGGCCCGGATGACATGGCGATCATCCAATCGACCTATCTCAACGATTTCTACAAAGAGGGTTTCTCCTCAATCGAGCGCAGCTCGTCGATGGCGGCGCGTCATCCTGAGCGCTTCATCGTCAACGGCTCGTTCGATCCGCGTGATGGCGAAAAGGCTCTGGAATACATCCACTACATGAAAGAGACCTTCGACATTAAGGGCGTGAAAATGTACACGGCCGAATGGAATGGCGACAGCAAGGGCTGGGCGCTGAATGATCCGGCCGCCTACAAGTGCTTTGAACTCTGCGAGAAGCTGGGCATCAAGAATGTTCATGTTCACAAGGGCCCGACGATCACGCCCCTGTCGATGGATGCGTTTGATGTGCGCGATGTCGACTATGCGGCGACGGATTTCCAAAACCTGAACTGGATCATCGAACATTGCGGTCTGCCGCGTTTGGATGAGTTCTGCTGGATCGCGACCCAGGAAACCAATGTCTATGGCGGTTTGGCCGTGGCACTGCCGTTCATTCATTCGCGTCCGCGTTATTTTGGCGAGATCATGGCGGAGCTGTTGTTCTGGCTGGGTGAAGACAAGCTGTTGTTCGGCTCAGATTATGCGATCTGGACGCCGAAATGGTTGGTCGAAAAATTCTGGGACTATCAGATCCCCGAAGACATCGCCCAAGAACGGGGTGTGCAATTGACCGATGAGATCAAAGAAAAGATCCTCGGTCTCAATGCGGCACGTCTGTACGACATTGATGTGAATAAGAAAAAAGTCGAATTGGCCGGGTCACCGGTTCAGATTGCGGCGGAGTGATCCGATGCTGGTGTCCACTCTTAAAACAGAGCTGGAACTCGACGTCTGGGACTGTCTCGAAGCGGTGACAGACCCCGAGCTCGACGAACCCATTACAGACATGGGTTTCGTCGAGAGCGTCGACGTTTTGGATGCAAGAACGGTGCGAGTCGAATTTCGACTCCCCACCTACTGGTGTTCACCGAATTTCGCCTTTCTGATGGCCTTTGGTATCCGCAAGGAGATCTCCGCGCTGCCTTGGGTCCAAGAGATGACCGTTCAACTGAACGACCATTGTTTTGGCGATGAGGTCAATGAAGGTGTGAACAGCGGGCGCAATTACCACGATATCTTCGCCCAGTATTGCAAGGGAGAGCGACTGGACGACGTGGTTACGAAGTTTATGTCCAAAGCCTTTGACCGGCGGCAAGAGGTTGTTTTGCTGGGTCTTCAGGCGCTTGGGCATAAGGCAGAGGATATCGTGTCAATGCCGTTGGCGGCGCTTCAGCGGATTGAATTCACAGGCGAAGAAGAACTGCGGCAGACGCCTCGGTATCTGGACTTGCTCCTGTCTCAAGGTTTGGCGGTCAACCCGGATGATCTGGCTTTTCCGACTTGGGACGGACGACCCATAGATGCCGCCGCGCTGACCGCGCATCTTGTCCACCTCCGCAGCACCCGCATCAATATGGAGTTCAACGGCGCGATGTGCCGGGGGCTTGCCAAAACACGCTACAAAGAAGTCGAGATCGGCCCCGAGGGGCCAACGCTGGTTGATTTTATTGCAGGGCGTGTGCCGCCCCGCGACGGAGCCAACGCGGGGCGATAAGTCTCTGATAAAATAAACGTTTTAGGAGGAAGCCTGAGAAATCTCTTGGGCAGAAGGAGGAAGATATGGCTAAACTCATGGTGCATGGAACGACCGCGAGGGAGTGTTTGGCCCGCGGTGTGGCACGGCTTGCCGCAGCGGTTGAGCCCACGCTCGGGCCGAAAGGTCTCAATGCAATGATCGACCGCCCGGTGGGAACGCCACTTGTGACCCGAGACGGCGTGAGCATCGCATGCGAAATCGAACTGAGTGATCGTTTTGAAAACATGGGCGCTCAGGTGGTCCGCGAAGTGTCGATGCAGACCAACGATGTGGCCGGCGACGGCACCACGACGGCGATTGTTTTGGCGAATGCGTTGATCCAAAAAGGCGTGGAACTGGCCAAAACCGGGGTGAAGCCGGTCGATCTGTGCAAAGGGATTGATCTGGCCGTGCAAGAGATCATCAAGGCGATTGATGCCTCCTCACGCGATTGCGAGGCGCACCCTGAGTATCTTGAAGCCGTGGCGCAGGTGTCCGCGACGGACCCGACCTTAGGCGCTTTGGTTGCCGAAGCGTTTCGTCGGGTCGGGAAAAGCGGTGTCATTTCCGCCGATTTCGGAGTGACCATCGAGACGACGATGGATGTGGTCGAGGGCATGTCCATCGAGCGCGGATATATCTCGCACCACATGGTCACGGACCGCGAAAACATGGAAGCGGTGCTGCGGCATCCGCTGATTTTGATGACCGATCAGAAAATTCTTCAGCCTGAGGTATTGGACACAGCCATTTCCATCGCGGATGGCGAAAACCGCCCGCTTATGATCATCGCGGAAGAAATCGCACCCGAGGTGGTGATCCGGTTGCTGGAGGGCGGCGGTGCAGGGAAATACCTGATCGTCCATCCGCCCGAGTACGGCCATTGGCGTACCGCGATGATGGATGATCTCGCCATTCTGACCGGCGGTGAGGTTTTGGCCCGCGATCTTGGCAAAAAGATCGAGAAAGTCACGCGCGCACAGCTTGGCGGGGCGGAAGTGGTGCGCTCACATGCCTCTGGCACCTCGATCCTGCGGGGAGAGGGCAATTCTGAGGCGATCACAGCCCGCCGCAATCAGGTGAAACGGCAATATGACGTCGCCCCTCCGAACGTCGAAAAAGACAAGTTGCGCGAGCGGCTGTCCAAACTGACGGGGGCAGTGCGATCATCTATGCGGGCGGGTTCACCCCGGTCGAACAAAAGCGGACGATCCAGTTGATCGAGGATGCTCTGTGCGCTGTGCGCGCGGCGGCCGAGGACGGTGTTGTTGCGGGCGGTGGCACCGCCTTGGCACAGATCGCACCCTGTCTGGATGCAATCAAAGCCGAGGGAGACATCGCCAAAGGTGTGGCCTTGGTGCGTTCGATCCTGACCCAGCCGGTGCAGCGTATTGCCAGCAATGCGGGTGCGGATGTTGACGCTGTGGCGAAGGCCGTTGTCGACGGTGCCACGGGCCACGGCTTTAACGCGGCGACCGGCGAGTTTGGCGACATGTATGCGATGGGGATCATTGACCCCGCGCGTGTCCCGGCATCAGCCCTGGTGAACGCGGCTTCTGTCGCTCAGCTGATCCTGACAACCGAAACGCTTGTTGGGGATCTTGCGGAAGGCGAAGCCGATCCGACCGAGGGCCCTGCGCGCGGGGGCGGTGCCGAGCTTTTGGGCCGTCCCTGACCTCGTTTGTGAATGAAATGGTGGCCGACCTCGTCACGGGGTCGGTCTGAACAGTCGGAAGGAACCTGACCATGAAAGCAGCAAGACTCTACGAATATGATCCCACGATGAAGGTGCAGCTGAAGATTGAAGACGTACGTCCTCCCACGATCACAGCGCCGGATGAGGTGATCATCAAGGTCGGTGCAGCCGGCTTGTGCCGCACCGACCTGCATATCATCGAAGGTGTGTGGAAAGACATCATGGATACCGGGGGCAATCTGTTGCCTTATATCATGGGCCATGAAAATGCGGGCTGGGTCGAAGACGTGGGCAGTGCCGTCACCTCGGTGAAACCCGGCGATGCAGTGATTTGTCACCCACATCGCAGCTGCGGTATCTGCCTGAGCTGCCGGTATGGCCATGATATGTATTGCGATCACGGACTGTTCCCGGGTCTTGGTTTGGACGGCGGCTTTGCCGAATATTTCAAGACCAGCGAAAGTTCAGTCATCAAGCTGAACACCGGCATCACCCCGCTCGAAGTTGCGCCGATGGCGGATGCGGGTATCACCGCCTACCGCGCGGCCAAAAAGGCGGCAAAACTGCTGAATCCTGGGGGCTACGTTGTGCTTGTGGGCATTGGTGGGCTTGGCCATATCGCGTTGCAAGTGCTGAAACACACAAGCGGCGCGCGGGTGATTGCGGTGGATTGTGAACCTGCCGCACAAGTGCTTGCCAAAGAATTGGGCGCGGACATCGTTCTCGACGGCGGAGCTGACCTGATCGAACAGGTGAAAGAAGCGACCGGCGGCGGCGCACATGTTGTGATCGACTTTGTCGGTGAACATGGCACCCAAAACATCTGTTGGAAACTGCTCCGCCAGGGTGGCGAATTGATCATGGTCGGCTATGGCGGCACCGTCGAAGTGCCGACGTTGGAATTGGTCGCGAACGAAATCAAGATCGGCGGCAGCCTTGTGGGAGACTTTGTTGAGCTGGTCGAACTCATGGAAATGAATGCCGACGGCAAGGTGAAGATGCACCAGACCGAATACAGTCTCGACAACATCAATCAGGCCATCGTCGATTTCAATGAACGCAAGTTTACCGGTCGTGGGGTGATTGTCCCCTGAGGTCCCGGACCGGTGAGTCAACGCGCAAGGGATCGTCCCATTGACCTTGCCGATGACATCAGCCCTGCGACCGCATCCTCGCTCTCGGTCGCAGGGCATTTAAAACTTTCAAGCGTAGAGGACTGAAAATGGCAAAAGCAATTCACTCCATGATCCGGGTGCTCAATGAGCCCCAATCTGTCGCCTTTTACCGCGCGGCCTTTGGGCTGGAGGTCGCCGAGCGGATCGACTTTGACGATTTCACGCTCATCTATCTGTCCAACACAGAGGCCACATTTGAACTGGAGCTGACGGTCAATAAGGGCACAACCGCGCCTTACGATCTGGGCAACGGCTACGGCCATCTGGCGTTCAGCGTCGAAGATCTTGAGGCCGAACACGCCCGTTTCGAGGCGGCGGGGTTTGCCCCGCGCAAGGTGGTTGATTTCAAAAGCAATGGCAAAACGCTGGCACGGTTTTTCTTTGTTCAGGACCCGGACGGGTACCAGATCGAAGTTCTGCAGCGCGCTGGCAGATATCAGTAAAATTGAAAAGGGAGGAAAACATGTCTCTTCGCAAGCAAGGTATGACGCGCCGGCAATTGTTGTCGCAAAGCGCAGTCTTCGGCGCCAGCTTCGCCATCGGTTCCGGTTTTGTTGCGGGCCGGGTGGAGGCCGCGAACTGGGCTTTGGAGGTCGACCATCTGACGTCCGAAACCATGGCGACGCTGATCCAAATGGCGCGCGATATTTATCCGCATGATCAGGTCTCTAACGCATATTACGCCATCGCCATGAAAGGCTATGACACGCCCGAGGCCGCCGAGACCATCGAAGCCAATATCGCGGCTTTGGATGCCGCTGCAAAGGGCATCGGCTACGGGCGCTACATCGACGTGGGGTGGGAACGTGACCGGGTGGATCTGTTGCGCGCGATGGAAAACAGCCCGTTCTTTCAACAGATCCGCGGTGGGTTGGTGACCGGCCTGTACAACCAAAAAGCCGTCTGGCCGATCTTTGGCTACGAGGGCGAGAGCTTTTCGCAAGGCGGATACATTGACCGCGGTTTCGATGACATCAATTGGCTTTGAGGGGTTTGAACAATGACTGCACCTTTTGATCTGAATGACGATAGCGTTGTCGTCATCATTGGCACCGGGGCCGGTGGCGGCGTGTTGGCCAATGAATTGGCACAAAAAGGAATTTCGGTTGTCTCGCTGGAAGCGGGCGGGCGGTATTTGCCCGAGGATTATATCAATGACGAATGGGACAGCTTTGGTCAGTTGGCCTGGACGGACCCTCGGTCGACCTCGGGCGACTGGCGCGTGGCCAAGGATTTTTCGGGCCTGCCTGCCTGGATTGTAAAGGCGGTTGGCGGCACGACGACCCATTGGGCGGGGGCGTCTTTGCGGTTCCAGGACCACGAATGGAAACCCAAAACGACCTATGGTGATGTGCAAGGCGCAAACCTGTTGGATTGGCCAATCGACCCGCGTGAGATGGACGATTACTACACCAAGGCAGAAACCAAGCTGGGCGTCACGCGCACGGGTGGCCGGGCAGGTTTGCCGGGCAACAACAACTACAAAGTGTTCGAAGCCGGGGCAAAGGCCTTGGGCTATAAAGAGGTCCACACGGGCCGGATGGCGATCAACTCGGCCGAGTATGATGACCGCATGGCGTGCCAACAAACCGGATTTTGTTTTCAGGGCTGTAAGTGGGGCGCAAAATGGTCCTCGGCTTACACTGACATTCCCAAAGGCGAAGCGACCGGGCATCTGGAAGTGCGTGAACGGTGCCATGTCATGCGGATCGAGCATGATAAAAAAGGCAAGGTGAGCGGTGTCGTCTATGTCGATGCAAAAGGCAAACAGCACGAGCAAAAGGCGCGGATTGTCTGTGTTGCCGGGAATTCAATCGAAAGCCCGCGTCTGCTGCTGAATTCGGCCTCCTCGATGTTCCCCGATGGTTTGGCGAACAGTTCGGGTCAGGTCGGGCGCAACTACATGCGCCACATGACCGGATCGGTATACGGCGTGTTTGATCAGCCGGTTCGCATGTGGCGTGGCACCACCATGGCCGGGATTATCCAAGACGAAGCGCGCCATGATCCGTCGCGGGGATTTGTCGGCGGCTATGAGATGGAGACGCTGTCTCTGGGTCTGCCGTTCATGGCGGCCTTCCTTGATCCGGGCGGTTGGGGCGTGAGTTCACCACGGCGCTCGATCACTATGAGAACATGGCTGGGATGTGGCTTGTCGGCGAAGATATGCCGCAAGAAACCAACCGGATCACGCTGAACCATGATATAAAGGATCAACATGGGTTGCCGGTGGCGAATGTGCACTTTGATGATCACCCGAACGATATCGCAATGCGCAGTCACGCGTATAAACAGGGTATTGCCGTGTACGAGGCCGTGGGCGCCACCCGCGTTTTCCCAACGCCGCCCTATCCATCGACCCATAATATGGGCACGAACCGGATGTCTGAAAACGCGCGTGATGGTGTGGTCAACAAGCATGGTCAGTCGCATGACATTGCCAACTTGTTTGTCTCGGACGGCAGCCAATTCACCAGCGGCGCGGCGGAAAACCCGACGCTCACCATTGTGGCATTGGCGATCCGGCAAGCCGATTACATCGCATCCGAAATGGGCAAAAAGGCGCTCTGAACGCGTCTCTTGCGTTAGATTAGGGCATCTCGGGACCCTGAGATGCCCGTCCCGTGCTTTAAAATGTATGGGCCAAAACTATATGTTTCACTTTAAAGGGAGGAAACCATGGACGGAAATAATCAGCATCGCGCGGGCAAATGTCCGGTTATGCACGGCGCAACCAATGCTTCGGGGCAAGGCAACCGGGACTGGTGGCCCAATCAGCTCAATCTACGGATTTTGCATCAACACACCCCGGCGTCGAACCCAATGGGGCCAGATTTCAATTATGCTGAAGAGTTCAAAAAACTCGACCTGAAAGCGGTCAAGGCCGATTTGACGGCTCTGATGACCGACAGCAAAGACTGGTGGCCTGCGGATTACGGTCATTATGGTCCGTTTTTCATTCGCATGGCGTGGCATTCCGCCGGCACCTATCGGACCGCGGATGGACGTGGCGGGGCCTCAACAGGCACTCAACGTTTCGCGCCGCTGAACAGCTGGCCGGACAACGGCAACCTTGACAAAGCCCGCCGTCTGCTGTGGCCGATCAAGGAAAAATACGGCAATGCGCTGTCTTGGGCCGATCTGATGATCCTGGCCGGAAACGTCGCGATCGAAAGCATGAACGGCAAGACCTTTGGCTTTGGTGGCGGTCGCCAAGACGTGTGGGAACCCGAAGAAGACATTTACTGGGGTTCGGAAACCGAATGGTTGGGCGACAAACGCTATTCGGGCGAGCGCGATTTGGAAAATCCGTTGGCCGCTGTGCAGATGGGTCTGATCTACGTCAATCCCGAAGGTCCGAACGGCACGCCTGATCCGATCGCTTCTGGCCGTGACATCCGCGAAACCTTTGCACGGATGGCGATGAACGATGAGGAAACGGTCGCGTTGGTGGCAGGCGGCCACACGTTTGGCAAAGCACATGGTGCCGGTGATCCCGCGCTCGTGGGGGCGGAACCTGAGGCGGCCCCGCTGCAAGAGATGGGCTTTGGCTGGAAAAACGCACATGCCTCTGGCAAAGGCGTGGACACCACCACCTCGGGCATCGAAGGCCCTTGGACCGCGAACCCGATCGAGTGGGACAATGGCTATTTCGACCTGCTGTTCGGCTATGAGTGGGAGCTGACCAAAAGCCCGGCTGGCGCGCATATTTGGCATGCCAAGGACCTGTCTGAGGGCGATCACGCGCCGCAAGTCGACGGGTCGAGTGCGACGGTTCCAGTCATGATGACAACCGCCGATATGGCGATGCGGATGGACCCGATTTATGGGCCAATCTCGAAACGGTTCCATGAAGACCCCGAGGCGTTTGCCGAAGCCTTTGCGCGCGCCTGGTTCAAACTGACCCACCGCGACATGGGGCCAAAAGCGCTCTACCTTGGTGATGAGGTTCCCGCCGAAGATTTGATCTGGCAAGATCCGATCCCAGCGGCGGATCATCCCCTGATCACGGATGCGGATGCCACTGCCCTCAAAGCAGAGATCCTGTCCTCAGGCCTTTCTGTCTCGGATTTGGTCTTTGTCGCATGGGCTTCGGCCTCGACATTCCGGGGGTCGGACAAACGTGGTGGCGCCAACGGGGCGCGTATCCGACTGGCACCGCAAAAGGATTGGGAGGCGAATGATCCTGCCCGTTTGGCCAAGGTTCTGGACGCGCTGAGCACGATCCAAACGGGTTTCAACGCCAAGCAAAGCGGTGGCAAGGCCGTGTCTTTGGCGGATCTTATCGTGTTGGGTGGCAATGCGGCCATTGAAAAGGCGGCCAAAGACGGCGGCACTGCCGTTTCGGTGCCCTTCACGCCGGGTCGTACGGATGCCTCCGCTGAGCAAACCGATGCGGAGTCCTTTGTGCCGATGGAACCTGTCGCGGATGGGTTCCGCAACTACGAAAAAGCCGCCTATACCTATCCTGCCGAGGCGCTTTTGGTGGACAAGGCACAGCTCTTGGCATTGAGTGCGCCGGAAATGACCGCCCTGGTTGGCGGCATGCGGGCGCTTGGGGCCAATCAAGGCGGATCGGACCACGGCGTTTTGACCAAACGTCCCGGCACGCTCAGCACCGATTTCTTCGTCAACATTCTGGATATGGACACCGAATGGGTGCCGGTGGATGACTCTGAAACGCTGTTCGAAGGGCGTGACCGGGCATCGGGGGCAAAGAAATGGAGTGCGACGCGGGTTGATCTGGCTTTCGGATCGAACTCGCAACTGCGGGCTTTGTCCGAGGTCTATGGCAGCCGCACAAATGCGCAAGGCTTTGTAAAAGACTTCGTTGCGGCATGGGTCAAGGTGATGGATGCGGACCGTTTCGATCTGCGTTGATCCGAGTTGAATAAGAGTGCCAGAGGCCGGATTTCGGCCTTTGGCAGACCTCGGTCTTGGCCTTTCCTGCGTCGGAAATGCGCCTTTGGCACAGGCCACCGCGTGTTCTCGTCCGTATCTGCGGAGAAAACGTTGTTCAGTTTCTGCACACTCATGCCCCGATACTGTGGAAATGAGGCGTCTCGCAGAAGGCTGCATCCATCTGATCCGTTGCATCTTTTTCCAAAATACGGCGTGTTTCAGTCTTTTTCGTCATGAAATTGCTGATGTGTTTCGCGGATCTACGCCCGTCTTTTCTCTTGGTGAGACGAGACAACTACTGCTAATCTTTTAATCAGGGAGGAACTGAAATTGGATATTTTCTCGAAGAGAGAAGGTCCACGTGCGGAAGATGTGAAGGCAAAGCGCCTGATCTCTGAAAATATGCCCGTGATCCGCAAACTCGCCGACCAGCTCAGCGGCGGTGGCTACACCCGTATGCGCCAACAAGAGGCGAAACGGCGCGAGACGCCTAAGCTCGACGGGTTGATGATCTATGATCTCAAAGCCGCTGTACGCAATGACGTTGCCGACCCCTATGTGAAAGTCAGCCTGAACAACCGCGTTGTGTTGGCGGATAAATCCAGTGGGCTGCAGATTCAGATGCTGGGCGAAATTCGCGGTAACTTCATGTCTAAAAAACTGGTTCTTGCAACCAAGGAAAACGGATTTTTCTCCCCGCTTGATGACGCTCTTTACGCCCTGTTGAAACACTTGGAAGGCGTTGAGATCACTCGCGAATTCACCGAAAAGGATCTGGCGAATGAGCTTGAGACTGTGTTGGACCTGAAAAGCACGTGAGTACAGGCGCGCTTTTTGAATCTTCAGCTATGAGAAAGGAAGGCGTGTTCTCTCATCATGACCCGTACAAGTTATTACAATATGCAAAATGACAAAGCTGCGGGGCTGATATGCGGTTCCGATTATTCGGAACAGCATACCCGTGAGGCGTGGGAGCGCTTTGTGTCCTCCGGTCAAAATGCTGAGGCGCGACCTGACACTGTGCGCGAGGAAATCCTTGCCTCATGGCAGCGCAGTCGGGAACTCGGGGTCAATGCCGGGGGGCAGGCGTCGCGCAAGATCATTGACGAGAACGGGGTGTTCCTGCGCCAAGAACGCAACGCCGCTTTGCGCAAGGCGGCCTCGGCCGCCTTTAAGCGCCTTGAACCCTATCTCAGAGAGGCCAAAACGATCTTGATCCTTGCGGATGATCAGGGCGTCATCATCGACGCCATTGGCGACGAGTTGATCCTGGACGAAGGTCAGGGCATCCATCTTGAGATCGGTGGAGATTGGAATGAACAAACCATCGGGACCAACGGCATTGGCACCGCGCTGAAGACGGGAAAGCCCGCCTATGTGCATGCCGCCGAGCATTTCGTGGAAGGCGTACAGGCTTGGACCTGCGCGGGTGCGCCGATCCGCGATCCGTTTACGCAAGAGGTCATCGGCGTTGTCGATCTGTCTGGTCCGCCCCAGATTTTCCGACAGCACAATATTGCTCTGGTTTTGGCCTCAGCCCGCGAAATTGAGATTGCGCTCGCAGAGCAGCAGAAAGACGAGCGCGCCATGTTGCTCGAAGCCTTCATGATGTCCGAATACAGTCGGGTGCATCGGGGCGTGATCCTGCTGGATAAAAACGGGCACATCCTGTTTCGGCGTGGGGTTGATGAGAAAACCTTGTTACAGTCCAAAGAGTTAGAGGTCGGTCACAAGCTGTTGCCAAAACTTGAGGAGCTGTCAGACGGGGAGATCACGCGCCTTCTGCCGCTGAGTATAGAGACGGAAGGTGTTGAGCGGTTGAAGTTTGAGGGCATCTATCGCGGAGCGGCGTTGTTTCTAAAGAATAACAACAGTGCGGCGCGTGTGCCTGCGTCTTGTACGATCAAACCGCGCAACAATGTGGCGGAGAATGAGATTCAGATCATCGGCAGTTCGCCCAAGATGGTGGACGCGATTGAATTGGCCGAACGGGTGGCGCAAGCCAATGTTTCCGTGCTGATCCACGGGGAAACTGGGGTCGGCAAAGAGCTGTTCGCGCGGTTGATCCATAGTCGGTTGCCGCGAGAAAAGGCACCTTACGTGCCGGTGAACTGTGCGGCAATTTCCGGCGAACTGATCGGGGCCGAACTCTTTGGCTATGAGGACGGGGCTTTCACCGGGGCAGTGCGTGGCGGACGCGCGGGCAAGTTTGAATTGGCCGATGGCGGCGTGCTGTGTCTTGACGAAATCGGTGACATGCCGATTGAATTACAGCCCTATCTGCTGCGGGCGCTTGAACAACGCGCGATCTATCGGGTCGGTGGAAGTCAACGCCGCCCGGTGGACGTTCGGCTGGTGGCGATGACAAACCGCGACCTGCGGCAAGAGATCGAAAAAGGCAATTTCCGGCGCGATCTGTTTTATCGCGTGGGTGTGGTGACCATTGAAGTGCCGCCCCTGCGGGATCGCGCGAATGACTTACTTGAACTGGTTACGCATTTTTCGGACAGCTATGCCAAGGAAACCGGGCGTCCGCCGATGACCTTCTCTGAGGAGGTCATCAAACGGTTTATGGCCTATCAATGGCCGGGCAATGTGCGTGAATTGCGCAATGTGGTGCAGCGGGTTTATCTGATCAAGACAGATGACATTGTCCGCCTGAGGGACTTGCCGCCCGAACTACAGGACGATTTCGCCAGCTGCGAAGAAGATCCGCTTCCGAACATTCTCAAAGGCCATTCTGGTGATCTCGAAAGCATTGAGGCCTCGGCCATCCGTCAGACAATGATTTCGGAAAACGGCAACTTGACGCGGGTTGCGGCGGTTTTGGGGATTTCTCGCCCGACGCTATATCGCAAAATGAAGCAATATCACATTCGCAAGCCGTCCTCATCTGAGGCTTAAGGGTTATGCGCTATGCAAAGAGGCCAGGCCTTGGGCGCTGGCCTCTTTATGTTTCTGCCGTCAGGCGACTTTTTGCAGCCGATGAAATTGGGCCCCAGCGTAGATCAAAGGCTCGCCTGCGGTCTGAACGACATCTTCGATGCGGCCGATGAAAATCCGGTGGGTGCCGGACGTTGTTTCGGTCAAGACATCACAAGACAGGCTGGCAAGCGCCCCCGGCAGACGCGGTAATCCGCGCGGGCACTCTTGCCAGTCGCCAATGTCGAACTTGGCAAGCCCGCTGTGCCCATTCGCCCCGGCAAAAGTCATGGCCACATCACTTTGATGTTGGGCCAGCAATTGCACACTAAAGCGACCAGATCGGATGATTTCCGAACAGGTGCCGGTGCGATTGTTGACGCAGACCAAAAGGCTCGGAGGGGCGTCACTGACTGAACAGACGGCGGTGGCGGTGATGCCACGGCGCATCTCGCCGGTGCCGGTTGTGATCAATGTCACCGCCCCCGGAAACAGCCCCATTGTGGTGCGAAAGGTTGCTGTGTCGATGGTCATGTCACGCTGCCTGTAGGCTCGTGAGATACTCTTGTGCAGCGGTCGGATCGGCAAACCACGGAAAGAAATCACGCGGGTCGTCAAACCCATTGGCAATGCGATGCGCCAGCCCCGGCAGGACCTGAGCTGAGCCCATGATCTCCAGCACAAAAGGCGGCGGCGGCAACAGCATCATATTGGTCCAACGCACAACCCATTGCGCATACTCCCAAAACCGCTCAAACGTGGCCTGCATCCAAGCGGCGTCAAAGGGGTGATCGCCATGCTGTTCGCCATGGCGCAAGATCGCATCAAGGTAAACACCGGCCGCCTTGGCGGCGTTGTTTGCGCCCTGACCCGTGATCGGATCGTTGAGACAGACCGCATCGCCCATCCCCAAAACCAGCGCCCCGGACGGCAGCGTGCCCACAGGTTTGCGCACGGTCGGCGGGAACCGTCCGGCAAGGATGCCGTCCCCATCCGTGAGTTCGATATTACGGCACCGATCCGCTTCCCAAGGCAAGAACGTGTTGAGAATGTCCTTTGATTTGGCAAGATGTTCGGCGGGCGTTTTGACATCGCGCCAGCAATCCATCGGGCCACCCGGCACGCCTTCAAAGACCATGATTTCGCAAGGACCAGACTTGGTCAGCGCCGGAAACACGAAATATTCGCCGACACCGGGAATGAGGTTGAAACTGACGGCCGAAAAATTGTCGCGGGGGTCATGCCATGCACATACGTCAGCGCCAGCGCGCGTTGCGGCGCGTCAAAGGGCGACCGCTCTGCGTCCCGTTCAAACAGCTTGCCGATGTCGCCTTTGCCGGAGGCGACAATCACCAAATCGGCGGCTTTCGCTTCGGCTTCGAGCATTGGGATGTCGGCCTGCGTGATGATCAACTTGCCGCCCAAACGTTCGAATTCCGCAAGCCAGCGCGGCATTTTCACCCTTTGGTCGATAGACTGGGCCTTTTGATCCAGACGTGAGGACCATTCAATCACCTTGCCCGGTCCTTCGGGATTGGGGACGGAAAAGGAAATGCCTTCCACGGGCGGACATGCGTCTTCCCAAAAATTGATGCCAAGATCGCGCTCCAGCGTGAGGGCGGCGTCGAACTGGCATTGCGATGAGGTCACGCGCCCGTTGGCGATTTCATGTGCGGTGCGGTCTTGGATCATTTTAACGTCATAGCCCTTTTGCAAAAGGCCAATGCCAAGTTGCAGGCCGGACTGACCGCCACCGACGATTGTGATGCGTTTCATTGTGTCTCTCCTGTTGGGTTTATGTGTCAGTCGATGAGGCGCGGGATGGCCGGGGTTTTTCCCTCTGGTCCCATGGTGGTATAGCCGCCATCGACGCGGATATCGGTGCCTGTGATGAACCCGGCTTCGTCTGAGCACAGGAACATAATGGCGTTTGCGACCTCTTCCGGGTCTCCAACGCGATCAAACAAATGGTAGTCGGCACCGACCTTGTCGGTTTTCGCGCGGTCGCCACCGGTGAGGTTGTCCATGATGTTGGACCAGGTCCAGCCGGGGGAGACGGCATTGACGCGAATACCATCGGGGGCCAAATCCATTGCCTGATTGCGGGTCAATTGCAGGATCGCGGCCTTGGACACGGGATAAAGCCATCGGCCTGTTTGGGCGACGCGGGCGGATATGGACCCAAAATTGACAATGGCCCCTTTGTGTTTCGCCAGTTCGGCACGGGCGGATTGCATCAGCATCACCGACCCAACAAGGTTTACATCCAAAGCTTCGAGCCATTCGGCCCGCGTGCTTTCAACCCCGTTGTCCAGA
The DNA here is from genome assembly GCF_003047105.1 of Celeribacter baekdonensis. Classification (NCBI taxonomy): domain Bacteria; kingdom Pseudomonadati; phylum Pseudomonadota; class Alphaproteobacteria; order Rhodobacterales; family Roseobacteraceae; genus Celeribacter; species Celeribacter baekdonensis. Next base: position 267,852 of record NZ_CP028472.1, read on the forward strand.
TATGTCGCGGCCACGTTGACGAGAAAATCAATCCGGCCATGGGTGTCGACAGTGCCTTTGACGAGGGCGTCGATATCCGCATCTGAGCGCAAATCCGCGCGGATAAAATGCACACCATCGCTGTTAAGTTTCTCCCCATTTTCGGCATCAATGTCGGCCACGACCACTTTGACGCCGTGGGATTTAAACGCGTCGACCACGGCAACGCCAATTTTCGTGGCGCCACCGGGAATGATCGCCACTTTGTCTTTCAGACCCCGCATTTTGTGCTCCCTTTGTTGGTTTTATAAAAAGAAAGCTTGCGGAGAGAGGGGGGAGCGCGCTATCCTGTTCGCGCGGGCAGAGTCCATATTGCGAAAAAATATGCTTTAGGCCTAAAATAGGTGACCGCACAGACGTCCCGAATGACCATAAACAGGGGAGGCGCATGACTCGTTTCGACGGACAGCCAGCAACGGAGGGCTTGCCTCTTGGGGCGCATCCGCTGTTTTCGAGTGATGATTTGGATGAAACCCGCGACTGCGTGGCGCGGGTGTATTGCGATCATCGTTTGGAGACCATCGGGTCGGGCCACCTAGCGGCGCGGCACAACCGTCTTGCCGGGCGGTCCCTGTCCATCAATGTCATGACCTATGGTGCCAAAACCCTGATTGCGCCGGGCGAGCTTGAACGGTTCTACCTGTTTCAATTTCCAATCCGTGGCTCGGCCTCGGTGGCCAATGGATCGAACCAGCATGAAATTGGCGGTGGGTTTGGCGGTGTGCTCAACCCGGATGCACCGACCTGCATGATCTGGAGCGAAGGCTGCGTGCAAGTGCTGGTGCAGATAGAGAAGGCGGCCCTGCTCGATGCCGCGCGCGCCGAATTTGGTTTGCCCTCTGGTCAGACGCTTCATTTTGACGGTGCCAATGACATGCGCGGCGGCGAAGGCCGTGCCTTTATGAGCGTCTTGGATTTTGTGATGCGTGAGGCTGAACAGGGGACCAACCTGGTCGATGGAGACACGCTTTTGGCGCGTCAGCTTGAGCGCACGTTGATGATTGGGGTGTTGCAAACGCAGACCCATAATCTTGATCCAGTGATGAGAGGCGCATCGGGGCCCGTCCCGCGCATCCTCCGCCGGGCCGAAGAGTTCATGCGCGAGAACTTGCAAAATCCGATCATGATTGAAGACATTGCCCAAGCTGCGGGAACCAGCGTTCGAACCCTGCAAAGTATGTGCCGGGCGCGGTATGGCCGCGCGCCGATGACGGTTTTGCGCGATCTGCGGCTTGATCAAGCCTGGGAAGATTTGTCGAACCCAAAGCCGGACACAAGCGTCACGACGGTGGCGATGGCGCTTGGGTTCTTTCACCTTGGTCGGTTCTCAGAGCATTACCGCGGGAAATTTGGCTGCACCCCGATTGAAACACTGCGCGCTGCCAAACGTCCCTAGGTCAATCAGGCGGACTCAGGCATATCATCCCACCACCTTTCGTCCATCTCCGGGCGTGGAATCGCGGACAGCAGACCTTTGGTGATCTCTGAGTGTGGGTGCTCAAAAACGTCTTCAACGGGGCCTTGGTCCACGATTTCCCCATGGTGCAAAACCACAACCGTGTCGCACAGATGGCGGATCACGGATAAATCATGGCTGATAAAGGCCAAGGTCAGCCCCATATCCCGCGCCAGTTCGGCCAGGAGCGACAACACCTGTGCCTGACTGGACACATCGAGACCAGAGACGATTTCATCGGCCAAAATGAACCGCGGCTCCAAAGCGATTGCCCGCGCAATCCCGACACGTTGCCGTTGTCCGCCGGACAGTTCGTGCGGATAGCGATCGGCAAAATGCGCAGACAGGCCAACCTTTTCCAAGGCTCGGATGGCATCGCTGCGTCCGCCACCCCGACCATAGCGTTTCATCGGTTGGGCAATGATACGCCACACCTTGTGGCGGGGGTTGAGCGATGACATCGGGTCCTGAAAAATCATTTGCAGATCCCGGCGCAGCGGCCGCAGGGCGGCCTCATCCAGTGCGCCAATGTCTTTGCCGTCAAACAGAACCTGACCGGACTCGGGGGCTAACAAGCGCACCAGAATGCGCCCAAAGGTCGACTTTCCCGATCCACTTTCTCCGACAATTCCTGTGATACGCCCCTCTGGGATGTCAAGGCTGAGACCTTTGAGAACCTCGACACGCGGAGCCGGACCAAACAGGGGTTTATGGGCACGATCCGCAAAAGACAGGCGCAGATCGCGGATGGAAAACAGGGCAGGGGGCGTGGGGTGCGTCATCTGGTTCATCGGCGACCTCTCTGAGCATAAAGGGCATCTGCGGCCAGTGTTTCGCGGTGCAATTCGGTGATCAGTGCCGCAGGCACCGGTTGAAACGGCTCGGCGCTGACGTTTGGTGTCGGCGTCGCGGCGATGAGGGCCTGTGTGTACGGATGCGCAGGGTTTTCAAAAACGGTCCGCGTTGCGGCATCCTCGATCACGCGCCCGGCAAAGAGCACGGTGACTTTTTGGCTGATCTTGGCCACCACGCCCATGTCATGGGTGACAAACAAAACGGCGGTGCCGGTTTCCCGCTGCAATTCACGAATGAGACGTAGAATTTGTTTTTGAACCGTCACATCCAACGCCGTGGTGGGTTCGTCGGCCACGATCAGGCGCGGGGAGGGCGCAAAGGCCGCAGCAATCAAAATCCGCTGCCGCATCCCACCGGACAGCTCATGCGGATAACTGTGCATCACCCGGTCAGGTGCGCGAATATGCACGCGGTCCAAAAGCTCGCGGGCACGGGCAAGCGCATGCTGATGGCTCCAACCGTGAATCCGGGTCAAAGGATCGGTGATCTGTGGCCCGATTTTACGCACCGGATTGAGCGCGGTCAGCGGGTCTTGCGGAATGAGGGCCGACATCTTGGCCACGGTGTTACGCCGCGTGGTCGGGGACATCGCGTTGAGATGCGCCCCCTCCAAGAGAATTTCACCCTCGGTCCTTTTGATCTTATGGGGAAGAATGCCAAGAACGGCCTTGCCGATCATCGACTTTCCGGCCCCGCTTTCACCAACAAGGGCGCGCACCTCGCCGGGTTCCAATTGCAGCGACACGTTGCGCAAAAGCCGTTGTCCACGCGGTAGGGCGATGTTGAGGTTGATGATGTCAAGCGTGTGGGCGTGAGCTGTGGTCATGGTCATTTGAGCACCGGATCAAAACGTTGTTTAAGACCTTCGCCAAGCGTCGAAAAACTCAGAACGGTCATGAAAAGGGCGATCAGTGGGAACAAAAGCACCCACCATGCAAAGTGGATGGCACCTCGCCCTTCGGCAATCATCGACCCCCAGGTGGGATCATCTGACGAGATCGACAGGTTCACAAAGCTCAGGATCGCTTCGACAATCACCGCAATGCCCATTTCCAGCATCAAAAGCGCGATGATCGACGGCATCACATTGGGCAAGATTTCACTGACCAACGTGGCGGCACGCCGCGCGCCGCCAATCCGGGCGCTGTCGACATAATCCATCCGGGCCTGAACCATGGTTTCGGCCCGGATCACCCGCGCGAACCGGGTCCAATCAATCAAAGCGATCGCGGCGATGACGGAGCCAAGCCCGGTGCCCATCACGGCCACCAAAAGCACGGCAAACAGGACCGGCGGGAAGGCCATCCAAATGTCGACCAACCGGGAAATCACCCGGTCGGCCCAACCGCCATAATAGCCCGCAATCAGACCTAGGGCAGAGCCAAAAATCCCCGTGGTCGTGGCGGCAATCAGACTGACGAAAAGGGCGATGCGCGCGCCGTAAATGATACGCGAGAGGACATCGCGGCCAAGGCTGTCGGTGCCCAGCCAATATCCGGGTTCACTGCCCGCCATGAAAAACGGCGGAAGGCGTTCCATCATCAAATCTTGGGCCAGAGGGTCGTGCGGCGCAATCAACGGTGCAAACAGAGCCGCCGCCGCAATCAAGCCGATCCAGAACAGCGGCAACCACAACCGAAAGTTGGTGTCGGTGAGGATCAGCCGGGGGGAATTTGTGGTGACATCAGCCATGGCGCAACCTCGGGTTCAGGAATGTGTATGAGAGATCGACCAACAGGTTGATCACGGTAAAGAGCGCGGCAAAGAGCAACACAATGCCTTGGATGAGCGGAAGGTCACGGTTGATCACGGCATCAATGGCCATGTTGCCAAGCCCCTCAAAGGCGAACAGGCGTTCGACAATCACGGTGCCGCCGATGAGAAAGGTGAACTGAACCCCCACAAGCGCCAAGGTTGGCAAGGCGGCATTGCGCAGGGCTTCGCGCAAGATCACTGCGGTCTCTGAAAAGCCGCGCACCCGCGCCAGCGTTGTGTAATCCTGCGTCAACGCCTCTTTGAGGTTCTGTTTCAACAGTTGCGCGATCATCGCGGCCAAAGGCAGCGCCAGCGACATCGCAGGCATGAGCATATGCGATAAGGTTGAGCCAACGACGTCGAGCCGCCCCCGCAGCAACCCTTCGAAAATGTAGAAATTCGTTGTGAAATCAATGTCGATGCGGGGATCAACACGGCCCGAGATCGACAGGACCGGCCAGAGCACACCAAACACCAAAACAAAGATCAGACCCCAGAGAAAATCCGGCACCGACAAAATCGCGCCACTCGTCAGATCAAGCCCAACTTCTGTCCCTGTCCCACGTTTGCGGGCCCCGATGACGGCGACACACCCGCCAAGCATCAGCGCGAGCAACAGCGCCACACTGGACAGTTCGAGTGTCGCGGGCAATCGACCCAGCACAAGCTCGGCCACCGGTTGGCGCAGGGTGATAGAGGTGCCAAAATCGCCATGCAAGACGCCGCCCAACCAAATGATGAATTGTTCGATCAGGCTTTTGTCAAAGCCATAGACCGCGTTGAGGGCGGCAATGTCTTTTTCCGTCGCGCCGGGCGGCAACATCATGGCAATCGGATTTCCGGGGGCAACGCGGACGAGGATAAAGACCACAACAGCCACGCCAAAAAGCGTGATCGCAGTCGTCAACAGCCGCACAAAGACGGTTTTCAGGAGCATGGGGTTCTCACATGAATTAGGGCCCGGGCCGCAGGCTATGCGGACCGGGTGCTTGGCCTGATGGGTCTCAGGATTTGGTCATGGCTTGGGGCAGCAAGTCGCCAGACGTGTAGGGCACCACATTCACCGTGGACGCGTAGACGATCGGCATCACATATTGCAAAATCGGGATGACATAGCCCTCTTCGGCGATGTAGCGCGACACATCTTTGTAGCCCTGAATGCGTTTGTCTTCGTCGGCTTCGACAAAAAGCGGACCAATTTTTTCAACCAAATCAGGGCTGTCCCACACCGCATGGGGCGACGGGCCGAACATTGAGAACCCTGTGGAGGTCGAGGGATCCCCGATCGAGTTGCCCCAGTTGTAAAACGCTGCCGGGGCCAAGGTATCAGAGGCGCGCAGCTCATAGTGCTTGGCGATCTCATAGACCTCAATTTCGGCTTCGATCCCAACCTTGCGCCACATGCCAACGATGGCTTGGATCATCTCGTAATCCTTGGGTTTGAACCCGCGTGTGGTTTGAATGGTAAAGCGCACCGGATTGTCGGTGGAATAGCCGGATGCGGCCAAAAGCTCTTTGGATTTTTCAGGGTCGTATTCCACCACGATGCTGTCGTCATAGGCGGCGTAGCCGGGCACTTCGAGGGTGGACAGGGCCACGCCATATCCGCGCAACAGGCGATCAATGATGAGCTGTTTGTCAATCGCGTGATGGGCGGCAAGGCGGACGTTCTTGTCCAACATCACGTCAATGTCGTTCAGAAAAATCATACCAATATCGGTGATCGGCACGGCCACACCGTACAGGCCGTCTTTGGCGATCAAACGGTCGTATTCCTCATAAGGCATGTTCGAGGTCACATCGACATTGCCCGATTCAATTTCTGCCACACGCGAGGCGGCATCGGTGACGAATTTGAGGGTCACGGTGTCAAACTCTGGTGCGCCACCCCAATAATCCGCAAAGGCCTTGAGCCGCACATAGGCCCCCTGCTCAAAAGCATCGACCATATAGGGGCCAGTGCCGATGGGTGCCTTTTCAAACCCGTCTGATCCAACCTCTTCGTAGTATTTCTTCGGTAGGACAAAGGCGGTCAGGAAGGCCATCCATTTGAACAACGCCGGTTCAAAGTTGAACACATCGCCGGTGATCACATTGCCCTCAATGGAAAAGTTGCCAATTTTCGACCAGACGAATTGCATCGGGTTCCCGGTTTCGGGATTTGCCGCGCGGGTCAGGGACCACACCACATCCTCGGGGGTGAAATCGTCGCCGTTGTGCCATTTGACGCCTTCGCGGACGGTCATGGTGATCTTGGTTTTGTCGTCATTGAAACCCCATTCGGTCAAAAGGCCGGGGCCAAACGACAGGTCAGGGGCTTGGTCGATGAAACGGTCGAACACGGCGAGATAGATGGATTGCAGCGCCGGGTTAACCGCCGCCGGGCCCGTGGTCGGGTCCCAGCTTTGCACCGGAATATTATAGGCGATGGTCAGGCTGTCGGCACTCTGTGCCAAAACAGGTGCACCCGTTGCGATCAAGGCGGTCAGGGCCGCCGATGCGCCGATAAATCCGCGCCGTGTCAGTTGTGTCTTTGCAGTCATATGCGAAGCTCCCATTGGTTGAAGATGGCCCATTTTCGGGCTCTGTTTCTGACGATAGTTTGAGCATATAAAGTTTAAAGTTAAAGCATAAACTTAGAACTCAAACGACATTGATGTCGATTTGTCTGTCACTTGATCATTTGTGCCGCAAAAAATCCCGATCCGGCACCGGTCCCGGCTCCCGGCCAGGTCGCGGCACCAATCATATGCAGCCCCTCTATCGGCGTGTGTCCGTCGGCAAAGCCGCGCACAGGGCGAAAGAGAAAGTTCTGGCTCAGGTGATGAGAGCCACAGATTTGATCGCCGCCAACGAGATTGGGGTTTTCCGCCTCGAGATCGAGCGGCGAGACAAGCGACTGTGCGCGGATGGTGGCGCGAAACCCGGGCGCTTGCTCTTCGATCAGATCAAGCGCGCGTTCTGCCATCAGAACCTTTGCATCTTCCCAATTTTGTGAGGTAATTTCTCCTTTTGCATCGCCTTTGATCTCCGCCGGAACCACCCGGACCTGAACCCAAAGCGTGTGCTTTCCATCCGGCGCACGCGTGGGGTCGAACACTGTCGGCTGACCGACGACAAGAAGCGGCGTGTCCGGCAAAAGCCCGGCAAGCGCTTGGGTATAGGTGCGCGAGGCGGTGTCAATGTCGCGCCCGATATGGACATATGCGAAGCTGCCAAGCGCCTTAGCCGCCCATGGCACAGGGCCGTCCAAGGCAAGATGGATCATCATTGTTCCGGGCGCATGACGGAATTTTTCGAGACCTGTGTCAAATCGCGCATCCTGTGTGCCACCCGTGAGGCGCAGCAGGTGTTTTGGGGCCAGACCTGCCAAAATGGTTGAGGCTTCGACCTTTTTGCCATTCACGACAACGCCTGTGGCCCTGCCATTTGTGTGCAGGATCTCTGTCACATCGGCGTTGCATTCGACGGTACCGCCGCGCGCCTCAATCATGGTGACCAATGCGCGAGTAGCAACATCGGCACCACCCTGACCAATCACCATCCCCATGGCCTGACCACCCATGGCTTCGAGATAGGGGAAAATCGCACCGCCGGCGATGTCGGGGGCAAAATCAAGGTGCATCCCCCATGTTGAAAGCGCGGTGCGCAGGCGCGGGTCTTCAAAGGTCTCTTCCAACCACGCGCGCGGCGAGTTTGTCAAAAATTGCGCCACCTCAAGACTTTTCGCCGTCCCCAGAGACCGCCATGTTTTCCAGATGAATTTGAGCAGGGGCCAGCGTTGCATCGGGGTGCCAAGCAACCCACCGACCACACCGGCGCGGGCGGGAAACGCCGCCATCAGGTCGCGCCATGTCGCCTTGTCTCTGTCGGAGGCAAAGGTGGACAGTGTCTCCTCCACATCCGTGGTCACGCCGACATAATCGCCCGGCGCCATCGCCTGTGCAAAGGGGCGCGAGATGGGGACAAATGCCATTCCATGCCGTGCCATTTCCTCCCCGTGGCGGGCCATAAAGGCCGAGCCTGCGAACATCGACAGGTTCATCGCCGCGACATCGTGACGAAAGCCGGGGAGGGTCAACTCTTCGGTGCGCACCGCGCCGCCGGGGGTTGGCGCGCGCTCGAAAACACGAACCTTTTTGCCCCTTGCGGCCAGATCGGCCGCAGCGACAAGGCCGTTGATCCCGGCCCCAATGATGACGATCGGCGTGCTCATCCCTTACCCCGCAAAGCTTTTGACAGTGGCCAAAGCCCCATCAAGTTTGTCGCCTTTGACATCGTCGAGGGCCGCGACGCGCAAACGACGCATCCAGTCGGCAGCATCATTGCGGCCCTTTAAGAGATCAAGCGCGCCCATCACGCGGGCAAATTTCGACAGGCCACGGGCATGGGTGTCGGAATAGCCCTTGATCAGGCGATAATTGGCCAGCACTTCACAGGCGAGTGCCGGGTCGGTTTTGGCCACGTCCATAGCCGTGTTGAACCATGCGGTCATATGCGCCATCTCACTTTCATGACGTAGCAATGTGCGGCGGATCGGACGCAGGGAAGACACCACCCAAAGCATCATAAAGCCGCGCAAACTATCGGTGCGAATGCGCCGGCCTTTATCGAAACGCTTGGTGTAAAACGCTTCAATGCCTTTGCGTCTTTGCAGCCATTTCCCCATGGATTTGGGCAAGGTCGTGGTGAATTCCTCAAAGCGCGGGTGAAAATATTCGGTGAGCATCAGGACTTGATCGTCTTTGACGACCACCTCGTCTTTGACGCGCTCAAACCGCGATGCCCGTGTTTTGATATCCGCGACCCGCAACAGATCATCATAACACAATGCGCGGGCGCAATATTTGGCGGCATTTACGCTGAGATCAAACGGTGCGGCATCCAGCGCGACCATCTTTTCGACCATGTCGAGATAGTCTGCGCCATAAGCAACATCTTGGTAGTCCACGACTTTTTTCAAACCCAGGGCCGTCATCTCCTTGACCGCATCCGGCAGGGCCGCAACGCGGGCCTCAAGGGCGGCCCATTTGGCGGCGAGCTTTTGCGGGATATGCAACACCGGAACGATCGGGGCGGTGGCTTCTTCTGGGAGCGGCGCAGATTTGGTGCCTTTTGCAATCTCGTAGGCCTCGCCAAACGCCCGCAAACTTGCCTCAACACCACGACCAGAGCCACGGATCACGTCCTCAAAACTGTCGCGCGGAAACGGCAGCGCGCCTGATCCCGCCAACGCGCCAAGCAAGGACGACGAAATCACCGACCCGGCTTTTTTCGCCACGCTTTCCATATCAAAGGCGACGACATGATCCGCCGCGATGCCCATGGCGGCGACCACGTCTGCGCCATCGACGCGACCGTCGCCGGGGTTGATTTTTTCCGACACGGCAGCGATGCGGTGGGTGGAGGTGATCAACGTGGTGCGGCCCGGCGTCACAAAACCGCGCATGATCGCCCGCCCGCCTTCCATCAATTCCGAGGCGATGAGAATGTCGACGTCCCCAATCGAGGGGGATAGGGAGAACACCGGCGCGCGGCCTGTGTCGCGGCACATTTCAACATAGTAAATGGTTGCGCCCGTCCGCTGGGCCACGCCCGCGACCGAGGTGGATTGGGCGCGATAGCCGTTGGCTTCGGCCACGGCCACAATCCAGTTGGTGAGCACGCCGCCGCCTTGCCCGCCAACAGCCAGTGCGGCCAAGGTAATGACTTTTTCTCCGTCAGGGCCGGGAGAGCGGCGGGCGACAATCGGGTTTGCTTGGATGTTCATGAGGCGGTTCCTTAGGCAAAAGCCACGCGTTTCGCGTCGCGACGGCTTTGCAGCCAAGAGATGATTTTTTGGCTACGACGGGCGCGGCGTTTTTCGCCAGCACTTGGATTAGACACGATTTCGGCCTGAAAGAACGAGGGGCAGAGCACAGCCGCATCCGCCACCTCACCACAGTTGCCACAGCCGACGCAGGTTTGATCAATCGCGGCCACCGGATCATCGCGCAGGGGATCACCCGTGTCCTTGACCGACAAAGACGGACAGCCCGACAGGCGCATACAAGCGTGATCGCCGGTGCAAATATCCTCATCCACACCAAAGCGGGGCCGCACCACGCGTTTTCCCTCTTTGGCGGCTTTGGCCAGTTCGGGTTTCACCCGGCGCTGTTTGTTGAGCATACATTCCGAGGAGGCGACAATCACTTTCGGCCCCTCTTGCTCGGTGGTCAGCGCTTCTCTCAATGTGTCCCGGACTTTGGTCACATCATAGGTGCGATCAATCTGACGAATCCATTTGACGCCCATGCCTTTGCAGGCCTCAACGATGGAGTTTTGGGTCTGTTTGGTTTTGTTCGTGGCGCGCGAGGACAAGATGTCCTGACCACCTGTCGCCGCCGAGTAGAAATTGTCGACGATGACAATGACGTTGTCGGATTTGTTAAACACCGCGTTGCCGACCGAGCTGGTCAGGCCGTTGTGCCAGAACCCACCATCACCGACGAAGGAAATCGAGCGACGGCCCTTTTTATTCTCATTGTGGAACGCCGCGGCGGAGGCCGGGCCAAGGCCATAGCCCATCGTCGTCGCGCCCAAATCAAAGGGCGGCATGATGGAAAACAGGTGACAGCCGATGTCAGAGGAGATGTGATGTTCGCCCAGTTCCTCTTCGACCAATTTGGTGGCGGCAAAGATCGGACGTTCCGGGCAGCCGGTGCAGAACCCTGGGGGCGGGCAGGCAGCACCTTGGAAAGATCAGGGATCGCGATCGGGTCTTCGTTAGAGGCCAGTTTGGCCACTGGCAGCATCTCCGACGCATATTCGGAGAGGAATGCGCCGATCCCATCGACCATGACTTGCCCGGTGTACTCCCCGCCCATCGGCAACATGCCCTTGCCTTCGAGTTTGGCCGATTTTCCCGCTTTGTAGAGCATATGGGCGATCTGTTGTTCGATGTAGTTGGGCTGACCTTCTTCGATGATCAAAACCGCATCCTTGCCCTCACAGAAGGCCATGATTTGACTGTCGACGAGGGGATAGACGCAGTTGAGCACCAACATATCCATCTCTGTGTCGCCATAGAGATCGGCCAGTCCCAAACGGTTGAGCGCGCGGATCACGGTGTTGTATGTGCCGCCTTGAAGGATCAGGCCCACTTTGCTGCCCGCTGCGCCGAACCGTTCGTTGATCTCACGATCGAGAATGAATTTCTGCGCGGCGGGCAGACGTTTGGTCAGCTTTTCTTCTTCGTGCAGATAGGTCGCGGGCGGCAACACGATCCGGTCCAGTTTGCGCGCCGGGTTTTCGAGCGCGTCTGACACCGTCATGTGCGGGCGTTTGTTGTCACGCGCCTCGAAATGGCCGTGGACGTGGCACGAACGGATGCCGACCTGCAACATCACAGGCGTGTTCGACACTTCGGACAGCTCAAACCCATCCCCGACGGCTTTGACAATCGCGGGCAGATTGGGACGCGGGTCCAACATCCAGACCTGAGATTTCATCGCGAACGCATAGGTGCGTTCCTGCATGATCGACGAGCCTTCGCCGTAATCTTCGCCCACAATGATCAATGCGCCGCCCGTGACGCCACCAGACGCAAGGTTGGACAGGGCGTCCGAGGCCACATTGGTGCCGACGACGGATTTATAAGTGACCGCGCCGCGAATGGGATAATGGACTGAGGCCGCAAGCATCGCCGTGGCGGTGGCCTCGCTGGCTGAGGCCTCGAAATGCACCCCAAGCTCACTGAGGATCTCTTCGGCATCGGCAAGCACATCCATGAGGTGCGAAATCGGCGAGCCTTGATAGCCGCCCACATAGCCTACGCCGTTTTCCAACAGCGCCTTGGTGATGGCTAAGATGCCTTCTCCGGCAAAGGTGTCACCTTCGCCTTGTTTTAGTTTTTGGACTTCCTTGGCAAATGATCTTTCGGCCATGGGGGTCTCCTTTAAAAATCGTGATGGCGGATGTCGTAGAACACCCGCAAAAGCATTGTGTTGAGCAGGGCGCGTTCGTCTTGCGTCAGAGCGGCAAGCATGGTGTCGCGCATGCCAATCATCGCGGGCCACGCGGCCTCATAGGCGGCGCGTCCGGCATCGGTGAGGCTGATTTGGCGCACGCGGCTGTCGCCATCTTGTCCTTCGCGGCGGATCAGATCGGCTTTTTCCATTGAATCGAGTGTGCGCGAGAGGGTGGATTGTTTGATCACAGTCAGCACCGACAGCTCGCTGATCGTGCAGGGGCCGCCATCGAATAAAACGACGAGCGCGCGCATTTGAGCCACGGAGACACCCACCTCTTTGAGCGCCGCTTCGACGCCTTTGTTGTAGCGCGCCATGACCCGGTTCATCAGATAGGGCGTGAATTCTTCGAGATCCTCGGGACGGTCCATCATGCGCCCAATTCCTTGGCCGTCAGAAAGCCTGAGCCACCGGACAGGCCCGGCCCCGGATGGGTGGACGCGCCGATGTGATAGAGGTTTTTGATGCCGCTGTCGTGACGCAGGGTGTCAGCAAACGGACGCCAGAGGAAGAACTGATCAAGAGCACAAGCGCCGCCATAAGGATCGCCGCCAACAAGGTTCATGTTGTAGCCTTCCAAATCCGCCGGAGAGATCGCGCGACGGGTGACAATCTGATCTTTGAACCCGTCGATATGCTGGCTCAGGATGGCCTCAACGCGGTCGGCAAAGGTTTCGCGCAGGGCCTCTGTCCATTGCCCATCGGCGGGCACGGTGATCTCGCCGCGTGCATCGCCTTTGACGCTGCGTGGCGCTTCGGGCAGTTGCAGCCAGAGCACAGTTTGACCCTCTGGTGCACGGCTGGGATCGGCAGCTGTGGGTTGGCCCACACAGATCGTTGGCACATCCGGCAACATCCCGCGTTCGGCTTCGTTGCCTGCTTTTGACACGGCATCCAGACCGGGCGTGATGTGCAAAAGCTGAACGGCCTCAAGCCCCGGAGTGTTCCATTTCACAGGGCCGTTGAGCAGATAGTGAAGCTGGAAATTTCCTTTGCCGTATTTGTATTTGCGTAGGTTGTCGCGGTGTTTGGAGGAGGGGGCGAGCCTGTCATAGAGTTGATGCGGCGTGACGGAAGCAAGCAGTTTGCCCGCCTTGATTGTCTCGCCGTTTGACAGTCTGAGACCGGTCGCTTTGCCGTTTGAGACCAGAATTTCAGACACCTCAGCAGAGGTGCGCACGGTGCCGCCGTTTTCCTCGATGATCGCGATCAGCCCGCGCACCATATTGGCCGCGCCGCCTTTCACGATCGGCGCGCCTGCCGCCTCCAAGGCAAAGCCGATCACCTGACCCATTTGGCCGGAAAACGCCGCCTCTGGACCTAGTCCCGCGTGCAAGCACCAAGGGGCCCAAAGCGCCCGCGTCAACTCATCCTCAAAAGAGGTTTCCAACCAGCCGCGCATGGATTGCAAAGCGCCGCCCATGGTGGCGGCAAGCCCGTGCGGTTTGCGTTTCCAGGCTTCTTTGCCCAAAAGCTTTGCGGTGGATTTTGACCAAGGGTCGCCCCCCATCAGACCAAACAAAAGCTCGGCATCGGCACCAAAAGCGTCAAGATCAGCACCAAGCTGTGCGCCATCGCCTCTGTGCACCGCGTCAAAAGCGGCCATATTGGCGGCGCGGTCCATTTTATAGGTCAGCGCCCGGCCATCGGGCAAAAGCACGCCAGTTGGGGTGTCTGTGGCACAAAATTCAACCCCATGCCGGGCCAGATCGGCCCCGAGCGCGCCATGGGCCGCGCCCGTCACCCAAAGCACGAATGTTGTGGCAAGGGGATCATAGGTGACCCCCTCCGCCAAGGTTTCGGACCGCATACAGCCGCCGGCCACGGCTTCGCGTTCAAACATCGCGACACGTTTCCCGGATTTGGCCAGCAGGGCCCCGGCGACCAAGGCGTTGATCCCGGTCCCGATGATGGCAATGTCTGTGGATGCGGTCATGGACATGTCTCCCGGATCAAGCGGCGGGGATGAGCGCAAGCGCGCGGATCGGCGAGCCGGTGCCTTTGACGATCTTGAGCGGCGCTGTGACAAGGATCGCGCCTTTGGCGGGCAGCTCTTTCAGGTTGGTCAGAGAGGCAAGGCCATAGCGGTTGTGTTTGTGCAGCAAGTTGTGCGCCGGGAACGGAATGTCAAAGCCACCCGCAGCGCCAGCGTCGGTGCCGATGCACTGAGTACCCCAGCCAAGTGCCTTTTTCTCTTCCATCAGATAGGTGATGAGTTCCGCCGTCGGACCAGGTGTATGCGGGCCGTTTTCGTCGGCATTGAGGTATTTGTCCTCATCCGTGTTGTACTGATCCCAATCGGTACGCATCAGCACCCATTCGCCTTCTTTGATTTCGCCATGCTCGGCTTCCCACGCCTTCACATGCGCAACGGTCAAAAGGAAATCGGGATTTTCGGCGGCGTCTTTGGAGCAATCAATCACATTGGCCGGAGCGACGAAATTTTGCGGATTGATGGTGTCGACGGAGCCGTCGGGGAAATCTTTGCCGGTGATCCAGTGATGCGGGGCATCGTAATGGGTGCCGGAGTGTTCGCCGAGTTTCAGCCAGTTCCAAGCCCAAAACGGACCGCGGTCACCATATTCGGAAATCTTATGAATCTCGATTTTGGGCGTGTCGTCGGCAAACTCTGGCGGCAGTTTCAACAGCGGTGTATCGGGGCCGAGCGGGGCGGTGCAATCGACGACTTTGATGGTTCCGTCAAGCAGGCCAGCAGCAACGCTTGCGAGTGTTTCTTGGGTGGACATATGAGGCTCCCTGTTCAGGTGGATTGTGTTTTTGATTATTAATATGCAAATGCATATATAAACTTTCTTCAAGTACAAAGTTTATTTTGGGATAAAAATCTTTCGCATTGGCGGAGATTCTTGCACGAAATCCTGTCTCGAACCCGTCGGAATGGGTGCTCAGCGCCAGCCGTTATCGGAGAAAACCACATGAAAACAAACGGTGTTTTGGCCTCTCCCTCATCCGATGACCTCAGAGAATTTGAGGGTTCCGTGATGTATCCGACTGTCGATTAAAAATTAAACACCACTAAAAATATGAGTATTCAGGCGGATTTGAGGAGAATCGGGCATCAGAGTGGGGCATCAGTCATTCCGCCGTGACCCGGATTCTGCCTGCCTTTGGCCATATGTAATGCCCTACACCCTAGCGCGCGCGATTGATTAGGCCTTCTGGTCGTCTTTGGAGTTTAAACACCATATGGCACATTCAAAGATTTACTTGAAGCCTAAAACATCATGTGCCACTGTCCTGTCATGGGTGCGATGCACCCACCTATTTTAAGAGGAGGACTACCCATGACGGACAAAGTTGTTCCCGTCGTCACCCGTTCCACCGAACTGGACGACAGCACATTGCAATCTGGCGAATGCGTTCGCAAATCGGGTGTAAGCCCACAGCACACACCGGCCACCAAAATCTGGTTTGGCCGCGTGAGCAACGAGCCCGGTCACCGCTCGCCGCCGCATCACCATGAAGAATGCGAAACCGGCGGATATGTCCTGAAAGGTCACGGGCGTATCTATTTTGGCGAAGATTACAAAGAGTACCTCGACATGTACGAGGGCGATTTTGTGTTCGTGCCGCCGTATATGCCGCATGTTGAAGTCAACATGAGCACCACCGAGGAACTCGTTTGGCTGACCTGCCGGACCCCGGACAACCTCGTCACCAACCTGCCTGATGTGCCCGACGAAGCCCTCGAAGGCTATCGTCGCGCGTAACATTCATCCCCTTGTCGTCTCCGGTGCATCAAACCCCGGAGACGTCCTACGAAAGGATGCTTTATGAAGCTTCTTCGCTATGGGCCAATCGGCTCGGAACGCCCTGCCTGTCTGGATGCCGAGGGCAAAATCCGCGACCTCTCCGGTGTTGTTGCAGACATCAATGGCGAGAGCCTGTCACCAGAGAGCCTCGTCAAACTGGCCGCTCTTGATCTGGCGGATTTGCCCGTGGTTGAGGGCACACCGCGTCTGGGGTCAGCGATCGCACGACCGGGAAAATTTCTCTGTGTCGGTCTGAACTATGCCGATCACGCCAAAGAAACGGGCAAAGAACCGCCCGCCGAACCAATCCTGTTTGCCAAGGCGTCGAACGCAATTTGCGGCCCAAATGATGATGTCGAAATTCCGCGCACGTCTCAAAAGACCGATTGGGAAGTTGAACTGGGCATCGTGATTGGCACCCGCGCCAAATACGTCTCAGAGGTCGCGGCGCTGGACTATGTTGCAGGCTACGCTTTGGTCAATGACGTCTCCGAGCGCGCGTTTCAATCCGAGCGCGGCGGACAGTGGGTCAAGGGCAAAAGCCACGACACCTTTGGTCCTGTCGGCCCATGGATGGTGACAAAAGACGAATTTGACGACATTCAAAACATTGATCTTTGGCTGGATGTGGACGGCAAACGCCGCCAGACCGGCAACACCAAGACGATGATCTTTGGGGTGGCGTATTTGGTGCATTATATCTCGCAGTTCATGACCCTGGAGCCCGGCGACATCATTGCAACCGGCACCCCTCCGGGCGTTGGTTTGGGGATGAAGCCGCCGACTTTCCTGCGGGCCGGACAGGTGGTCACACTCGGCGCGGACGGGCTTGGGGAACAACGCCAAAGGATGGTGCAAGCATGAGTATCAATTTCGAGAACGTCAAAAATGCCCTGACAGATCTGTCGGGCAAAACCGCAATTGTGACCGGAGCTGCGCGCGGCCAAGGTGCGATCGAGGCCGAGCTTTTGGCCACGGCGGGGGCCTCTGTGCTATTGTGTGATGTGTTGGAAGAGGACGGAGTTGCTCTTGCAAAACGTCTGAATGATGCGGGTCATAATGTGCGCTTTGTAACGCTCGATGTGACCTCGGAGGCGGCATGGTGCGCCGCCTTGGAACTTGTTCGAGAGTGGACCGGGCGGCTGGATATTCTTGTGAACAACGCCGGGATCATCAATCGCAAGATCATCCAAGACATGTCCGTGGAAGAGTGGCGTAAAGTGATGGATGTGAATGCCACAGGTGCGTTCATCGGCATCAAACATGCGGCGCCGTTCATGGCCGAAACCGGGGGCGGCAGCATCGTCAACATTTCGTCCAACAGCGGCTTTTCCGGGCATTATGATCCGGCCTACACATCGTCCAAATGGGCCCTCCGGGGCCTGACGCGCACAGCCGCGATGGAGTTCGCGGATATGGGCATTCGGGTCAATGCCATCTGTCCGGGCCTGATTGTGACGGACCTTAATCGCAATTCGCCACACCTTGCGCCGATGATCAACCTGACGCCGATGCAACGCTCCGGTGAGGCCGATGAGGTCGCCCAATTGGTGCTGTTTCTCGCCTCCGAGGGCTCCGCTTTCATCACCGGAGAGGATTTCGTGATCGACGGCGGCTTTACCGCCGGGGCCGCATATCGCCGTGTTGCCAAGGAAACAGGCCTGCTGTAAGCCGCCTCCACCGACACGATAAAAAGCCCCCGGTCTCTCAGAGATCGGGGCTTTGCTTTGGCGTTAGCGGATGCCAGCTTCGGCCAGAAGCGGCAGCACTTCATCGCGGAAATAGGGGAATTCCTCAACGTAGTCGACAAAGGACAGGGTGGTGCCCGCAAAGCCTGTGTCATGCAGCTTGATGATGCCATCGGCCACTTGCCGCGGTGTCCCGATCAGGGGGAAGCCACCATGGCCAAGCGCCATCACATCACGGATTTGCGCCAAAAGATCATGCGGGAAAGACTGTGCATGAGCGAACTGAAGGTTCACCAGATTGTCGACGGCGGGCCAGTCGATTTCGCTCATGATCTTGTCGTGATAGGCGCGGGCCTCTTCTTCGGTGGGGCGGCAAATCACGTGGCTGAATGTCAGCACGCCCACATCGCGACCCTTATCCGTTGCCTTTTGTTTCAGCTCTTTGATCTCATCGACGGAGCGGGTCAGGTCAATGGCCGGAGTGAACAGGTAGTTGGCGTTTTGAGTGGCAAATTCGCGTCCCAAACCGGAACCAGCAGCGTTCAGGATCGGAACACTGCCTTCGATCGGCCACGGATCACCCTTAACGCCTTTGAGGGTAAAGGACGCGCCATCCCAGTCAAAATGTTCGTGGCTGGCCCATAGTTTTTGAACGATGTCGAACCATTCCTGAGCGTAGCCATAGCGCGACTCATGATCGTCGGGCAGCGTGAGCCCAAGCGCCTCATATTCCGGTTTGTTCCAGCCCGCGACAATGTTGAGGCCCGCGCGGCCTGCACCGATTTGATCCATCGTTGCAATCTGTTTGGCGACGACAACCGGGTGATTGGCCGCTGTGTGAATGGTGGCGAAAACTGAGATGTCTTTGGTGTTGGCCAAAAGAGCCGTGGCCCAGGTCACCGTTTCCAACACGCTACCGTGGAAATCGGTTTCGCCGCCATAGCCGATCCAGCGGGCAATCGGCAAAATGAAATCCATCCCGGCCTCGTCAAGCATCTTGCCGAGCTTGAGATTGTTCTCCCAGCTGTTCACCCAGCGTTCCGGCGCTTTGCTCACCGTCATCCCAGAGGAGCAGTTGGATGAGAAAGTGCCGAGTTTGAACCCGTTCTTTTGAGACATTTTATTCTTGGTCATGTGCAGTTCTCCATGTTGGTTTTGAATAGATTTTTGATTTAAAAGTGCATTTAAAAAAGACATTGAGTCAAGATAATTTTGCTGTGAAAACTTGTTTAAATCGAAATCCATACCGGAGGCCCGCACATGTCGGAAAAAAAAGCAGCGCCCAAAAACATCGACTTCACATGGCACCTTGCGGCCGATGAGCCAGAGGTCGCGGCAACTGAATTTGAATTCGCCTTGATGCGCACATTTGAAAGCTTTGGCCGCTGGCAATCTGAGTGTCTGGTCGCCTCATCGGGCTATGTCGCCAGTGGCCCAGACAACGCGTTGCTCCATGTGATCCGCATGAATGACCGCGCCAAAACGATCAAAGAAATCGCCCGTCTCATGAACCGGGACGACATTCCTAACATTCAGTATTCTATCCGAAAAATGGTTTCCGATGGGCTTGTGTCCAAACATGGATCAAGTCGGACGGGGGTCACCTACGCGGCCACGGATCGGGGCTGTGAAATCACCGACAGATACGCAGAGATACGCCGCAGTCAGTTGATTTCCGAGATTGCCGAATTGCCGGAATTCACCGCACGGATGAAAGACGCGGTGCGGACGCTCAATATTCTTTCGGGACTGTATGAGGAGGCCTCGCGCGTGATCGCGACACACAGACGCTGATCACGCAAAGCTCCGTTACCCTTTGTGGCGGATGTCGAGCATGATGGAAATGCCCCGCGCCGCGTCGGACTCGGACACATCAGTGAACATTTCGTCGATCCAACCGAGGTGCTCCGCCGTCATTTCATCCATCAACGCGCGGCCTTTGTCGGTGATCCGCACCAGAAAAGCACGACGATCTGATTCGAGCGTTTGCCGTTCAACAAGCTCCTCACTGACCAGCCGATCCACCACGCCGGTGACATTGCCATTGGACACGACAAGATGCTGCGACAGCTCGCTCATTTTCATGCCCTCCGGTTCCGAATGAAGAGCGGCCAAGACATCAAAGCGGGGGAGGGTGGTGGCATACCCTGAACGAAGGCGTTCACGCAAAGAGCCCTCAACGTAGCGCACGGCCTTGAGCATTTGCAACCAAAGCCGAAGCCGTTGACGCGCGAGCATTTCATCCTCAACCAAATGGGTCTCTTGCGCAGTCATTTCACCTGTCCATTTCGAATTACCGTACAAAACTTATTTTAAGTATCAATTTATAGACGCGCAGGTAAAGCGAAAACCCACATGAAATTCACATGGGTTTTTCTCTGTCAGGTCTATGTAAAGCGCACTGTTTTACTATTTTTTAATTCAGTTTCCGTGGCTTACCATCGGCGTCAACCGCAACAAGCACCACATCAGCACTCATGACAAGGCTGCAATCCCTGTCCGGCTCAGCCCATGCGGAAAGAAACAGGTTAAAGGAACTGTTGCCGCGCCGTGTCAGCTCGGCATGGATCACAAATTCCGCACCTGCGCTCAGAGCGGCATGAAAGGTCAGCTCTTTGATCGACAGGATCAAGGCATCGCCCTGTGCAATCTTACGCCCGGCAAGCCCCGCCGCCACATCGAGCTGCCCCATGATCCACGCCCCGGTGACCGCCCCACGCGGCGTCGCATGGCTGTGCGGAGCGACAGTGACCAGGATGGGGGCCGTGTCAGGACGTTGAAGCGCCTCAGTCATGGGGTGTAACGTCATGGGGAATAACCGCCGTGGCTTCGATCTCGATCTTGGCGGCATCTTCCATCAAGGCCACGACCTGAACAACGGCCATCGCCGGGAAATGCCGCCCAATCACCTCGCGGTAAGCGGCGCCAAACGCCCGCAGGTTATCGAGATATTCCTCTTTGTTGGTGATGTACCACGTCAGGCGCACAAGGTGCTCGGGCTTCGCACCGGCCTGTTCCAGCACCGCCACAATGTTTTCGAGCGTCTGGCGGAATTGCCCCAGCATGTCCAGATGCACCCACTCCTGCTGTGCGTTCCATCCAATCAAACCGCCCGTAAAAACCATCCGACCTTCGGCCAAAAGACCATTGGCATAGCCTTTGGCCGGAACCCAACCGTCTGGCTGGAGGAACATATGAGGTGTGAGAGCTGTCATGGTGCGTCTTTCTTTTAATCTTGGCGTTCATTTTGGGAGGAGGCCGTGAGATAGCGGGACATTTTTGCACGCGGTGTCTCAGGCCAAGGTTCAGAGCCGCCGGTTTTGATGTTGGCGTAAACCACCGTGGCCTTGCAGGTGAACCGCGGCGTGCCCTCGCAGGCACAGGTGATCAGGAATGTCGCAGAGGACCGGCCAATCCGCTCAAGCTGAAGCGAAAGATCCAACCAATCTTCAAGCTGAGAGGGCGCGTGAAAGCGGACCTCGATATTGCCCATCGGCGTGCCGTAGCCCTCGGAGAGCCCAATGGAGGCCCAGCTAAAATCCAACGCATCAGAAAAGAACCGCTCAGTGAGTGAGGAGATCATTTCAAAATAGCGGGGATAGAACACGATCCCGGCGGCGTCACAGTGATTGAATTCCACCTGACGGCGGATGGAAAAGGTCTCGGTCATGTCTCACCTCCGGACACTGAAATAGATTGTCCAGTGACCATATCGGAGCCCTCAGAGCAGAGCCAGAGAACGGCGCGGGCGACATCTTCGGGGGGAACGAGCCTGTGCATGGGGTTGGTCGCCTCCAAAGAGGCGCGGGCCTCTTCGGGACTGCGCCCGGTTTTTTCGACGACATTGGCGATCGAGCGTTCGGTCATTTCGGTGTCAAGAAACCCCGGACAAATCGCATTGACCGTGATGCCTTTGCGCACAACTTCAAGGGCGACGGATTTGACCATCCCGACGACACCATGTTTGGCCGCCGCATAGGGCGCGACATAGGGATAGCCTTTGATCCCGGCGGTCGAGGCGATGGCAATAAGGCGGCCCCATGGCTTGCCCTGCATCGCCTTTACGCCCTCGCGCAGCGTCAGAAACGTGCCAGTGAGGTTGACCGTCATCATCCGCTCAAAGGCGGCCAGTTCGGTTTTGGCGAAAGGCGCGCTTTCCGACGCCCCGGCGTTGGCCACAACGATGTCGGGAGCCGCCTTGGCAATGGCCGCGGAAATCGCCACCTCATCGGTGATGTCCGCGACAATCGCCGTGATGTTCGGATGTTGGACCGCCATAGCATCAAGCGGCGCACGGCGGCGTCCGCAAATCGTGACCTGTGCTCCGGCCTGAGCCAGATGCAGGGCGATGACAGCCCCGACACCGGAGCCGCCTCCCGTCACAAAGGCCGCTTTTCCGTCTAGACTCATGACGCCATCGCTTTCGCGCGTTCAGCAAGCGTATTGGCCTGACGACGTCCCCCTTCATAGGGGGCGGGCCATGCCTGTTCGGTGTCGCCAAGCTCAACTGCCGCATGAAGGGTCCAGTACGGATCGGCAAGATGCGGACGGGCCAAAAGGACCAGATCGGCGCGACCGGCCATTAAGATCGAATTGACGTGATCGGGTTCGTAGATATTGCCCGCAACCAAGGTCGGCGACTGGACGTCATTGCGCACACGGTCGGAGAAAGGCACTTGGAACATCCGCCCATAGATCGGCTGTTCTTTCTTGTCCGTTTGACCGGACGAAACGTTGATCGCATCGGCTCCGGCCTCTTTGAACAGTCGCGCAATGTCGACGGCCTCTTCGGGGTGAACGCCCTCGTCGCCCATCCAGTCATGGGCCGAAATCCGTACGCTCATCGGTTTGGCCTCGGGCCAATGCGCCCGCATCGCGTGGAAGATTTCAAGCGGGAACCGCATCCGGTTCTCTAGGCATCCGCCATACTCATCAGACCGTTTGTTGGTCACCGGCGAGATGAAGGAGGCCAAGAGATAGCCGTGGGCTGCGTGCATTTCGATCATGTCGAAATCGGCCTCTGCTGCGGCTTTCACTGCGGCAACGAATTGATCTTTGACCTTGTCCATATCGGCGCGATCCATTGCTTTGGGCACGACATTGCCCTCCATCAACGGCAGCGCCGAGGCGGAAAGCAGGTCCCAATTGCCCTCTGTGAGCGGTTGGTCGATCCCATCCCAAGCCAAACGGGTGGAGCCTTTGCGGCCCGCATGGCCGATTTGCGCACAGATTTTCGCAGGTGTTTCGGCATGAACGAAATCGGTCAGGCGCGACCAGGCGGGCACTTGGTCCGGTCCGATGCACGGGCAACCGGGGGTGATGCGCCCCTCCATGGAGACACAGAGCATTTCGGTGAACACCAATCCAGCCCCCCTTTGGCGCGCTCGGCGTAATGCACAAAATGCCAGTCGGTCGGCATGCCTTCAGAGGCCTTATATTGTGCCATCGGTGAGACAACGACGCGGTTTGCAAGCTCCATCTCACGCAGCTTGAACGGCGCAAACATCGGGCTGCGGTTTGAATTTCTGCCCGCCTTTTTTTGGAACCAGGCTTCGGCCGAGGCCAACCATTCCGGGTCGCGCAACCGCAGGTTTTCGTGGCTGATCCGTTGGGACCGGGTGAGCAGGGAATAGTTGAACTGCATCATGTCCAAAGTCAGATAGCGTTCGACCTCTTCAAACCATTCCGTCGAATTGCGCGCCGCGGATGTGACGCGCAGCACTTGGAGTTTGCGTTCGTCTTGGTAGGTTTGCAGCGCGTCCCGAAGCGGTGCACCGGAGTTGAGTTCATCGGCCAAAGCGATGGCGCTTTCCATCCCAAGTTTGCTGCCGGAGCCGATGGAAAAATGCGCAGTGGCGGAGGCATCCCCGAGCAAAACGACATTTTCAAAAAACCAGTTTTCACAGGTGACGCGCGGGAATTGAATCCAGGCCGAGCCGCGAATGTGATTGGCATTGGTCATCAAGGCATGGCCGCCAAGGTGCTTGGCAAAAATCTTTTCGCACAGCGCGATGCTGTCTTGTTGGTTCAGCGTGTCAAAGCCGAAGGCCTTAAACACGTCGGGGCCGCATTCGACAATGAACGTCGCCGTGTCATCGTCAAATTGATAGGCATGCGCCCAGATCCAACCATGTTCGGTTTTCTCGAAAATAAAGGTGAAGGCGTCATCGAATTTCTGATGCGTACCAAGCCAGACAAAATGGTTCCGGCGCATATCAATCTCGGGCTGAAATTGATCGGCATAGATCGTGCGTGTTTTGGAGTTGAGGCCATCTGCGGCCACCACCAAATCGTTGGCTTCTTTCAGTTCAGCGATCTTTTCGTCGGTGAGATCAGTCTCATATTGCAAGGTGACGCCAAGGTCGCGCGCGCGCTCCTGCAGCACCAGCAAAAGTTTTTTGCGTCCGATACCACAGAACCCGTGACCGCCTGAGGTCATCGCCTCATCACCGCGCACCGTTTTGACATCATCCCAATAGGCAAAGTTGTCGCGGATCATTTTTTCGGAAATCGGGTCGTTGTCCTCAAAGTTGGACATGGTCTCATCGGAAAGCACAACGCCCCAGCCAAAGGTGTCATCAAAGCGGTTGCGCTCATAGATCGTGAGGTCATGGTTTGGGTCGCGCAGTTTCATCGAAATCGCAAAGTACAGACCGGAAGGGCCGCCGCCGAGAATCGCTATCTTCATTGCTGTTATCCTTTGACTGAGGGGGCTGATGCGTGTCACCGCCAATATACTTTAAATATAAAGCTAAATTGACCGCAGCTTTCTGTCAACAGGGAAGCGACAATGAGCTGGTTGTGGATATGGAATGCGCTAAAATCTCATAAGTGTATGAGATTATTTCATAAATTATGGAATAACCCGCTGAATTAGCTGTATCTAGTAGCATGATAAATTCTATCTAGAGTGAAGTGTTGACCCATAAAGAGCTGATATTTCCACCGATTCACGCGGTGTTTGACATCGCAATACATTTTAAACATAAATAAAAAGAGAGGGCGCAAACCTGGGGTGTCGCCCATCTTTACACATGCGACGCATGCCTCTTGCGGCCGCTCAACTGAAAGGAAACCCTATGCCCTTTACGATCTCAAAGCCGATGCGTTTTGGCGATTGCGACCTCACCGGCATCGCCTATCACCCGGCCTATCTGTCGATGTTGGTTGATGTGAATGAGGCCATGTTTGCCTCTTTCGGGGTCACATGGAAGGAACTGATGTTTGACCGCCATTTGGGTCTGCCCAGTGTCAAAATGACCATCGAATTTAAAAAACCTGCGGTGTACGGGGATGTGCTCGATTTTAATGTGCATGTGCGCAAGATCGGCAAATCTTCTCTCGACTTATACACGGTGGTGAAGGTCGGTGAGGACGTGATTTGGACCATCGAACAACTCATCGTCATGACCTCGACCAAGGATCATAAATCCCATCCTTGGCCCGATGATTGCCGCGCCGGGTTGGAGAAATATCTCCATCCTGAATTGGCGGCGTAAACGACGGCTTTTACCTGTGGCTGCGCGCTCTGATCCGTTGGGTGCGCGGCCCGGCAGGAACGCTAAAATCGGCGCTCACTTCCCCCGGCGGCGCAGCGTGTCGGAGGGCAGTTCGCCATATCGTTTGCGGTAGCTGTCCGCAAAGCGCCCGAGATTTGTGAACCCCCATTTCAATGCGATCTCGGTCACCGAGGCTTCGGGCCCGGCAGTGATACAGTCGGCGCGCACGGCTTCAAGTCGGATGGTTTTGAGATAGGCCATCGGCGTCGTGCCTCGAAACCGTTTAAAGCCATCAAACAGGGTGCGCACACTCACCGAGGCCGCAGCCGCAATTTCAATCACAGAAATCGGGTCCTCAATATGCGTGCGAATAAACTCTTCGGCCAAACGCACATGGCGTGGAGCCGCCTGCGCGCCGCGCGTTTCGAGACGCTCGGAATAGCTGTGGCGAAAACTGGTCAGAACCGCTGTCATCAGCGTATTTTCGAGATGTTTCGACCCAAGGTCTGAACGGAAAAAACTCTCTGTCTGTCCGGCCTCGCTGGCGGTGAATTCAATCAATCTGCGATAGCTTGAGGTGTTGGTCGCTGTCGGATCTGGGACAAACTCAATCGGGCGGCGCAGGTCATCATGGAGCATCAAACGCAAATGTTGCTCAAGGGCGGCACGTTCAATTTTGAGCACCAATTGCCCACAATTGTTGATCCATTTCATCTTGAGGCGGGTCGTGGCGGAGCTGACGACATCGGTCCCGGTCGTGGCGTGTACGTCATGTGCGCCGATCTGCATCGCACATTGGCCTTGGTCGGTGGAGTGGATCATGAACCAGTCGCCCGGTTCGCCCGCATCAATCTCCACATCCGCGCCATACCGAACATAGCTGAGGGCCACACTGCCCATGGAGGCAAAACTTTGTCGAAAGAACAGGTCCCGCCCGCGGCCTGAGAAATCAATTTTATGAGGGCAAAACACTTCTGTGACCTGTGCGTGGGCCGCATCTATGTCGTCCGTTTCAAGCAGCATGTGCCGAGCGATCGGAATAGCGGCCGTGCTGTCATCAGAAATGTGATTTTTTCGCATGATCTGAACAATCCCTGCAGAAAACGGATATCCCCGCCCGCTGATTCATTTCAACCTTAAAGCATAAAGGCACTCGAACGCACATTCCGTCAAGGGGCTTAAGTGATCCTCTCTGTCATCAGAAACCGTATCAAACACGGGGCTTTCTGGCGCAGAGCCCGACAGAGATCACATCCCTAAGGCCGTGCGTTTGGGGTCTAAAAAACACGCAACAGTGGAGAAAAATCATGGACTTCAGCAAAGGGATCACCCCTTCGGGCGACAGCTTTAAAAACCAAAAATGGACCATTTTGGGCGAGCCTTATTTGCCGCTGCATGTGTCGGACAGCGCGATGCTTATGCATGCGGAATTCAACGTCGATAGCTTCGTGCCGACCCATGTTCACGACACACAGGATGAAATTTTGCACATTCTCGAAGGGGAGATGGAGTTTGAAACCGAAGGCAAGGTGATCAAAGCCGGGGTCGGTGACACCGTGACTTTGCCGATGGGTATTCCGCATTCTCTACACAACCGTTCCGGCGCGTTGGCGCGGGCGTTGGTCGTCGTCTCGCCGGTCGCGCGGATGTACGATTACATGGTCGCCATTGATGGCTTGAGTGATCCGGCCGAAGTCGTCCGCCTTGGGGCAGAGCACGAAATTCGGTTTGTCTGACCTGAGCCAAGTTCAGGTCAACGACCACATGCGCCACCGCTGAGATAGGCGCACCCTCATTTACATCAAAATCAAAATCGGACCCCGAAGCCACTTCGGGGATCAATCCGACGTGTCTCAAAAGACCTCAAACACACCAGGGAACATTAAAAATGACTGTAAAATCTATCATCGAAGCCTTTTGGCAAGGCCATAGCACTCAGGACATCGACGCCCTGAAAACCATCATGTCCAAAGACGTGACATGGACCGTGGTTGGCAAAACATGCCCGATCGCAAAGACCTATTCCGGCTGGGACGGGTTCTTTGGCGAGCTCCTCGGTGGCTTGGGAGACGCCTTTAAACCCGGCACGCTGAACATGGTCGTGAAAGGCCTTTATGCCGACGAAGACGCAGGCGTGGGCTTTTTGCATCTGGCCGAAACGGCGACCTTACACAATGGTCAGATCCTTGATGTCGAATTGGTCGATGTGTTCACCGTGCGCGACGGCAAAATTGTCGAGGTGCGTGAAATCATGGATCTTGCCGCCGTCAACGGCGCCTTTGGTTTTGCGGAGGTGTCGGCATGAGCGCCTATAAAAAAGACATCACCCAAGAGATCATCGCCAAAGTTCACGCCATCGGCCCGATCCTGCGCGACAATGCCGTCGAAACCGACAAAGGCCGCCGTGTCACCCAGGCCTCTCTTGAGGCGCTCGAAACCACTGGCGTTTTTGGGATCAACTCACTGGCGCAAAATGGCGGCTTTGAGGGCGGAGCGCGTATGTTGTTGGATGTCACCAGCACGATCGGCATGTATTGCCCAAGTTCCGCGTGGATTTCAGTGATTTCAAGTGTGTCGGCCCAGCTTGCCATGCGTTTTCCAGACACGGCGTGGAACCGCGTTTACGCCGGTGGAAAACCCGTTCGCATGGCCTCCGTGATTGTCAATTCCGGCAACACAGCCCGACGCGAGGGCGAGGGCTACCGGATCAACGGCGAATGGCCGTGGGGCTCGAACATCCTCAATTCCGAATGGGCCATCGGCGCATTGGATGTGTATGAGGCCGAAGGTGCGGAGCCAACGCCGGGCTATGTCCTGTTGCACAAGGACAGTTTTACCATCAAGGACACATGGTACAGCATCGGGATGCGCGGCACCGGCAGCAACAATTTCATTGCCAAAGATGTCTTGGTTCCGGCGGATCAAATCGCTCCGGCGGGTACGATCCTTGGGCCAGAGTTTGAGATGTCGGGTGAGGCGCATTTCCTCCAGCGGTTGACGCCGGTTTCAATGTTCCCGACCGTGATCATTTCTGGTCCGCTTGGGGGGGCAAAGGCGGCCTTGGACTATGTGATTGCAGCGGCGGGCAAACGCCCCATCACCTATTCCAAATACCATCCGCAAAACACCTCTGGGGCTTTTGTCCAATCCATCGGGGCCGCTAAAGCCAAGATTGACACGGCCGAAATGAGCCTTCAGGCCGCCGCTGATTTGATTGATGCAGCGGCCCTTGGCACCGACCCTTTGTCGATGGCGGATCGCGCCCGTGTGCGCAATTACGGCGCGCATGCCACGGCCAATCTGTGTGAGGTCATGAACGATCTCGCCACGTTGCACGGCACCGCGACCTTTGCCGAGTTCAGCCCCCTGGGTCGTCTGTGGCGCGATGTAAACACCGGCGCGCGCCATGCCATTGCGGCCAGCCCGCTGTGTTATGAGATCGGCGGCGCGAGCCTTCTTGGCGTCTCCCCTCCGACACCTCTCGTCTGAGGGCGGCTCCGTGTCTGATCCATTTGACCTTCACATACAGGGCGGCCCCGCCGCCCTGCCACAAAAAGACCTGTCGCGTGCCGGGGTCACAGGCACCACATGCGGCGGCGTCGAATGTTTTTACGGCATCCGCTATGGGCGCTTGTCCAAACCGGACACACCCCGATCTGCCGTTACCCCCGCATCAGGGCAATTGGATGTGCGCCACCTGACCGAGGTTCCGGTCTTTCCGCAACTCCCCAGCCGCCTTGAGGCCCTCATGGGGCCGGGCATTGGCGAAAATCCACAGTCGGATGAGGCGTTTTATCTCAACGTCTGGACTCCAGAGGGCGGCACTGACCTTCCGGTGATGGTGTTCTTGCACGGCGGCGCTTGGGTGAGTGGCGGCGGCGCGGCACGGTGGTATCGCGGCGCGGCCTTGGCGGCGGAGGGCATGGTGGTTGTGACGTTGAACTACCGCATTGGCCCCAATGGCCATCTCGAAGAGGATGCGGATCAAGACCCCTCTGATCACCGCCCAATGGGGGATATTCTCACTGCATTGCAGTGGGTCAAAGACCATATTTGCGATTTTGGTGGCGATGCCAATCGGATCACTCTGGCCGGACAATCGGCGGGGCATGGTACGCTTGGGCCTTGGCTGGGTGGCCGAAAGCCAAAGGCGTGTTTGATCAGGTTGCGCTTTTGAGCATCCCACAGATCAGCCCTTGGAGTGGGGCGCATCGCAGCGCCTTCACCCGCGATACTGTTGCACGCTGTGAGGAGATGCAGCGTCAAGGAGACCCGCAAGAGGTGGCTTTGTTACGCGCAGGTGCCGAGGTGTTGTCGCATCACACGTCGCCACCCGGTGCAATGGCGCCGATGTATTTGCCGGTTTGGCCCGTGGCGGCGGCGGAGACGCCCCTGCATGTCTCGGCGCTGTATGTGCGGGTGACCGACCATGAGATGTCCGTCTTTTTGCCCCAGTTGGCAGCGGGATCAAAGCAGGATGTCGCACGCCTTTCGACCCTGCGCGCCCAGTCCGATCCGCCAATCCTGTCGCGGGCCTGTGCACAGGGCTGGCCGCAAGACTGGCCACATGGCTGGTCAGAGGACTGGGTCGAGACCGTCACCCGTGCCTCGTGGTTGAGTTTTGGGGCCTTTGCCGAGGCTATTGCCAAGGCGGCGGAGGGGCGCGGTCGCAAAGTGATCCGAAGACAATTCGCAGCACGGAGCGACTTGCCCGGCGTCGGGGCGGCACATTGTTTCGATCTGCCATTCCAATTTGGAAACCCCGCAGATTGGCATGACGCGCCGATGCTCAACGGCTGGTCCTCGCAGGCCTTTGAGGCCCTCAGTCAAGAGATGCGCGCGGACTTGGCCGCCTTTGTTTTGAACACCTCACAACCGTTGAACCGCCGCATTGGGACACCGCTCCCGACCGAATGCCACATCCTTTGAAAGGAGTTCAGATGACTGATATATCCGATATGGCCGACGCGTTTCGCACCGCCTTTCGCAATCACCCGGCTGGGGTCGCGATTTTGACGGCGACGACAGAGACGGGGCCTGTTGCGATGACGGTCAGCTCGCTGATTTCCGTCAGTGCCGCCCCGCCGGTGATCGCCTTTTCTCTGTCCAATCAGTCCGCCACAGCCGCCGCTCTTTTGACGGCCCAGACCGTGGTGATCCATTTTCCGCGCTACGAGGATCTGGATCTGGCCAGCCTGTGTGCTCAGCCGGGGCAAGCCCGTTTTGGTGCGGATCACGATTGGGAAACCCTGCCGACGGGGGAACCACGCTATCGCCAAATTGGCACATGGTTTCGAGGCGAAATTCAAACGCGTCTGCCGCTTGAGGCGGCGACCCTTGTGACCGCACAGCTGCTTGAAGGTGCCTGTGCCGCCGCGACGACACCCCATAGCTCAGAAACGCTGGTTTATCTGGACCGGCGCTGGCGAGGCCTTGGGCAAGAAGGCCGGAAAACCGGCTCACCCCCATAAGCTGGCAGCAAAAGCCAGCATCGTCCAACATATGACCAATAGGGATCTCTCATGAAACACTTCGCACAAACCCTCGTTCTCGGGCATTCACGGCCTGTGCCGCACTGCCAGCACTGGCGGTTGACGTTGCACCGGGTGATTACGCCATGTTGCCGCCTGGCACCAACGTCGGCCTGCTCTACCTCCAGCACTCCCGCGCGACCGAATTGAACTTTGGCGGGGTTGATGTGCCCGCCTCCGAAGTCACCGCCAATGTCGCCGTTTTGCGGGGGCTGCACTACACGCAGATCGGCAATGAGCCGGTTTTGTTTCAAATGGTTTTGCCAATGGGCGGGTTTGACACGGCTCAGATCGGCGGGGCAGCACAACCCACGTCCGAGGGCCTTGGCGACCTGACATTCGGCGCCAGTTATTGGCCCGTCAAACCCTCCAACCCGGACACCGGAACGACGGTCGGCGTCACGGCATTTTTGACCGCGCCAAGCGGATCTTATGAGTTTGGCGAAGTCTCTTTGGGCGGCGGGGCATGGGTGTTCACCCCACAAGTCGCGCTGATTCAAGGGTTGGGCAATGGTGTCTATCTGGATGCCACCGCAGACGTCGCTTTGAGCATGGATCACACAGAAAGCGGCGTGGACGTGTCACGCGATCCCGCCTCTCAGGTTCAGGTCGCCTTTCGCAAACAATTCGGCCAAACCAAATCGCTCTCTGTCGGTTACTCCGGCCAATTTGGTGGCGACATCAACTATGACGGTGTCTATTCGGGCCTGAAAACGCGCCGCGATCAGATCCGCGTCTATGCCAACACCTTCGTAAGCCCGACCGTCCAAGTGCAGGGCATGTTGGCCAAGGACCTCTCTGTGCAAGACGGGTTCAAAAACGACGTCGTCGCGGAAATCCGCTTTCTCAAACTGTTCTGATCGGACCAAAGGCGCGCGGAGTGGTTTTTGCCGCGCGCCGCTGACCGGTTTTGCCGTCCTGCCCCCCAATGGAGACCAAGAATGCTTGGACCTAGCGCACATGTAGACACGTTTTGCCGGGACAATCTTCCGGCACCCGACCATCAGCCCGACTATTTGTTGGACGCTTTCCCCTATCCCGACCACATGAATGCCGCCTATGAGCTCACCGACCGGATGGTCGAAAAGGGCTTTGGCGATCGCATTGCTTTGATCGGCCAAGGCCGCAGTCGCACCTATGCGGAGCTGGCCCAGTGGAGCAGTCAAATCGCCCGCGCCTTGGTCGAAGACTATGGCATCAAACCGGGGCACCGCATTTTGATCCGTTCGGCCAATACGCCCGCGCTTGTGGCCTGTTGGCTTGGCGCGACCAAGGCGGGGGCGGTTGTGATCAACACCATGCCGATGATGCGCAAAAAAGAGTTGATGCAATATTTGGACAAGGCGCAGGTGCGCTTGGCGCTGTGCGACCTGCGGATGTTGGACGAGTTGGAGGCCTGTTTGGGCGCGAGCGCACCTTTGGAGCATATTGTGTCATTTGACGGCACGGCGGGGCTCAATGGGGCTCTTGACCACGTTGCCGCCCGCAAATCGACTGAGCCCTTTTGGGTCAAAACCGGGCGCGATGATGTGGCGCTTTTGGGG